>QALA01000029.1 GCA_003343565.1 Verrucomicrobiota bacterium | reverse complement strand
TTGAGCGCCATAGGCGGCAATCCCGACGACTACATCGACTTCATGATAGCAAACGACGTCGAGCTTAAAATCATATCGTGGGAGTCCGCCGCGGACGCCAACATAACCTTTGCCGCGACCGACGGCTACAAAGTATATAACTACAACGGAAAGGACTACCTATTTACAGCCAAGAATCTGGCCGACGGGCTGTACGTTTCCTACGTGGCGGTGCCGGAGCCCGCGGAGTGGGCGGCGATACTCGGCCTTGCCGCGATTGCGCTTGTTGTACTCAGAAGAAGGCGCAAGTAGGCCTCAAATTGGCGAAAGATTTTTTTAGGGGATAATATATAGTTCGAGGCCGTCCATATTGGACGGCTTTTTTTATGAGATCCGCCTGACAAATCCGGCGACTTGCATTTATCCGACAGCCCGCATTTTTTTAGCGGCTTTTGGCGGCTGCAAGCCCTCCGCGCAATTCGTCAACGCTCCATACTATGCGCCGCGCGCAATTTGACAGCCCGCCGCAACACCCGATGCCAACACACACCCTCAACACCCGCCGCCAACGTCCGCCGCGCGACAAAACTCGCAAAAAAATCCGAAATAAAAAATGTCCGCGCAGATTCCTTATTGCGGCCGGCCGCGCCGAAGAAACGCGGCCGCCGCAGTGCGCCAAAACAAAAAAAGTATTGAGACCCCCTCCCTTTTTGCCATACTGCAATTTGCCATTAACAATATGCAGGAAGAAATATCATATTCATACGACGACATCGTCAAGGCCATGCCGCATCAGGAGCCTTTCCTGTTTCTGCAAAGCGCAAAAATAAAGAAAGACGGCGCAACCGGAACTTACAAAATCAGCGGAAACGAGGATTTTCTCAGGGGGCATTTCAAGAACAATCCCGTATTTCCCGGAACTTTGATGCTGGAATCGCTCGGACAGCTTTGCGTGTTCTACCTGATTATGAGCCGCAATCCCGCGCTGGAAAGGGAAGTCGATCCGAAAAAAATATTCGTCACATGCACGGAAATGGCGCGCTGTACACGGCTGTGCCGGCCCGGAGACACGTTTGAAATATCCGTAAAAGCCGTCCGCCTGCGCCACCCCGTCGCGATATTTACGGCGCATATGGACGTAAACGGCGAACGCGCCGCATATGCGGACAGAATAACCTTTGCATTTGACTATAAATCCTGACGGCGTCCGCGCCGCCGACTCCGCCGAATAGGCAAAAAATGGAAGACGCAAAATGAGAAAAAATGTAGCAATAACGGGACTCGGATTCGTCACGAGCATAGGCAACTCGAAATCCGAAGTTCTCGACAGCCTCATAAACCTGAAAAACGGAATAGAGCTATATCCGCCCTTTGAAGATCCGAAGTATCCCGTCAAGTGCGTCGGGACCGTCAAGGGATTCGACACCGCCAGCCACGATCCGGAAGACTGGACATGGCCGTCCCAATATACCGTAAGGCGCGACATTCTGCGCGGATTCTCCCCCCACTGCCTCTACGCCTACTGCGCGATGATTCAGGCCATAGAAGACGCGAAGCTGACCCCCGAAGAAGTGTCGAACGCGGAAACCGGAATGTACACGGCCAGCGCCGGCTCTCCCGGAATGCTCTATCACCACATGCGCAAAATGGACGAGGTCGGCGTGCGCCGCTGCTTTCCGTTTGCGATAGTCTGCTCGATAGTCGGGACGCTCTCGTACAACTTGGTGTCGGCCTTTCGCATAAAGGGGGCAAGCTGCGGATTCGCCTCGGCGTGCGCGAGCAGCTCGCACGCGCTGGGATTCGCCTTCGACGAAATTGCGTCGGGGCGCCAGAAGAGAATGTTCGTAGTCGGCGGGGAGGACGGAGACTTGCGCACGCTCCTTCCGTTTGCGGGAATGAGGGCGTTGAGCGTCTGCAAAGATCCCTCGCGCGCATCGCGCCCGTTCGACAAAGACCGCGACGGATTTGTCGGGACCGGCGGCGGCGTTGTCGCCGTGCTTGAGGAAGAGGACGCCGCCCGCGCCCGCGGAGCGCAAATATACGCCAGAATCAGGGGCTGGGGACAGGCCAGCGACGGCTACAACGTCGCCATTCCGCACCCCGAAGGCGAGGGCGTGATAAACGCGCTAAACAATGCCCTGCGCGCCGCCGACGCAAAGCCGGAGGACATAGACTACATCAACGCCCACGCAACATCGACCCCCATCGGCGACGCGGCGGAGGCAAAGGCGATAAAGGCAGTTTTCGGGAGCGGTTCAAGGACGAAAGTCAGCAGCACGAAGGCCATATCCGGCCACGGTTTGTCGCTGGCGGGAGTGATGGAGGCCGGCTTTACCGCGCTTTCGATGAAGGAGGGCATAATTCCGGGGTCGGCCCACATAGAGCAGCTCGATCCCGCGGCGGAGGGTCTGGACATTCCGCGCTCCACCTTGCGCGGGCAAATCAAGACTGCGATGTCAATAAGCAGCGGATTCGGAGGGGCGAACACGGCCATAATCTTCGAGACCGTCTAACCGCCGGCGCGGTTTCCGGATTCGGACAACGACGCATCGTGCCATGATAAACCTTTACAGACTGGCGCTTCCTCCGGCGTTCCTTTTGGCCGCGCCGTACTACGCGTGGCGCATGCTGTGCCGCGGCGGATATTCGCGAGATTTCTCCCACCGCTGGGGCGGACACAAAAAGCTGCCGCCGAAACCCGCCGGCAGAAAGCGGGTCTGGATACAGGCCGTCAGCGTGGGGGAAGTGGAGGCAATGGCCGCGCTCGTCGAAAAGCTCTCCGCGCTCGACGGCGTCGACTTGATTCTCACGACGACGACGAGCACGGGCTACGAAATACTCCGCAAAAAATACTCCGACAAAGCCCTGCTTACGGGAGTATTCCCGTTCGACTTCTATCCGTTCAGCCGGCGCGCATGGAACAATTTTGACCCCGACTTGGCGGTCCTCATGGAGGGCGAGCTTTGGCCGGAACACCTCCATCAGGCGAAGATAAGGGGCGTTCCGGTCGCGCTGGTAAACGCCAGAATGTCGGACAGGTCGTTCGGCCGCTACGCGAAATTTCCGGCGATAGCCCGAAAGATTCTGGGCGGCGTTTCCCTGATAGCGGTCTCAAGCCAGCCGGACATGGAACGCTTCGCGGGGCTCGGAGCCGACAGCAAAAAAATCTTCTGCGCGGGCAACATGAAATTCGACGCCCCGAATCCCGCCGCCGCGGGAAAATCCGAAAAATCCGCACTGAAAAAGGAGTTTGGCTTTGCCGAAGACTCCCTCGTGTTGTTGGGTTCGTCCACATGGCCGGGCGAGGAGGAGATGCTTGCGGAAACGCTGAAAGAAATCCGAGCGAAGCGAATCGACTGCCGGCTGCTTCTCGTCCCCCGCCACGCCGAGCGCAGGGCGGAGGCGGCCGAGGCGATAAAATCCCTGCCGCACCACGTCAGAAGCCGCTCCAAACAGGCTCCGCAGGGAACGCTGGCGTATCTGGCCGACACGACCGGAGAGCTGCGCGAACTGACGCAGACGGCCGATTTGGCGTTTATCGGCAAGAGCCTTCCGCCAAACCGCGGCGGACAGTCGCCGCTGGAGTGCGCGGCGGCCGGCGTGCCGATGGTTTACGGCCCCGGAATGAGCAATTTTAGGCAAATATGCAAAACCCTTGAGGATTCGCGGGCGTCGATTCGGACGGAAAATTCCCGGCAGGCCCAAGCGGAACTGCTCCGCCTTGCGCAGTCTCCCGAACTTCGCGCCCAAATGGGGAAGTCGGCGAAAGAGTGGCACGCGTCGAATATCGGGGCAAGCGAAAGATGTTTTCAGGCGTTAAAGAAACTCCTTGAGTTATAGAGCGCCCGCGCGCCGAAAAAGCCAAATGCCCCATGGCGCAAAAGCCGCCGCTTTGAAACGCAAATTGCGCAGACGGAAACGGCAGCCTCCGCCGAACGGGAACGCCAAAGCGAAATCGACTGCGCGCAAATAAGCCGGCGCGGACAAAACGCGCAAGCGAAACACCCGAATCGGCAAAAAATCCGCTCGACACGCCGAAAAACCAAAATTCGGCAAGAGAGATTTTACGAAAATATTGCGGATACGGCAAGGGACTCGCAGGAAATCCGCCAGCGGGCGTTTCGAAAAAAAGCCGGGCGGATTGGAGCCGAAGGCCGCCGAAATTGAAGGCCGCGCCGAGTTGAGATTTCGTTTAAATCAATCCGCCCGCGCACAAACGCCCGCTTCAACTCGGATTGGGATTTGGAATCCGCCCGCGAAAGAATTAAAATCGGCGGCGGACGTAGACAAGGCGGATAGGAAACTAACCGCCCGGAAAAACTGCGGCAGAAAACGGAACGAAAAAAAACAGGCATAGGCGAATAAATATTTTCGACGCGGCACAAAACGCGCGAAAAAACGGCATTTCAAACGCCATAAAACGAAAGGGGCAAAAACGAATGCCGGGCAAGGCGAAACGCGCGGGCAAAATCGCTTCGGACGCAATCGAAAAGATTGCCTAAAACGGCGGGCGGCGCAAGCGCAAGCGGCGGGAAGCGGGCAAGGCGGCAAATAATAGAATAGTTTGATTATTAAATATAACTACAAAAATAAGTGTTGCCTTGTCCCCGCACAAATTTTATTGGTTATTATTATGACAAAGCCATTCGATCGTCTCCTTGCCCGCCTGAGCCGAAAACTGCTGCCATTGATGCCGATAATCTTCTCGGCGCTTTCTCCAATTATGTTTTCGTCCGCATCGCGGGCGGCAAACTACTATTTCAACGTCGCCGCCTTAGACGAGAGTACGGCCTCGTTCGACTTCACCTCGCAGGAAGCTTTGGACTATTGGTACACGGATTCCTCGTTCACCCAAAAGGCGGAGGCCCTGCCCGACTTCACGGGCGGAACGGACACTCTCTACTTCACCGGAGCGGCGCAGGCGAACTATCTAAATTTGTACTCTTCAATAAATCTGAAATTGGAATCCCTGTTTCAGCGTTCCGATAAAACGGTGCTTACCACCGCGGAAGGCGGCGTCATTGAAACGACGGGCGATTTGACCATAGGAGCGGGCGGAGCCACGGGATACATTATGTATATCGGGGGCTCGAACAATACGCGCGTGGTAGTGGGGGGAAATTTCAGCTTCTCCGGCGGAAGCATGGGCAACAACGACTCCCGCATAGGCTCGATCGCCTCGCTTACCGTAAACGGCGACGTCACGCTGTATTCGCACGGAACCAATTTCCCGAAAATCTACGCGTCCTCCGAGGCGACATTTGAAAATCCGAACGTGATAATAAAGGGCGCAATCAAATCCCAATCTCCGCGAGCCGGCTACGACACGCAGGCGCTGATGTACGGAGGCACGAACAACAACGTGGAATCGATAACCAACAACTCCTACATGTGGGTAAACGGATTCGACAATTACGCCGGCGTGACATTTGACACGGGGACTTCCTACACGGGAAGCCTCACGGTGGTTCTTACAAATTCCAATTCGTACACGTCCCTCGGAGGAATGGGCACAAAATACAGCGGCAGCACGCAACTCAACGCAAAACTCAATCTCACAATGAACAGCTGCGTTTACGGCGACTCGCTGGAAATATTGGAATACCGCAACGCAACGCAGTCGTTTCGCGGCTCCGACATGAAGATAAACGGGGACGTCGAAATCATTAGCGGCGGCCTGTTTTTAAACTACTCGTCCGCCGATGCCGCAACGCTTTCGCGCGGGGCCCTCAAGCTCTCGAAGGCCTCGAACGCCCAAACGGCAATTTTCGGAAACTCGAACGTCACCGCGGACGAAACTTCCGGAACTTCGGTCGGCGGAACGTTCGCATTTTCAGGGCTCGAAGTCAACGGGGGCGGAACCGTGCGCGTGAGAATAGACTCCGCCTCCGACGGCTCGCTCGTCTGGGACGCAATATCGCTCTCCGGCGGGGCGACGGGCAGCGGAACCGTAATCATACACTTGACGGACGAGGCCGGAGGCGACTTCGAAGACTATTCCAAAATCATCTGCAACAATCCGGAAGAGGGAATAAAAGTCATATCCTGGACGCAGGCCGCCGATGACGGAATCGTCTTTACGACGGACGAACAGTCAAGGACGATAACCTACGAGGGCGCGGATTACGTATTCACAACCTTCAAGGGAGAGGACGGACTGTATGTTTCCTACACAGTTCCGGAGCCGGCCGAATGGGCGGCAATACTTTCGTTTGCAGTACTTGCGGCTGCGTTCTTGCGAAGAAGGAGACGCCGTTAAAAGCGGCGCAATGGGCACACTTTGAAAGCGAGACTCCCGTAAGCAGAAAACCTTGCGGGATTTTTTTGTGGTTGCGCCCGCGCGCTTGCCAGGCATCGCTGAAACGAACGCATTTATTTGCAAGCGAAATATTCCAAAGGACAACGCGACATTCGGGATATTAAAAGAGGCTGTGCGAAGGCGAAAGTCCGGATTCGAGCTTGAAAATATTTTTGTCTGCCGTCCAAATTAGGCAAAATTCGCAAAGGTTTTTTCGGGAGCAAAAAAATCCCGATAATTCGAACGCGCGCCGCGGAATAAGCCGCCGTTAAAATTTCCCGCGCGCAAACAAAAAAAGAACCGGACAAAAAACGGAGAGCGACAAATTAAGTTGCGGGCAAAAGACGCCTCCATTGCAACGCCCCGCCGAAGGGAGTCCGGCGCGCGGCGAATTGAGCGGCTCCAGCCCGCCTATATTCGTCGAAAACGCCGTACAACCTTCGCCGAAATTTCGACGACCCGCGCGGGCAGCGGCAAAAGGTGGCCGCGCAACTTTCACAGACAATGCCAAACCTTCTCCGCCGCAATTTGCCGGCGCAAATCGTCAAAGCGATGTTGGACACACAAAAAAACGCGCTTCGCCCGATGCAAAAATGCCTGCAAAGCGCATAAACGACATTTGCAAAGCGCGTAAACGCGCGCGCGGATTCGGA
>QALA01000050.1 GCA_003343565.1 Verrucomicrobiota bacterium | reverse complement strand
GTACGATGGCGTTGATTTCAAACAGGTTTTCCGCAATCTCCCCGCATCAAAGGTTTTTAAATCCGCACAAGGACGGTTGCCCTCCAAAATTCCCTTTCAAATCGCCTCCGACTTTCCCCGGCTTCTCCCGGAAAACGGGCGCCAAAACTCGACGGCGCGGCATTTCGTTCCCCCCCAGTTTTCGCAGGGCGTTTCGATAAATCCCGAATGCCCCGCCCTCCGCGCAAATGCGGCGACCCGGCGCACCGATGTGCGGCGCACAACGTCAGTCCCCCATAAATATTTTGGGGCTTTTCCCGTAATAAAGCTTGAAAGCCTTGGAAAAGGAATACGGCGTGGCATAGCCCAGCTTTGCCGCAATTTCCACATTCGTAAACCCCATTTTCAAAAGGTCGATCGCCCTATGCATGCGCATCTTTAACGTCAATTTTGAAAAGCTCATCATATAGTTTTTCATGCAGCCGCTTTCAATATCTTTGACGGAAAGTCCGCTTTCCTCCGAAGCGCGCTTCAACGACCAATCCCGATCGAGAGAGTCGGACATCAGCTTCACCAATTTTTCTATGCGGCCGCGCAATACGTGCCGTTTCCCCGCGGAAAACTCGCGGCGCAAAAACGTCACAAGCAGTTCGGCAACCATGTCGAGAACGCGCATGGAACGGGCGGAACTGAAAACCTCGTCGCGATATATGTCTATCAGACGGCTTATGGCCTCAAAATTTTCCAATTTCTTCGTGAACGTCAAATCTCCCAAAATTTCGCGCCAAAAGGCCGTATTTTTCAAGTGCGCCCAAAATACGCGCACCCTACGGCAGTCGACATAGTTGTCCGCCTCGCATTTCGGAGGCAGAATCAGCGCCTCTCCCCGGCGGAGAGTTTTCCTTTTGCCGTCAAATTTTACGACCAGCGCCCCCTCGATAACGCATATGAGATCCGTAAACGCGGTATTTCGGCGCGAATGATAGTATCCCTTGTGGTGTATCGCATAACCGGCCAGTATTATCGAATGGCGCTCAAGCGGATCAACCAACGAACTCGGCGGAGCGATTATCTGCCCCGTCTCGCGCTCCCGATCCGGCTCCTTCGACACGAAAGTATGCGGCATATAGCGCGTGGAGGAATTGTTGGAAAAATACCAAATCGTATCGTCCTTTGGAAACAGACGCATGTTTTCGTCCGTGTACATCTTCCACTTGAAGTCGGATTTTACGTCAGACTTGGACATGCCGCGCTCCCCGATTTTATGTTCCCCACAATATCTATATTTCTAAAACCGCACATTGCCTGCGCATTAGTTTGATAAATCTTCGTTATAATTATTATACCCAATTTCGCCCATCTTCAAGCGCAAAAACGAACGCGCGCGACTTTGAAACGCAAGTTTGAAACCGCGACAAAAATTTTCCGACAGCCGCCCCCGAACTTCAAAAAAATCCGCAAATAAAACGACAAGCAAGGCGGCTTTTTGGGCGGCGCAAATCAAATGGGAAAATCGCCCTTTCGACAGATTCCGAAAGCGGAAGCTCCGTTTACAACAAAACGCCGATGCCTGAATGTGCGTTTGGGAACGGACTATTGCAAAAGGAAATGGGAATTTTTCGCTCGCTTAAAGGGATTGCGGCAAAGTCGGAAAAAATCCGATTTAAATTCGGAAATATTTTTTTAGCCTCCGCCCTAAACGAATCGGAAGTTGCAAGGCTTTAAAAAAAACCTCAACGGCGCAATCGCGCATCGCGAAAAAAATATTCGCAAATTTTTTTGCGCGCATGCGCAAAAATCGCATTTCTGCCGAAAACAGCAAAAGCTCAGCGTTTCAAGGCGGCCTTATTGCTGAGTCCCGCATGAAAGCGTCTCAAGATGAAACGCTTCCCAAATTCCATTTCATTTTTCCAAAATCAAATTTCACGATATGGCGTGCGGCCGCGCGGGCGCAAAATACGCCGCAGTTGGCGCAAAAAAAACGGCCTTTAATATGGGCAAAACCGCGCCCCAAGAAAACTTCCCGACGGCCGCTGTTTTTAATAAAATTGCAATTCCACTATTCGCCCCGCGCGAAAATGTTTCGACACTTTGCAGCCATTTTTAAACAAAACCGAAATCGGTTTTGTTTAAAACCGCAAATCGGCATTATGAAAAACGCGACCCGCCTCTCGGCAATCCGCATGCGGCACAAGGTGTCTTAAGCAAGTTTCTCAATCCGCCTCTGCGGCGGCGGCCGAAATTATCCGCAAAGTTTTCCAAAAGAATCTCGGCAACCAATGCTGCGAGCAAAAAAAACTTTCAAGGCGCGCTCCGTTTCCCGGCAAGCCCCAGGATTGAATATTGCAATAAATAACAACCGCAATTCGCGCTTTTTCGGGTAATCGACGCTTTTTAGATAATCCGCGCTTTTTTGGCAATTCCGCAAAAGCGCGCCTTTGCAACATGCGTATTTTATCCGCCTTCGCCCACATGCATCTTTTGGTAGGCAAAACTTTTGCCTGCACCGCCAAAAGATGCGCGGAATGCAAAAAATCAATACATCTTGCGCAACATGGAAGATAGCTTGCGCTGAAAGGCCGGAATTTCGTCCTGCGGAGGCTTCTTGTCCTCCTGCGACGGTATTAGAACGAGCTGCCCCACCCTGTCTATGCGCCACTCCGCCTTCGTCCCGTCGGAAAATGTGACGCTTCCAAATGCCAGCGAGTCAGGACGCTGAACCGGACTTACAGTCACTTCTATTTTTGAATCGTCCACGTCGGAGCCGTCGGGAACGCCGAGAAGTTTTTGCAACTGGGATTGAAATTGCGGAATATCCTCCTGCGGCGGAGAATAACCGGCAACCGGCGCAATGAATCCGAGTTGACCGTTCATATCCACAACCCAATCGACCTGCGCGCCGTCGGAAAAAACCGCCGAACCGCTGGCCAAACTGCCGGGACGCGGAGATCCGTCCATCGAAACCCTCACCCCGGAAGCCGAGCTTTCGCCGTCTCCGCCGCCCAAATTCGATCCGTCGGGAACGTTTTGCGCGCCTCCTTCGTCCGGCGAACGCGCTGCGGAATCCGCGGAATTTTCCGACGGGTCTCCCGCGGGATTTTCCGCCAAATTTTCCGCAATCCCCCCATCTTCGGCAACCCCGTCCCCTCCAATGGGAGAAACAAAATCCGCCTGCCCCGACGCGAAAGATTCGGAAGAGCCGGAAGATTCGGACGGCGCGGCGGAAAGGCCGGCATCGGAAGCCGCGGGCAATCCGCCTGAAGTTTTTTCGGGGCGGTCGCGTATCTGCGCGTCGATATCGTCGAGGAGAAAGCGAACCTCCATATATGTCATCGAGACGCCGAATTCCGAGGAAATGCGCCCCTGCACCTCTCCGATTCCGGCGCCTTCGTCAACCCAACTCTTTACCTTTTCAATCTGTTGCCGAGAAAGTTCCATACGTTATTCCCACATGGGCTCTATAAAGTGAACGCGGCGCGTCACCGTACTTCCGTGCCTCAAAACCATTTCCTTAAAGAGTTCCTCGGTCATGCGCTTGGAGGTCATGAGAGCGCGCATTTCCCTTGCGCCCGCTTCGGATACCACCGTCATGGAGATGTCGGCAAACGCAAGGGTGCCGTCCTCAAGTTCCGCCGTATCGACCTCGGTCGTTCCGCCGGCTCCGCCAAATTCAAACGCCTTCGCGGTGGCGGTGTCGAACAGAATTTTTCTCCCCGCAGTAAAGGCGACGCCGGGAGGAATTATGGCAAGGCGCTTTGCGTCCGGCTGATCGCTGCTCGTGTCGGGATACAAAACCCCGAAACTTATCCGAAAATCCACCACGTTTTGCGCCAGCAAATTTTCAGGATCCAAAGCCCACGTGCGCAAATCCTGCCCCTGACGCTCCACGCCCTCCTCGTCGACAATCGTGCATATCTTGCTCCAAAGATTGTTGGAAAGCGCAAACTTGTACGACTGCGAATCCACGTCTTTGGAATAGCCCTGCACCAAATTTCCGCTGGCCTCAAGCGCCGTGGAGCGCGGATCTATCACAGCCCTGTAAAAGCCGTAGAACGCATTGAGCTGCCTCTCGTTCTCCGAGCGCGACGAAGCCGACTTCAAAAACGGACTCTTCAGCCCAATGGAATATTTCACGGCGCAAACGCTGCCGGGAATCAGCTTTACGGGCTGGTCGTTTTCGGCAATCGCCGTCTGCAAGTTCTCGCGCGAATAGCGCGGACGCAATAAAGTGGAAGAATAAAACATTACGCACGGCGGCTTCATCGGAATTGTTCCCTTGTAATCCGCGCCTCGCAAGAAGCCTATTTCCTCCGGATAGCTGACCTCAAGCCATGCGCGGCCGTCACGCTTGATTTTTATGCCCTCCAAATCCTCCTGTATTACGGACATGACAACGTTGGCGTCAAAGTAGTTCTTCAACTGCCCGCTCGACCTGTTCCACGTGCTGAGAATAGTTGTCGTCACGGACAAAACGGCGAGCACTATCACGGTCATAATCGCGCTGGCCGCCAAAATCTCGATAAGCGTAAATGCGGACTTGCGTTTTGATTTCATATTCATAAGCGGCTTTCGCATTAGCGATTCTTGTAAACTATATCGTCGTAAACGCGGCGCTGTTCGTTTATTTCGGCCGTTCCCGGCCCCACCGTTATGTCGGAGCGCGGCTCGACGAATATCTCAACCTTTATCGGCAAATAATTGAGCGCATATTCCGTGGACGCCCCGGAAAGGGCCCCCGAAGTGTACTCGGACGAATCCCCAATCCTCACGCGCTCGCCCTTGAGAGCCGCCTGGTAGAGGGAGAGATTCACGCGGAACACCTCCCCGTGCGAACGCTCCAGATTCATTCTGTCCGGAGGCATTCCGGATTTGAATCCGGGAAGCTCGGAATTCAGCGTCATCAAGCTGGAATTGTCCGGATCCTCCGGATTCTGGTATTCGTCCCAAAAATAGATTACGTAGGGGCTGTCCGCCGACGCAACCCACGTAAACACGTCGTCGAACGGCTTCATCTTGAGCGTGGTCTCTATATTGGCCAAAAGCGAAACCGCCTTTGTCTGATACCTTATCTGGTTTACGTTGCCGGTTATCGACGAAAGCAAGCCTATCATCGCCGTCAGCGTTATCGCTATCACGCCGACGGCCAACATGACCTCCACCAGAGTAAAGCCGCCGCGCGAACCCTCCGCCTTTGTAAAAGTTGTTTTCATATCGCGAATAAATTGCATTTATTGGACCTGTCAGACTATTCGGAGGCGGCCTGTTGGCCAGCCTGAGGCGCTTCTTCGGGCCGAGACTGCCCTCCGGCTCCGCCTTCGCCGCCGGCTCCCTGCGCCTCCTTTTTTTCGTCCTTCTTTTCGTCCGATTTGTCTTCCTCTCCGCTCTCGGAATCTTTTTTGCCGCCCTTTTCTCCGGAAAAGGCCGCGGATATTTCGTCGTAGCTGGAGAACGGAATCGTGTTGCCTATTCTGTGAATCACAAAGCCGAGCTCGCTGTACGCAGATTCCATTCTGTACTTGCCCTTGCCGTCAATCCTGCCGGCGCCTATCATGACGCGCGCGCCGGGATTCATAGACATTCCATCGGAAGAAAACTGATAGCAGTAAAAGTCCCCGTTGCCCTCCGAGACGTTCCACGGCTTGACGCTGGGAAACTCCTGCACGCCCACCACCGAATACGCCCCCGTATATCCGTTGTTGAAAGTGCTCTTGAACACCTCAGACGCCTTCGCGTCTCCAACCATCGTCACGTATTTGTCAAAGTCGCCCGACGGGGGAATGAAAAACGTGCCCTCCGGAAGTATCGTGCCGTCGTTGACCGACGCCCACCCCAAAGAGACGTCGTCGTCGCCCGAAGCGCGGTACAGGACGCCGACCTGCCTGAGTTTTCTGGCCGCGTCGTCGCCTTTGTATATTACCACGCGCGTGTCGGTATGGCGGGTCAGCGAAACCGTCTTGGCCTCGAAAAACGCGCCCATCATTATTTGCTGGGCGGTGTATATCGACTGGCTTCCGCCGCCGAAATTAATCATGGAAATGCCCGCGGCCATAACGGCTATCACGCCGATTACGACGAGCATTTCTATAAGTGTAAACGCTGTTTTTACCTCGCGCATAAGCTCAACGGCATATATAGTTTGTTATTGCACCCAGCTGAATATGTCCTCGGAGGTGAAATCCGCCGCGGGGGAATTGGAATCCTTCTTGAGCGTAAAGACTATCGCGCCGGCGCGTATCCCGACTTTGTCGTTTTTTACGGCGTTCTTCAAATCGACGGGATTCACCCCGTCGGTCGCAGTCGGGAAGCCCTTTTTTATCAGGCCGTCGCCGTCGTTGTCGACGCAGATGTAGATGTTCGGATTGCCGAAGGCGTCCACAATTTTCCACTCGTTCTTGTTCGTCGTCCTGTTGCGCTTCTCAATCAAATTCGAGTCGTCGAAATCGAGAATGTGGATTTTGTTCCTGTTGACCGCCATTCTGTCGGCGGCGGACATCGCCGTGCCGTCGGGATTGCGCCCCGTGAGAGCCCGCACGCAGTTGACGGAATTGCTTGCGTCGTTGAGGTTGACGCGGTCTTTTTCCGTAAGAAAATTCGGATAAAATCCGTATTCGTCCTTGTACCTGTTCAGGCCGGCGACAAGGCTGGAAAAGAGCGTCTTGGTCTTGGCCTTGTACGTGGCGCGTTGCGCGCCGGTTATCATCGGAAGCAAAAGCGAAGCCAGCACTCCGATGATAGTTATGACTATCATCAATTCGATAAGGGTAAATCCTTTTTTAGATTTCATAGAGGAGGTCCTTTGGTGGTAGTGTTTTAAGAGTTTTTCAATGAAATTGCGCAAAGGCGCGCGCAGGCGGCGTCAATCCATGCGCCCGTGCAGAATGTTGTCCACGTTTTCTTCCTTTTCAAAATACTCCTTTTCCTCCGGAATAATGCCCGTAGCGTACATGTTCTTGACTTCCGTATGCTTCTGGTCCGGCCCCTTGCTCAGGAGAATGAACGCGGGCGAGCGCCAGACGCCCTCCACGGTTCCGGCGACTTTGGAGGTGTCGTAAAAATACATGTACGGCTCGCGCCAGGCGTCCATGAAGAAAACGCCCGACTTTTCGCTGTCGACGTCGTCCGAATCCCGATCCGACGGATCGCCTATCTTAATTTTAGAGGCGTCCAGAAACGGCCTGCGAGGGCGCGTGGAAATGTCTTCCATATATATTTCCCCGTTCTTCACGGAGAGGGCCATCTTGCCGACTAAGCATTTGTAGAGATCGCCCGCGTTTGTGGCTTCATTGGTCTGGCAGCTTATGCGCGGATAGCCGCCGTACTTGCCCCTAAAGGCTTCAAGGGCCGTCGCGATAAGCTCCATATCGGCCTTGGAACGGGCTTTGCCCTGCGTGTCGCCCACGCCGCCGATTATCATGGAGGTAAATCCCATCAAAATAACTATGATGGATATTACCACGAGAATTTCGATAAGCGTAAACGCGCGCTTATTATTCTTGGGGAGGGGTAAGGGAGTATAAGCGGAGTGTTTTTTCATCAATAGAAATGAAGATATTTCCGATTGGGCGAAAGTCAAAGATATTCTCCAAAAAAATCGGATATTCCGCGCAAAATAAAAGCCGGAATCCGCCTCCTCCCCCAAATTGCGGCGACGCAGGAGCGGCGCCGGACGCGTCCGCAGTCCCTACAAAATTTCCAAAGTTCCCAAATCGCAAAAAAATAAAAAACGCCGCCGGTTCGAAATATAAGTCCGCAAGGCAACGCGCAAATTCCGAAAACAAAAGAAGTGCATCTACTCGCAATATTTTAAATCAGGCGCCCGCCCATGCTACGGCGCGACCGCGCCGCCGGCCGGACGCGCCGGCCCCTCCCAAGCGCAAGCCGCAACGCCAACTTGCCGAAATCCGACCGTCTTTCATTTTTATCTCGCGCGCCTTGCGGCGGCTTAAAAACGCAATCGACAGATTGAAAACGGCGCGACTGCCGAAAAAACCGCCATACGGCAACCGCGCATCGAACAAATAAAATTCTCCGGCAGTAAACTTGCCGCGCATCATACATGGCATAAAAGGGAAACAGCGCATAAAAACGGCAAGGCGGCACGGACTAAAAAAACCGCCCACCGACCCGCGTTTCGCATGCCGGCAACGCCTCTTGCGGGAGAGTGACGCGAACGACGGCGGCGCAACGCTTGCGTGCGAAACTCTTTTTACTTTTTATCGAGCTACTCTCACAAATGCGCCGCATGGAGGGGGAAAAATATCGGAAAAAACACAGAAAAGTCGAAAAGCCTAACTTCCACTATCTCCCTTCCGCAAAAAATAAAAAAATGACAAGGCGGCACAGACTAAAAAACACGCCCGCAAACCGACCCGCCGCCCCGCGTTTCGCATGCCGGCAGCACAAAGAAGCGCGCCGCCGAAATCCACTGCGCACGATTGCGCAATTCTTCGCGGCACTTCCAATAAGCCGACATTGTACAGCCGCTGCGATATTGCAGATTGCACGGCGCGGCATTGCAGATTGCGCGCAAATCAAGAATTTTCCAAATTAAGGCAAGTTCGCGCAGGCGGCGGCGCAAAGAATTTCGCGCGCCGCTTTTTGTTGCGCCCTTACCCCGCGCAACGCGCCGCTTTTGCGCCCCGGCGAAAGGCGAAACTCACAATGCGGATTTGCAGACCGAGTAAATCTCGTTTCTCAAACGCGGGATTCCCTCTCCGGTCAGACACGAAATCGCAACTATGTCGAGATTCGGATACTTCTTTTTAAACGCCTTCAAATTCCCGCGTGCAGCCTCCTCGTCCATTTTATTGGCCGCTACAATCATGCGTTTTTTAAGCAAGTCCGGGGAGTATTTTTCAAGCTCCCCCATCAATCCGGCATAGTCGTCGAGGGGATCCCTGCCGTCGGTACCGGCCATGTCTATAATCAAGATAAGCGCCTTGCAACGCTCTATGTGGCGCAAGAATCTGTGCCCCAAGCCGCGGTTGTCGCTCGCGCCCTCGATCAGTCCCGGAATGTCGGCCAGGGTGAGCTTCTCGTAGGTGTCGGGATAGGAAATCGTGCCGATGTTCACATGGAGCGTCGTAAACGGATACGCCCCGACTTTCGGCCTGGCGGGAGTAATGATGTTGACGAGCGACGACTTCCCCGCATTGGGAAATCCCACCAGTCCCGCGTCGGCAATCGACTTTAGCACGAGCCTAAAGCTTCCCGATTCGCCCTCCTCGCCATGCGTGAACTGGCGCGGCGCGCGGTTGGTGGAGCTTTTAAAATGGACATTGCCCAGTCCGCCGCGACCGCCGCGCAAAAGCAGAATTTTCTCTCCCTTCTCAAGGACCTCCGCAACCGCCGCCCCGTTTTCGGAGTTGTAGATTACGGTGCCGAGCGGCAGGCGCATCAGCGCGTCCGCGCCGCTTTCCCCGGTCTTTTGGCGGCCCATGCCCTTGCCTCCGTTTCCCGCGCGGATATTGGGCGAAAACGTGAAGGCCTCCAGATCCGACACGTTGTCGTCCCCCACGGCGTAGACGTCGCCGCCCCTGCCGCCGTCGCCCCCGTCCGGGCCGCCGAACGGAACGAACTTTTCACGCCTGAAACCGGCGCAGCCGTTGCCGCCGTCGCCCGCCTTCAATGTGACATTGGCCTCGTCTATAAACATGCTCTAAACCTTTCCGCCATTGTCGGCCCCGACGGCGCGCAAAACGGATTGCCAAACAAACTCCGCCTGCGCCCCAAGAGCTTGCCGACTATTTTCCGCACCGCAAAAACTCCCTCCACGACGCAATCTGGGCCTCGACTTGGCGCGCGCCGGGCATTCCTAGCTTCTCCCTCATCGCAAACGCCCGGCCGAGATCGAACACGCTCCGCCACGACGAATCCGCCTGCGGGCAGACCGCCAGCACGTCCGCGTCGGACAGTTCGCTTATCGGAACGCCGGACTTCTCCGAAAGGGCCACGAGGGAACCGACCATGTGGTGCGCCTTCCTGAAAGGCACGCCCAGCATCACGAAATAGTCGGCCAAATCCGTGGACAGCAGCAGCGGATCCGAAACAGCCTCAGCGCACTTCCGCCTGTCGAACGACATGAGCGACACGCACGCAGTCAGCACTTCCACGCAAATCGAAGCCTGCCTGAACGAATCGAACGCCGCGGGCTTGTCCTCCTGCAAATCGCGGTTGTAGGCCATCGGCAGGCCCTTTACCAAGACCATCAGGCAGTTCAAATTTCCGATTAGCCGCGCGGATTTCCCGCGCATCAGCTCGAACGCGTCGGGATTCTTCTTCTGCGGCATGAGCGACGAACCCGTCGTAAAGGCGTCGGGCAGCCTGACAAACGCGAATTCCGAAGTGTTCCAAATTATGGCGTCCTCGCAAACGCGCGATATGTGGACGCCCAAAGCCGCGCACGCAAAGCAAAATTCCATGAAGCAGTCGCGGTCGGCAACAGCGTCCATGGAATTGCCGGTGACTATCGGATCGCCGGTTTCGGGATCGGTGAAATTCAGCAGCCGCGCCGTTTCCAGCCTGTCGATCGGCAGCGTCGTGCCGGCTATCGCGCCGCTTCCGAGCGGGCAGACGTTCGCGCCTTCGGCGACAAATCCGAACCGCTCCAAATCGCGCGCAAACATCTCCGTCCACGCCAGAATATGATGCGCCGCGCTCACCGGCTGCGCGCGCTGAAGATGGGTATATCCCGGAATGAATACGTCCCGGTTGGCGTCGGCAAAATCCACCAGCGCCCCCAAAAGAGCGCGCAGTTTGGAGGATATCGCAAAGCATGCGTCCTTGAAGAACAGGCGCATGTCTGTCGCCACCTGGTCGTTTCTGCTGCGCGCGGTATGAAGCTTGGCGGCCTCCGGAACTTCCGCGGTGAGAGCCTGCTCTATGTTCATGTGAACGTCCTCAAGCTCCTCCTTCCAGGAAAAATCCCCCGACTCTATTCTCCCTAAAACGGCGTCCAAGCCCGCGACTATCTTTTTGGCCTCGGCAGGCTTTATTATTCCGCACTTCGCAAGCATTTTTGCGTGGGCCTTCGAGCCTTCAATGTCGTATTTGGCCAAGAGGCTGTCGAAAGATACCGACTCTCCGAATCTGAGCATGAGCGCGCTGGGAGGCTCGCTGAATCGTCCGCCCCAGCTGGCCTGTCCGCCCGCAGCCGTTTTTTTTGCCGAAACGGCTTTCGCGCCCGCGGACTTTCGCGCGGTTTTTTTCGGGGAGTTCCCCCCCGCCGATTTGCTCCCACCGGACTTTTCCATTCTTTTCATGCCGCCACAGTAGCGCGACTTCCGCCGTTTTCAAGATTATTGCGCCTTTGGAAAAATCTCCGCCTCCCGCGCGCAAAAAACAAAGAAATGCCAGACAAGCGCAGCAATTCAGGGCGCGTTCCAACCCCAAGAAAGCTTCCGCAAAAAAAGTTCCGCGCAAACATCGCCCGAACGCCTCCGAAAAAAATTTTCCCGCAAGGCTTTCTTTCGCAAAAAAAACGATTTGGCCGAAAACGCCCCGCCCGCGCGCAAAAAGGCGGTTTTGCCGCGCAAAACAACGCGCGCGACTACACTTAACAATAAACTCCTGCGCGCAAAAACAAAATCGAGCGGACTTTTTCAAAATGCAAATTAAAAAATACCCCCGAAGGAAATGGGAATTGCCGCGTTTAGGTATCGCAATCCGCATCGCGGCGGAGCTTTTGCCTGCGCCGCATTCGGCCAAAGGAAGGCGAATACTCCCGATAAAAACGGATTTTTTTCACGCCGCATAAAAACGTGACGGAATGCGCCGACACATTCTCCGCTGGTTCCGAAATGCGCCCTGCGCCCCTTTGCGCGTTTTGCGAAGGGATTGCGCGCGGCGCGATTGGATCCCGCTATTCCGAATTTGCGCGCTTACTATTTAAGCCAACCGTCCGAACGCAATTCCCCGCCGCCGTAATCCGATAGATGCAAAGCAATAGACGCAAAGGGCCGCCGAAAACTTTTTTGCCCTCGCATTCCGCACCCTCGGCGATTACCATTCCGCGCAACCGCCGCCGTTGCGCGAAAAAATCGCTTTCCGCGCGAAAAAGTCGGAGAGCGTAAAATTCGCAAAATACAAAAAACTCCGCTTCTCAATAACCTCGGAGAGCGACTTCTCAAAAAGCTTTCCGCAATGCGCAAAAAAAACCGGAGGCTATGCAAAAAAGCCCCGCCGACTACGCGCGTATTAAAAAAAACGCCGCGCAAAAAAAACTTCGGCATCACGCATAAATGCCGACAACGCGAAAAGAAAATCCGCGCGAAAAAAAATGCGCCGACAGCAGTGCACCCCACCCGAAAAATCACCTGAATTTCAGGGGGGAGTGTGGGAACGCATAACGTTGGAGAGCGACTTCTCAAAAAGCTTTCCGCAATGCGCAAAAAAACCGGAGCCTATGCGAAAAAGCCCCGCCGACTACGCGCGTATTAAAAAAAACGCCGCGCA
>QALA01000037.1:22310-28166 GCA_003343565.1 Verrucomicrobiota bacterium | reverse complement strand
AATTTAAAGGCTTTGGGGCGGACTTGTCGGCCGGGTTTGAGTTTGGAAACTTTTTGCGCCGATACTCCCAAATGAAGTAAGATTTGGAATGGCTTTCACCCTGTTCCAAACTTAACACAACCTGCACTCCCCTTACAGTAGCCTCCCTGAACCGCCTTGCAACGCCTCTCCCAAAAATATTTTCCCAAATCCTACTTCATTTTTCCTAAGTCAAACTTCACGATACGCCGAAAAAAATTCAAACTCCGCCGAATATCGCAGGATTGCAAAGTCGGCCGGGATTTCAAATGCCTTTGCGTTTGAAGGCGATTTTCCGAAGAAAATTTTAGGCGGCTTAGCAATAGGCATAGTAGAGCAGGCATATTTTTTTAGCGGCAGAAACGCGCGCGAAAAACCGTCGGCAATTTGCTTCGGACAACGGCTGAAAGGCGTCGTCCGTACCGCGTTAATACAGATCGCGGCACAGATTGCCGAAAGTCGCCGCACTTGGCAAAATATTGCAGAGCGAGCAAAGATAGCATGCAAACTGAAATTCGCCGCCGAATACGGAAAGAGGGAATCTGCGAAAAGAAAAATATCGCCCGTTTTGCCAAACTTTCGAAGCCGCACCCAGATTGCGCGCCAAACCGCCGGACATCGCGCAAAATTGAAATCGCGCGGCAATAAATTTACAAGCGGCCAAACTATTCTTTTGAAAACTCCCGCAATTCGTAAAGTGGATAAAGTCAAATTAGCCGAGCAAAAGTTTCGATTCTTTCTGCGCGCCCCGCCTTCGACTGTCCACGCATTTTAGGCAAACAAAAAAGCCCGAAGCGGCACAACCGCCGACGGGCTTTTTCGTTTTCTACGTTTTTACGTCCAACGTTTTCGGCGCTTTTAACGTCCGGCCCTGCGCCTGCGCCACGCGGCAACGCCCAGCGCAATCGCGCCGAACAGCGCCGCCCACTCCGCGGGCTCCGGAACGACAAACGTAATGTTTCCGTCCTGAATGTAATATTCGCCCATATTTGTCGAAATGTCGAAACTGTCCCAATTCGCAAACGAAGAATCCCCGATTATAGAATCCAGACCGATTGTTATGCTGTCGGAATTTTCAAACGCGTCCGCGCCGAGAATAAAATACAGCGAACCGTACGAGCCGTCCTCCGACAGTATTGTCACCGTATTCCCGATTTGTCCGAAAAGAGACTCCGAATCCACGCCTATCGTTATTTTGCTGTCGGCGTTCAGGAGCATGTCTCCGTCGAATCCGAGCCTCGAACCGGCGTCGACCTGAACGGACTGCGCATTGACAAACCAGCCGTTATCTGAATGCAAAATCGAACCGCCCGTCACGTGAACCTTGCCGGTGACAGCGTCGACGGAGGTAAAGATGTTGAGCTCCCCGCCGCCCCTGACCAGCATTCCTCCATTGACGCCGTCGGCTGAGGAAAGGTTGGCTGTGCTTTCAATATATATGCTCCCATTGGAGGTGTCGAATATCGCGTTTTCGCCCAATACATAATTGAGCGAGGCAGGACGGCCTCCGGTGCCAATCTCAAGGTACGAAGACGAACCGGCCGCCAAAACGCCGTCGAGGTGGTTTATCGTCACGGCATCGGAATCGAGTCTAAAATTCACAGCTCCCAAATTCAATCTTCCGCCGTCTACAATGTTCACCGTCGACGAATAAGCCTTCCCTTCGCTATAAGAGGAGGAAAAAGTTATGTTGTCCGCATTCAGCGTAAGCCCGCGCCCGACCGTAAATACGCCGTTGGAATCGTAGCCCTGCTTCGAATAGTTGAAGTACACCGTTCCGACTGAGTATTCCGCCGCGGTGTTTTCGTCATACGATTCGAGAGTCAGAGAGCTTTGGCCGGAAATATAGTCGGAACCTATATTGATATTGAGCGCGTTGGAGTTGACAATTTCCCCGCGGAACGTCACCGTCGAGCCGTTGACGTTGAAATTGGGAAGGTTGCTCAATCCGCTCAAGTCCGTCAAATCCTCCGCGTTTATTCCCTTGGTGTAATCGAAGCTCGTCTGATTGTCGGGCTGAAGCATAAACATTATTTCCCGCGCCTGAATCACCGTGGCATTGGAACTGGAACCGCCGTAAAACGAAAACGAATTGCCCCACCTGCCATTGCTCACATAGGTAAAGCGGTTTGCGGAAATTTTCGTGCCGTTGGCGATATCGTAGTATCCGTAGACCAAAAGACTGTCCTCGGAGGTGAGGCCGGAAGAGGGAATTTGTATGTTGTACGTGTAATTCGACACATTCGTGCCTTGAAAACGCGTGTTGCCGTTGGCGGTATCAGTGGAACGTATTATATAATCGGTCGCATACGATTGGGAAAAGGCAACAGCCGACAGCAAGATCAATGCGATTTTAAACTCTTTCATGGCAATCTCTTATTTCAATTGTTTCACGCGATACCTTGAAAAATGCGGCAAACACAAAATCTGCGCATTTAGGTTAATCGGCTCTTTTGCAAATTTGATAAACTAATAAAAAAACGATGCCTATGTGTCAAGCTATTTTAAGTAATTACCCCCAACCTTCTACTTTACATTCCTTTTCTTTCTCCCCCCTCCCCACACCATAACCTCCCCTATCCCCTCCTCCCGCTTTTGTTCTTTTTCTCTTCTCCTCCCGCCCCCCTTCCGTTCCGCCATTTAAAAAGACAAATCTATACCCGTTTCAAACCGCCAAAAGCTTTCAACCCCCTCTCCCTACCCCCCTACCACTGCCAATCGCCTTTCCATGCAACAACCGGCAGATGCGCATATGAAAACGGATTGCCAAGCAATCCTTCAACGCATTCAACATTCTTAACGCATTTTGCGCGCCCGCGCCTGCGAGCGAACTTGCGCATGCACATACATATATACGTCTGTCCTGCGCCGCACCGCAAAGACCCGGCAAAACCCTGCACAAAGCGCCAAAGAAACAAAACGCCGTAAGATCCGCCTAAAATGTGCGGCTCAAACGAAACCGAAATTTACAAAACAAAAGCGGATAACATTTAAACGGACAATTTGCAAAAATCGCCCGCATCAAGACCGGCGAAAACGAACGCCACTGTAAAAATCATACCCCTGCCCAACGCCAGAAACAAGGCGCAAGATACAAGGTAATAAAACATAGGGCGCGACACATTTGCAATGCGCTTACTATTGTGCCGTCCAAACTTGCAGACAATCGAACCTTTATCCTACGCCATACCGCCCACACGCAATGCCGAACGCCTAACGGGAATCGCAACGCCTTCCAATGGCGCGGCAACAGCAAACGCTGCAGTTTCGCTTCGTGCCGTGTTCCGCGTTATGCCAAAACCCTGCGCGCGCCATACCTCAACACACTACGCAAACGTCCTGAACAATTACCGCCCGCTTTGCGGGCGGCGGCGCGACAGACGCAAAACGCAATGTTTTCGGCCTGACTGCAAATCTCCCCGCAGTTGCCAAAATGGCGAAACTGCCCGCGCATTCCCACTTCCCCAAAGAACAAAAAAGCCCGAAGCGGCATAACCGCCGACGGGCTTTTCCATTTTCTATACTTTTGCGCCTGACGCTTTTCGACGCTATTAACGTCCGGCCTTGCGTCTGCGCCACGCGGCAAATCCCAGCGCAACCGCTCCGAACAACGCAGCCAATTCCGCGGGTTCCGGCACTACCGTGTAATAGACATACAAGCCGTCGTCGTACAGGGCGAAGTTGGCGATATAATCGTCGCCGGAGGTAAAGGCATTCGCGGCAAAGTCGGAGGCCGTAAGCGCGTCCGGCGCGGCGTCCCAAGCAATTACCCTGACGCCCTGTTTGCCTTCAGCCTCATAGTCCACCAGCCACAGGAGATTGCCGGTAAAGTTGAACGTTATTTTTCCCGCGCCCTCTTCGCGCGTTATCGTGCCGCCGTCCACCTTTTCATAAACGACATCTCCGAGAGTCTCGGTATTTACGTTGCCAGTTGCGTCGGTAATTTCGGCCGTCGCCTTGTAATAGCTCGTCAAATCGATGGAGTCCATTTTGTCGGCTCCGTCCATGCGCAACGTTATCGTGCCGCCGGAATACTTTATGTTCGTAAAGCGGAATGAGCCGTAAGACGAAGAGTCAACCCACGAGCCGAAGTCCCCTCCCTGCATGACCAAATCGCCGTGGGAAAAAGTGGTTCTTTCGGCGGACGCATTGTCCGCGACGGTCCAGTACACCCTCGTATTCGCGTCGGTCTTATAAGTGTAGGCAGAAATTTTTTGATTGAAATTTATCCTCAGCGAACCGGATATCATCGTCACTCCGCCCGACATCAGCATCTGGCAATCCGACCAATCATAGCAGCGAAAATTCTGTATTGCGCCGTCGGTTCCTTTCATTACCAGGCGGATTTTCTGAATGGAAGTTATTATGGAATTGGGCCCGCCGTTGTACTCTCTAATGCCATAGCTGGCGTTATAGGCTGTATCCACGTTGGTATTGGACAATATTATATTTGTTGTGTAATTGGAGTTAGTGGCGTTTGAAGTGATGCCGCAGGTGCCGTTCAATCCGCCGAACTCATAGTAGAGATCCGTGCTCTGATTGTTTATGTTATTGAGAAAAACGCCGTCGCAAGACGCATATCCGATATAAACGTCGGGATTGGCAATGCCGTTTTCAAAAGTGTCGGTGCCGGCTGCGGCGCGCTCCATAACGGATCCGTTGGCGCCGACTTGATACCTCCTGTTATTTTTGTCGGTAAACGAATCGATATGCACTTTGTACATATTGTTGGAAGTAATATTGCAGCCGGTCGCATAGATAGAGGCGGCGTTCAAATCCATTTGATTGAAGTTAATGCCCCCGGAAGTGTTTTCATTGGTTATTGTGCCGCTGACGGTAAGCTTGTTTGTATTTGCAGTCCCTTCGAGATTGACACCCTTATCCCCCAAAATATTTACATTCGCAAGGCTGACGTCGGTATCCAACCTGATTAAGATATTGCTTCCGGATAGGGTGGAGTCAACGGTGATGCTGTCGGCCGAAGATATTGTGCCGCCGGCTATGTAATGGCGAGTTGAGCCGTCTTCGTCCAGATAGTACCAGTAGCCGGAATCGCTTTCCCCGGCAGTCCCGAAACTCTGGCTCCAATTTACGAGCGAAGTGTATTTTTCCGAATCAAAGATCCAGTTGATTTGGGCGGACGCCGTGAGGGCAAGCGCGGAAGCGGACAAGGACAAGAGCGCAGAAAATATGCTTTTCATACCGTAAACTTCTATTTCTTAATTTTACAATCTCGTAAGTGTGTAAATAAATTTAGACTGAAAGGCGGATTAGTCAATATTTTTATTTGACGGATTTTCAAAAAGAAAGAACCGCAATAAAGTTATTTTTTTCTCGCCGTTATATCCGCCCGAAAAACCGAATGCCGAACGAAAATTGCAACGCCTTCCGACGTTTCGCTTCGCGCCGCGTTCCGCGCCATACTTATGCCCTGCGCCCGCGTCACACGGTAAAACCCTGCGCAATCACCACGAACAAAACACAACCCGCTTTGCGGGCGGCGGCGCGGCAAACGCAATATACAATGTTTTCCTCACAACTATAATACCTATCCGCAGTTGCCGAAATGGCGAAACTGCCCGCGCATTCCCACCTGCCAAAAAAACAAAAAGCCCGAAGCGGCGCAAACGCCGACGGGCTTTTTCATTTTCTACGCTTTTGCGCTCACGCTTTTCGACGCTCTTAACGCCCGGCCCTGCGCCTGCGCCACGCGGCAAAGCCCAGCGCAATCGCTCCGAACAGCGCAGCCAATTCCGCAGGTTCCGGCACTGCCGTGTAATAGACGTACAAGCCGTCGTCGTACAAGGCGAACTGCGCCATGTAGTCGTCTCCGGAAGA
>QALA01000037.1:0-18808 GCA_003343565.1 Verrucomicrobiota bacterium | reverse complement strand
GGTTCCGGCACTGCCGTGTAATAGACGTACAAGCCGTCGTCGTACAAGGCGAACTGCGCCATGTAGTCGTCTCCGGAAGAAGAATAGCGGTTCGCAGTAAAGTCGTCTGCGGTAAGCTCTTGCGGCAGGGCGTCCCAAGCAATTACCTTGACGCCCTGTTTGCCCTCAGCCTCATAGTCAACAAGCCACACGAGGTCGCCAGTAAAATTGAACGTTATCTTTCCGGCTCCCTCCGTGCGCGTTATCGTGCCGCCCGAATACGTCTCCCAAATGATGACTTCCTCGCCGCTCGACAAATCGGAAACCCTGCCGTAATACGTCGTCAAATCTATCGAATCCATAGAAGTCGCTCCGTCTAAACGCAGAGTGATTGTTCCGCCCGAATATTTTATATTCGTAAACCTGAACGACCCGTAGCCCGCGTTTGCGGAAGAGGAAAATTCGCCGCCGGAAATTTCGAGATCCCCGTGGGAGTAGGTCGTGCGCGTCGAGCCCCCCTCCTGCGTCATGTAGGTCACCGTGATGGGATTATCGGGATTATCCCTGCTGTTCGTGCGCATATGGGAATAGTTGTTCGCATTTTGGTTGAACGCCATTTTTAACGAGCCGCTCAAAACCTTGACTCCGCCCTGAAAACAAAGCGCGTTTCCGGTAAATTCCTGCGAGGCCGTCCCGTTCATCACCAAAGCCATTTTCCCGTGCTGCGAAAGCCAATAGTTATTGTTGACTTCGCTCATCGCGCCCGAAGTCGAGTAATCTTGCGAATTGGTAAATACAAAGTACGATGTCGTGTTCGCCACAGTGGTAATGGCGCCGGGAGCCTCGCGCCTTACGCCCGCATTTCCGCTGATTCCGCCGACCTGAATGTAAGTGTCGCGCGACGAATCGGCCATCGAATAGAGCACCAACGCTATATTTTCGCTTCGCAGCACGCCCCCTACAACCATGTCGGGATTGGCCAATCCCTCTTCAAGAGTCTTTGAAGGCGTCCCATAACCGGGCATAGCATAAACATTGGAAACCGAGCCGTTCAGCGCATTGCCCACGATGTCTCCCTCTATGACTACCTTCTTGTCTCTAAAGCGGATATTGCTTCTGCCGAGAATCACGTTTCCGCCAACCGTCAAAACGTTCAGACCGTCAACGAAGGCCATTTGCGCGCTCTCCGCGCGGACGAGGTCGCCCAAAATCGTCAGGCTTTGCGAGTAATTATTGGACGTAATTGTCGCGGAATTATTCCAGTCCTTGCCGGAGAGAGTGAGCGAACCGATTGTGACGTCGGTATCCAAGACGATAGTGACATTTCCCGTTCCGGTTTCGTCGCCTACAAAAAAGGAGTCCGTCTCGGAATAGGAGCCCATGATGTAATTGGAAGGATCCGCGCTGTCGTACCAATATCCGGCGCTCTCGGAGGTTCCCAAAGCTGCGCTCCACTGAACGTTTCTTCCTTGCGAATAGTCGTAAACCCAATCGGCGGCAAAGGCAGACGCGGCAAAAACAAGCGTTGTAAAAACGCTCAACAACTTAATAGGCGCAAACTTCTTCATAATCTGACTCCCTTCAAGCAAAAGTAAAAAAATACAATATTCTCAAATAGTCAAGGAATTAACATAAATAAAAGGCTACCAATAAACGCACCCTCTCCTCTCCCCTCCTTCAAATTATTTATTGCATATATAAAGCATTCCTAACGCTCTGCCTCGCTTCGCGCTATGCTCCGCTTCGCGCCATACCTATGCCCTGTGCGCGTACGCCGCGCACGCGCACGGAGCAAAACCTAACATAACCGCCACGAACAACACAACCCGCTTTGCGGGCGGCGGCGCGACAGACGCAATACGCGATGTTTTCAGCCCAACTATAAATACCTACCCGCAGTTGCCGAAATGGCGAAATTCTACGCGCATTCCCACCTGCCAAAAAACAAAAAGCCCGAAGCGGCACAACCGCCGACGGGCTTTTCCATTTTCTACGCTTTTGCGTCCAACAATTTTCGACGCTCTTCGTTCGACGCTTTTAACGCCCAGCCTTGCGCCTGCGCCACGCGGCAACGCCTAGCGCAATCGCGCCGAACAACACCGCCAATTCCGCGGGTTCCGGCACTGCCGTGTAATAGACGTACAAGCCGTCGTCGTACAAGGCGAACTGCGCCATGTAGTCGTCTCCGGAAGAGGAATAGCGGTTAGCAGTAAAGTCGTCCGCAGAAAGCTCTTGCGGCAGGGCGTCCCACGATATTATCTTGACGCCCTGTTTGCCCTCGGACTCATAGTCAACCAGCCACACGAGGTCGCCCGTAAAGTTGAACGTTATCTTTCCGGCTCCCTCCATGCGCGTCACCGTACCGCCGGCAAACGTTTCCCATGTGACGACCTCTTCGCCGCTCGACGAATCGGCAACCCTGCCGTAATAAGTCGTCAAATCTATCGAGTCCATAGAGGTCGCTCCGTCTAAACGCAGCGCGATTGTCCCGCCAGAATACTTTATATTCGTAAACCTAAATGCCCCGTAGCCCGCGTTTGAGGAAGAGGAAAATTCGCCGCCGGAAATTTCAAGATCCCCGTGGGAGTAAGTCGTGCGCGTCGAGCCCCCCTCCTGCGTCATGTAGGTCACGGAGATTGTCCTACCCGAATCGCGATAGTGGGAATAATTGTTTCCGTTTTGGTTGAACGCCAATTTCAGCGAGCCGCTCAAAACCTTGACCCCGCCCTGAAAGCAAAGCGAGTTTCCGGTAAATTCCTGCGAGGCCGTTCCGTTCATCACTATGGCCAATTTCCCGTGCTGCGAAAGCCAATAATTGTTGTTTTCGCTCATGTTTCCCGTACTTGAGTAATCCTGCGAATTGGCGAATATAAAATAGGATACCGTGTCTGCCACGGCGGAAATGCTGCCGGGAGCCTCGCGCTTTATGTCCACGTTTCCGCTGGCGCCTCCAACCCGAATGTAGGTGTCGCGCGACGAATCGGCCTTTGAATACATCGACAAAGGCGCTCCCCCCTCGCCATTTCTCAATATGCCCCCCACGATCATGTCGGGATCCGCCAGCCCCTCTTCAAAAGTCTTTGAAGCCGTAGTGATTCCCGGCTGCGCGTAAACGTTGCCCCGCACGCCAGTCGGCGAATTGGAGATGATATCGCCGAGTATATTTACTTTCTTGTCGCCCATCTGGATATTGTTCCGGCCGAGGAGCAAATTCCCGCCTATAGTCAAAACGTTCAGCCTGTCAAGGAAGGCCATTTGCGCGCTCTCCGCACGAACGACGTCGCCCAAAACGGTCAGGCTATACGTATAATCGCCGCTGGATTGTACGCGCGCGGAATTGTTATAATCTTTTCCGGTGAGCGTCAGAGAGCCGATTGTGACGTCTGAATCCAAATAAATAAAGATAGTGTTCTCTCCGGATTCGTCGCCCACCAAAAAGGAGTCCGTCTCGGAATAGGAACCCATTATGTAATTGGACGGATTCGCGCTGTCGTACCAATATCCGGGGCTCTCGGAAGTTCCCAAAGCTGCGCTCCACTGAACGTTTCTTTCGTTCGAATAGTCGAAGACCCAATCAGTGGCATAGGACGATGCGGCAAAAGCAAACGCCGCAAAAACGCCCGAAAAAAGCCTAACAGATACAAATTCCTTCATACCGAATTTCTCCTTCAATTGGCAATAAAAAATACCCCATTCCCGAATAGTCAAGAGATTAACGCAAAATAAAAGGAACGGCCTCCAGACCGTCCCTTTGTTTTTTTCCAAGTTCAATTATTTCCGGCCTACATCATGCCGCCCATGCCGCCGTCCATGCCTGCCGGAGCCGCCGGAGCCTTTTCTTCCGGTTTGTCCGCAATCATGCACTCCGTGGTCAGCAACAGACCCGCAACGCTCGCCGCATTCTGCAATGCCGAACGCGTGACCTTCGTCGGATCCACGACGCCGGCCTTGAGCAGGTCCTCAAACTTGCCGGTGGCCACATTGTAGCCCATCGCGCCCTTGGACTTGAGGACTTCCTGGACGACCAGCGCGCCCTCCTCGCCCGCGTTCGCGCAGAGCTGGCGAAGCGGAGCCTCTATCGCGCGGCGCACGATCTGGACGCCGATTTCCTCGTCGCCTTCGAGCTTGAGCGCGTCTATGGCCTTAGCGGTTCTCAGCAGAGCAACGCTTCCGCCGGCGCTGATGCCCTCTTCGACCGCCGCGCGGGTCGCGTGCAACGCGTCGTCGACGCGCGCCTTCTTCTCCTTCATTTCGGGTTCGGTAGCCGCGCCGATGTTGATGACGGCGACGCCGCCGGCGAGCTTTGCCAGACGCTCCTGGAGCTTCTCGCGATCGTAGTCCGAAGTGGTCTCCTCGATGGCTTTGCGCAGCTGTTTTACGCGCCCCTGAATGTCGGCGGACTTGCCCGCGCCCTCGACAATCGTCGTATTTTCCTTGGCGACCGTCACGCGCTTGGCCTTGCCCAAGTCGGCAATCTGGAGGTTTTCAAGCTTGATTCCCAAATCCTCGGTGATGCAGCGGCCGTTCGTCAGAATCGCGATGTCCTCAAGCATGGCCTTGCGCCTGTCGCCGAAGCCGGGAGCCTTCACGGCGCAGACGTTCAGCATTCCGCGCAGCTTGTTGACGACCAGCGCCGCCAAAGCCTCGCCCTCGACGTCCTCCGCAATCACGAGCAGGGGCTTACCGGTCTTGGCGACAGCCTGCAAAATCGGAAGAAGCTCAGAGAGATTGGAGATTTTCTTCTCGTGAATGAGAATGTATGCGTCCTGAAGCACGCACTCCATAGTCTCGGTATTCGTGACGAAGTAGGGAGACAAATAGCCCTTGTCGAACTGCATGCCCTCGACGACTTCGAGAGTCGTGTCAATGCCCTTGGCCTCCTCGACGGTGATTGTGCCGTCCTTGCCGACCTTATCCATGGCCTCGGAGATGATGTCGCCTATTTCGGTGTCCCAGTTGGCCGAAACCGTCGCGACCTGGCGTATTTCCTCGCGGTCCTTGACCGGCTTGGAGTTTTTCTTCAGCTCCGCGACCGCCGCGTCCACAGCCTTGTCTATGCCGCGCTTGAGGAAAATCGGATTGGAGCCGGCGGCAACGTTGCGCAGACCCTCGCGGTAAATTGCCTCCGCCAAGACGGTGGCAGTCGTCGTGCCGTCGCCCGCGTTGTCGGAAGTCTTGTTGGCGACCTCCTTTATCATCTGGGCGCCCATGTTTTCAAAGACGTCCTCAAGCTCTATTTCCTTGGCGACCGTCACGCCGTCCTTAGTGATGAGGGGGGCGCCGTACTTCTTGTCGATTACCACGTTTCTGCCCTTGGGGCCGAGCGTCGCCTTGACGGCTTTGCTCAAAATTGTCGCGCCGTTGAGAATCTTCTTGCGCGCGGTTTCGTCAAATATGATTTGCTTAGCCATTGTATTTGTTCCTTTTCTTTGCGAAAGTTATTTGAGGATTGCGACGATGTCGTCCTCGCGCAGGAGCACGAATTTTTCGTCGCCGAGCGCCACTTCCGTGCCGCCGTACTTGGAGATGAGAACCCTGTCGCCTACCTTGACTTCAAAGGGAATGCGCTTTCCGTCGTTGTCGAGCTTGCCGCTGCCAATGGCGACGACTTCGGCCTCCTGAGACTTCTCCTTGGCCGCGTCCGGAATTATGATGCCGCCCTTGATTTGCTCCTTTTCCTCGACCTGCTTGACCAGCACTCTGTCGCCGAGGGGTTGAATTTTCATTTTTGCCATATTTTTGCCTTTATATTGTTTGTGTTATAGAAAAAGTAAATTTTTCAATATTGCAGCCCGCCGGAAAAATTGGAAGAAAAAATCCTTCCGCCGCCCGAAATTCGGGCAAACATAAAGCGAACGCGGCGGCTCCGGCGCGGAACCGCCCGCCCGCATTGGGAAACGGCCTCACTTTTTGGGGTCGTCGTCGACCACCTCAAAGTCGGCGTCCACCGCGCCGTCCTTGCCGGAGGAGCCTCCCGAAGGATTATCCGCCGGACGCTCCGCTCCCGCCTGGGAGGCAGACTGCGCCGCTCCCGCGGCAGCCTGCGCGGCGGCCTGGAAATGCTGGGCGTTGCCCTCCAAAACCTTCGTGAGCTTTTCGGAGGCGGACTTGAAGTCGTCTTTGGAGCTGTCGGACTTCGCCAATACCTCCTTGGCCGATTTGACTTCGGACTCAAGCTGGCTCTTTACGTCCGCCGGAAGCTTGTCGCCGGCTTCGGAAACGTGCTTTTCGACGCTGTATATCACATTGTCGAGCTCGTTGCGCGCCTCGGCAGTCTCCTTGCTGGCCGCGTCCTCCGCCGCGTGGAGTTCGGCCTCCTTGCGCAGCTTCTCAACCTCGTCTTTGCTCAGGCCGCTACTGTTGGTAATGGTGATCTTCTGCTCCTTGCCGGTGCCCTTGTCCTTCGCGCTGACGTTCAGTATGCCGTTGGCGTCTATGTCGAACGTCACTTCTATTTGCGGAAGTCCGCGCGGAGCCGGAGCTATGCCGTCGAGGCGGAAGTTGCCTATGAGCTTGTTGTCCTTCGCCATCGGACGCTCGCCCTGCAAGACCTTGATGTCAACGGCCGTCTGGTTGTCGGCGTAGGTCGAGAAAATCTGGCTCGCCTTCTTGGGAATGGTGGTGTTGCGCTCTATCATCGGGGTCGAAACGCCGCCGGCAGTCTCTATGGAAAGCGTCAGCGGAGTGACGTCGAGCAACAGAACGTCGCGCACGTCGCCCTGCAAAACGCCGCCCTGAATGGCCGCTCCGCGCGCGACAACCTCGTCGGGATTGACGCCCTGATGGGCCTTCTTGCCGGCCAGCCTGTCGGCCGTCTCCACGACTTTCGGCATGCGTGTCATGCCTCCGACAAGCACGAGCTCGTCGATGTCCTCGCGCTTCAAGCCGGCGTCGGACAGGCACGCGTCAAACGGGGGTACCGTGCGCTCGACAAGCTTGTCCGTCAGCTGCTCCAGCTTCGCGCGGGTCAGCTTCACGTTCAGATGCTTCGGCCCGGAGGCGTCGGCGGTGATGAACGGCAGGTTTATGTCCGTCTCCTGGGCCGACGACAACGCAATCTTCGCCTTCTCGGCCTCCTCCTTCAAACGCTGAAGCGCCATCGGATCGGAGCGCAAGTCTATGCCCGTGTCCTTCTTGAAGCCCTCGACCAGCCAGTCGATTACGGCCGCGTCCCAATTGTCGCCGCCAAGCTGCGTGTCGCCGTTTGTGGCTTTGACCTCAAAGACGCCGTCGCCTATTTCCAGTATGGAAATGTCGTACGTGCCTCCGCCGAGGTCGTAAACGGCGATGGTTTCGTCGTTTTTCTTGTCCAGCCCGTAGGCCAGCGAAGCCGCGGTCGGCTCGTTTATGATTCTCTTGACGTTAAGCCCCGCAATCGTGCCGGCGTCCTTGGTTGCCTGGCGTTGGGAGTCGTTAAAATACGCCGGAACGGTAATCACCGCATCGGTAATTTTTTCGCCCAGATACGCCTCTGCGTCGCTCTTGAGCTGCTGCAAAATCATCGCGGAAATCTGCTCCGGGGAGAACCTCTCCGTCTTGTCGCCGACTTTGCACTCTATCTGGACGGAGCCGTTCGGCCCCTCGACGACCTTGTACGGAAGATCCTTTATTACGTCCTGAACCTCCGAAAATTTTCTGCCGATAAGTCTCTTTGCCGAAAAAATCGTGTTGTCGGGATTCGTCACCGCCTGGCGTTTCGCCGCCTGGCCGACAAGTCTCTCGCCCGATTTTGTAAACGCCACAATCGAGGGCGTCGTTCTCCCGCCTTCCCTGTTCGGAATGACGGTGCTTTCTCCGCCTTCCATAACGGCCATACAGGAGTTTGTAGTTCCTAAATCTATTCCTAATATTTTACTCATAATGCCTTTTTGTAAAGCATTTCGCATGCCAGTTCCCGAAAGATGCGATTAAATCCCCGCCGAAAGCCGTCCCCAGCGGACAAGCCGGCGTTTCTGCCGACGCCCGCAGAATATGCGCGAAAAAATTTTTGCGACATTTTGACACACAGTACGCAACGCGATGTCACACTGTCACACCGCCGCCCAACGCGCCCACACAGGTTTAAGCGCAATCCGCTCCGAATCCGCCGCCCCTTATTTATAAATAAAAGCGCAAGTCGGCTCGTCCCCTCACGCAGAAGCGCAAACCGCCGCGGCCTCCGTTTACAGCCGCACTGCGAGGCTCTTAAAAGCAAAGGGATAAAGTGAGATTCCGAAGGCGGAGAAAACCGGTCGGAAAATGCGGGGCGGTATGGGCGAACGCGGCGCGCCTTGCACACCTTGAACCGCCCCCGCTCGGAAGTCTCGTTTTCCGAGCCTCCCGCAAGATGCGCACAACAACTTGCGCCGTCCGTTTTCAAACGGCATTGCCAAATAAAAAACTCTAACCGCACATGTGTGTAGAATACCCTTTCACCAAGCACGACCGCGCATTCGCCAAGCGCGCGAGCATAAAAATCTAAAAAAATTCCGCAATCCCAATGCGGCAAAGCGAATCCCCGCATTCGCAGACCGCCCTCTTTCGCGCCCGCGCCGCAACTTCTCAAACTAAAATAAATACTAAATGCACGATAAAACGCCGCGCGGAGGCCAAAAATCTTTTTTTACTCCAACAGGCGCGCAATAATTATAAAAAATCCCAAAAGGAAGAAGAGGACACACACATGAAAAATCCCGCAGACCCGACAACCGCGCCCCTTCAAAAGCAAAGCTTGTAAAAGCGCAGTTTCAATCGAAAAAGCAACCGCAAATTTCCCAAATAAAAAACTCTAACCGCAAATGCGCGCAGAATACCCCTCCTCTTCACCAAGCGCGACCGCGCAATTCGCCAAGCGCGCGAGCATAAAAATCTAAAAAAATTCCGCAATCCCGACGCGACAAAGCGAATACCCGCATTCGCAGGCCGCCGCCCCCCTTCGCGCCCGCTCCGCGACCTCCCAAAATAAACGCGCGAGATAAAACGCGCGAGGGGACCAAAAATCTTTTTTGCTCCAACAGGCGCGTAATAATCCCAAAGGGGAGAAGAGGAATAAATACTAAATGCGCGCGATAAAACGCCGCGCGGCTATTCGTCGGAAATCCTCTTTACGGTTATAACCGCGCGCACCGTCTTGCCTCCGTCAAATTTGAACTTGCTCTGTATTTCCGAGAGCGGCCCCTGAACGTTCAAGGCGCTGTCGTTGTTGGAGGGAATGTTCAAATCCGCCACCGTCGCCCCGGAAGCCATGCCGGAAAGAATGGTGCCGTCGGCCGCTTTGGAAAAAGACTTCGACCCGTCGAGGGCGGGGCGGGAAAACTGGAAGCAGTACGGCTTATTCAAAAACAGCGTCAAATTCTTTACGTCCATCTTTTCAAACGTCTCAAAGATGGGAAACTTGCCTATCATATTGCCGTTGCTGTTCTCGCCCGAATAAAACCAGGAAAAGAGGCGCGAGTAGGAGTAGTTCAGGTCCACCAACACGGCGGTCGACGTCGACTTCAAAATCTTGAAGTCGCAATACGAGCCGACGCTAAATTCGTCGCAATCGGCGCGGCGGCGGGCGTAGAGGGCGGCCTTTCTGGTCTTTATGTCGGCCTCGGTGAGGGCGGGGTCGTGCTTGTCGAGATAACGCTCGTACTTCTCGGCGAAAGTGGAACGGTTTCTGTCGTAAAGCTTTATCAAATCCTCAAGCTCCTTTACCGTTTCCTTTGCGGGAACCAGAGCCTCCTGCATGGCGATTATCCTGCGCTCGTTCGTGCGCAGCGCGCGCTCCAATCCGGCGAGGCGCCGCTTTGCGGCCTCGTACGACTCCTTGTTGTTGAGCTTCACGCGCCCGCCGGATTCAAGAAGCTTGTCCAGCTCCTGCTCCTGAAGCTTCAGCCGCATGCCGGAGTGGTCGAATCCCTTTGCGCGATAACGTTTGGATAGCATTTTGGCCTCAAAGCCCTTCTTCTGAAGCTCGCCCTCCGACAGTTCGAAAAAGAACCTGTCCTCCGGGATTCCCCCGACATACGTGTCGACCGAAACCCTGTATTTGGCCGCCGAAAGCGCAAGCGACCACAGGCAAAAAATGCAAAAAATTAAAGTTCTAAGCCTCGCCATTTCCGTTCTTCAGTTTTTAAAGTTCGCCCTTCAGGAAGGCCTCGACGGCGTCCCGTTCCACCTTTATCTCGGAGGAATCCCGAAGATTCTTAACCTTGACAAATCCTCCGGCCAGCTCCTCCGCGCCCAAAACCACGGCAAATTTGGCTCCGGAAGCGGCCGCCTGCTTAAACTGCTTGCCGAATGCCTGAAGCTTAAACGGATACTCCGCCCCGATTCCCGCGCGGCGCAAACGGGAGACCATTTCCAAAGCGGGGGTTCTGGCCTCCTCGCAGCCCATGACGAAGTACGCCTCCGGCGGGCGTTCCGACGAGCCGCCCTTGCCGACCAAATCGAGAAGGTCGCCCACAGTGACGTCGCCCATTCCAAAACCGACCGCGCACATGTCCTGGTATCCGAGCTTTCCCACGAGGTTGTCGTACCGGCCGCCTCCGGCGAGCGCCCTTCCCGTGCCGACGGTCTGAAAGGCCTCAAACACAAATCCCGTATAATAGGCCAACCCGCGGACTATGCCCAAATCCGGCTTCACAAAATCGCCGACTCCCATCGCGCCGAGAATCCCCAAAAGGCGATCCCACTCGTCCAGCCTTCCGCGCGCCTCCTCCGACGCGGCCGAGTCTCCGTCAAACGCCGCGCGAATCGAGCCCAAATCCGCCAGCCCTATGAACGCGCGTATCTTTTCGGCCAGCGCCGACGCCCCCGCGCCCCCGCCGCCAAGCGCGGCGCAAAGAATTTCCTCGAAGGCCTCCGGCGAGACCTTCTCAACCTTGTCTATGGCCGACAGCGCAGGAACGATTCCCTCCTCCGGAATGCCTGCGCCCTTCAGAAAGAGAGCCCACAATTTCCTGTCTCCGAGGCGCAGCTTGAACTCGTCCGAAGTCAGCCCGAACGCGCGCAACGACTCTATCAGCAGCGCGATTATCTCCGCGTCCGCAAAGACGGACTCCTCTCCCAAAATGTCCGCATTGAATTGGTAAAACGCGCGCAGCCTGCCTTTTTGCTGGCGCTCGTAGCGGTAGTTTTCGCCGATGGCAAACCATTTTACCGGACGCCTTATGGCCCCCGCCTTCTCGCCGACCATGCGCGCCAGCGACGGCGTCATCTCCGGCCTGAGAGAGACCGCTCTGCCCCCCTTGTCCGAAAATTCAAACAGCTGCGACTTGATTTCCTCGCCGCTCTTTTCGGTAAACAGCTCGACCTGCTCCAACACGGGAGGGTCGAACTGGCGGAAACCGAAGGACTCGGCGGTCTTGCGCCACTTTTCAAAAATGAAATTACGCCGGGCGCAATCTTCGGGATAAAGCGCGCGAAAACCGGGAAGAGTCCTGAACATGCCTACTTCCTCGCCCGCGAAGCCTTGTTGCGCTCGACCAAAGACAAGTCGATTTTCTTCAGCGCGGCCTTCAGCTCCTTGCCGGCCTTGAACTTTACGATGGCGCGCTTCGGGATTACCACGTCGTTGTCCGGGCGCGTCGGATTTCTGCCGATGCGCGGCTTGCGAACCTGGACCTCAAACACGCCAAAATTGCGCAGCTCCACGTTCCTGCCCTCCGCAAGCGACTGCGCAAGTATGTCGAGAGTGCGCTGGACGATGTCCTTTACGTTATTCTGAAGAATCTCGCCTTCGCGGCATTCCTTTTTGTCCTGATAAATTTGCTGAACGATTTCCCTTTTGGTAAGATTTTGCATTGCCATATTTGTCTGTCCTTTTCGTATATATTCAGTGTATATTCAGTTTGGGACGCTTCTTTCGCGCGGCGCGCAGGGGCGCCGGAACGCGAACAATCAAATATCCCCTACACTCAATATACGCGTCCCGATGTCAACAAAAAATCTCCCGCGGCGCGCCAACAAAAGTTTTGCGATTTGCGCGAAAGCCGAAATAATTTTGACGATAATCAATTTTTAAACGCGCGCAAACATGAACGGCAACGACAAAAACGACGACGACAAAAATACCCCCTCCGGCAATCCCATAGACGACTTGAAAAAGTCGCTGGAAAACCTGTTCGGCAAGAACGCCCGCGTGGAGTTTGCCTCCCCGAACTTCCCGCCCCCCTTCGCGGACGACCCGGCCGAATCCCCCGCGGACGCCGACTTCGACTCCGCCGGAGCCCTCGCAAAAATACGCGAATTCTCCATGAAGCCCCGCGAGATACGCGACTACCTCAACCGCTTTGTCATAAAGCAGGACGAGGCAAAAAAGGTCCTGTCCGTCGCCATATGCGACCACTACAACCACGTGCGCCGCTGCCTTGAAAATCCCAAGCTCGCCGGCGAAGAGTACGCCAAGCAGAACATTCTGATACTCGGCCCGACCGGCGTCGGCAAGACCTACCTCATGCGGACGATCGCCAAACTCATAGGCGTCCCCTTCGTCAAGGCCGACGCGACGAAATTTTCCGAGACCGGCTACGTCGGCTCCGACGTGGAGGACATCGTGCGCGACCTCATAAAGGCGGCCGGCGGAGACGTCGAGGCCGCCCAGTACGGCATCGTCTACATAGACGAGATAGACAAAATCGCCGGCAAGGCCGACTCCGGCGCGCGCGACGTGTCCGGGCGCGGCGTCCAAATAAACCTCCTCAAGCTCATGGAGGATTCAAACGTCAAGGTCGTCGGCCCGCAGGACATGATGGGACAGATGAACATGATGATGAGCCTCAAGAGCGGCAAAAAGCAAAAGAGCTCCATCAGCACGCGGCACATTCTGTTCATAGTCAGCGGGGCGTTCGACAAGCTCGGCGAGGACATCGCGCGGAGAATGAACATGCACAGCATCGGCTTTGCCTCCGCGAACCCCGTTGGGCGGGAAAACCCCTCCGACATGCTCAAGTTCGCCGCGACTTCCGACTTCACCTCGTACGGATTTGAAGCCGAATTCATAGGCCGCCTTCCGGTGCGCGTGGCGTGCGAATCGCTGAAGGCCGACGACCTTGCAAACATACTGGTATCCTCGGAGGGCTCGATAATAAAGCAGTACGCCCAGGACTTCGCCGGATACGACATAGACTTCTCGATAACCCCCGAAGCCGTCAAAATGGTCGCCGAACTTGCCTACGCCGAAAAGACGGGAGCGCGCGGGCTGATGACGGTTCTGGAAAGGTTGCTGCGCGATTTCAAATTCGAGCTGCCCTCCTCCGGAATAAGAAGTTTCGAGCTCGACACCGGCGTGGTCGAAAATCCGAAGGCCGCGCTGAAAAAAATCCTCTCGGAAAACGCCGGGCTGCGCCGCAACGCGATGCTCGACGAGATACAAAAATTCGCCGACGCGTTTAAATCGGAAAACGGCTTCGCCCTCAACCTCACCGACGCGGCGCGCGCAAGGCTTGTCGAAATCGCGCTCGACGAGGACAAATCCATGTCCGCCGTCTGCGGCAGGATTTTCCGCGACTTCGTCCACGGCCTGGCGATAGTGTCGCGCAATACGGGCGCGCGCGAATTTTGCGTCGACGCCGACGCGGTGAGCGCGCCCGACAAGTTCCTGTCCGACCTCGTCGTAAAATCGTTCGACAAGGGCGAAAAATGACCCCTCCCGATCCCGACGCAAGAAATCCGGAAGACGTCAGGCAAATGTTCGCCCGCGCGTCAAAGACGTACGACGCCGCAAACCGCGCGATGTGCATGGGGCTCGACGTCATATGGCGAAGGAGGCTGGTCCGCGCGCTGCTAAGCGGCGCGCAAAGCGACGCGGCTCCCGCTTTTTTGGACGCCGCCTGCGGGAGCGGGGACGTCGCGCTGGAAATACTGAAAGCGCACCCCGGCGCGCGGGTGACGGGCGCGGATTTCTGCGCGCCCATGCTGGAAAAGGCGCGCAAAAAAATCGCGGACGCGGACGCGAAATATCCGGAAAAAAACCTGCTTGCCCGCGCGGAATTTACAGAGGCCGACTGCGAGCGTCTCCCGTTTGCCGACGGGACGTTTTCAGGGGCGACGGCGGCGTTCGGATTCCGAAATTTCAAAAACCGCACGGCGTGCCTTAAGGAAATAAGGCGCGTTCTGAAAAAGGGGGCGATGTTCCACTGCCTCGAAGTCGCGCGGACGAAAAAAATTTTCTCTCCGGCGCAATACGCCTTCATGAAGTGGATAGTTCCCGCAATCGGCGCGGCCGCGGGAGGCAAATGGAGCGACTACCTCTACTTGGGCGAAAGCACCCTGCGCTATCCGGCCCGCCCCGAAGTCGAACAAATATTTCGCAACGCGGGATTCGACCGCGTGCAAACCCGCCCGATGATGTTCGGCTTCGTCGCCGTCACCTCCGCCCGTTCTCCCGCGCCATAACGCGGTCGAGGCGGCCGAAGCCTGAAAGGAAAGCCGACGACAAACACAAGCGGCGCTGCGACGGGGCGTATCCGAAAATTCCGCATGCTTACGCGGCAAAAAAAAGCCAATAATTCCGCAAAGACGACGCGAGCCCAAAGCGGCTCCATTGCGCCCTCCGCCGGAAAACCGGCGGCGGCAGAAGGCGCTTTTCAAACGCAGGCTTATTTCTGCAAAGTAAAATCCCGCAATCCGCAAACATAAAAAGCGCGCTAAAAAACGCGGCGGCGCGCAAAGCGTTTGTCCGCGCCTCCGCTCTCTCGCGCCATAATGCGGCCGAGGCGACCGACACCTAAAGAGGAAGCCGACGACGCACGCAAACGAATCGCGGCGGCATATTTTCAAGCCCGGCTCCCTTGAGACTTCTATCTTTACCCTCCCTCGAAATCGGACCAAAAAACGGCCTTCGACAACGCCTTCTCCCGCCGCGTCTTCCCATAAAAACCCCGCTTATTTTTGCGCGCTTCAAACGCGGCAACCGCAGGAATCACGCGGCAAGCCGCAAATCAAAAATGCTTTGACATTCGGTCTGCGCCCCAATTTCATCACGACTCTTATTATCATGAACAAGGACAACTTCAAAAAGTGGCCGCATTTTGACGACGCCGACATTCGGGCGGTTTCAGACGTGCTCAAAAGCGGAAAAGTAAACCGTTGGACGGGTTCAAAAAACGGGGAATTTGAGGGCAAATTGGCGCGTCTGGCCGGAACAAAACACGCCATAGTGCTGGCGAACGGCTCGCTCGCGCTGGAATTGGCGCTTTATGCGGCGGGCGTCGGCGAGGGCGACGAAGTTGTGACAACCTGCCGGACATTCATGGCCTCGGCGAGCGCCGCAGTCATGCGCGGGGCAAAGCCGGTGGTCGCGGACGTGGATTTGGACAGCCAAAACCTCACGGCCGAGTCCGTCGAAAAATGCCTTACGCCGCGAACGAAGGCGGTAATAGCGGTGCACCATGCGGGTTGGCCCTGCGACATGGAGCCGATTATGCGCCTGGCCAAGGAGCGCGGGCTCTTTGTGATAGAGGACTGCGCGCAAGCCCACGGGGCGGTCTATCGCGGACGGCCGGTCGGGGGAATAGGCGACATCGCGGCATGGAGCTTCTGCCAGGACAAAATCATAACCACCTGCGGCGAGGGCGGCGCGGTGACGTGCAACGACGACGCCCTCTGGAAAAAAATGTGGGCGTACAAAGACCACGGCAAAAGCTACGACGCCGTCTACAACCGCAGCCATACGGAGGGATTCCGCTGGCTAATAGAGTCGTTCGGGACGAATTGGCGCATGACTGAAATGCAGGCCGCGCAAGGCTCGCTCTGGCTGGACAAGCTCCCGGAGTGGACGAAAATCCGCAACCGCCACGCCGCAAAACTCAACGCCCTACTCGGCCGTTTTCCATGCGTCCGGACGACCGTTCCGCCCGCCGACATCACGCACGCCTACTACAAATTCTACTGCTTTGTCCGCCCTGAAAAGCTCAAGCCCGGCTGGACGCGCGACAAAATTGCAAAGGAAATTTCCGGCCTCTTTGTGCCGTGCTTTTCCGGCTCCTGCTGGAACATATCCGCCGAAAAAGCATTTGCCGACAGGGGCTGGACAAAGACGGAAGCCGAACTCCCAAACGCCGCCGCCATGCGCGACACGTCCCTGATGTTCTTAGTCCACCCGACGATTACGGACGAAGACATGGACGGCGCATGCGAAATAATCTCCGGCGTATTAAGCAAAGCGCAGGCCTGACCCGAATAAAACCCGCGGCATTTTCTGAAGCGTTTTGCGCGGCTGCCCACACGGTTGTTTGCGCAGCCGTTTGCGCGGTTGCTCGCGTACTTGTTTGCGCGAAAATTCTCCGCGGCGTTTTATGCGGAACTTTCATTTTGTTTTGCCGATTCCGCGCGCCGCGTTTTCGCAGCGCGTTTTGAAACGATTTTTTTGCCGCGCGCACCCCTCCGCCCTCCGAAACCGCTCGACGCCATTCGGATTCCGGCATTTTTCACAGCCGCGCGGCGAATCCGGTTTTAAGTTCGGCTTGCCGCGCGCGCCATCGCCGCCGCCGGCCTTTGCATTCTATCAGCCTTTCCGCCCCTCCGCACACAGGCACAAAGAGATAGTGCAGATGCGCAAGCCCGCAAAAAACTTAAAGCAAAGCCCAACTCCGCCCGCTCCCGTACGGCCCTAAATATAATAAATGCCGCGCGGCGGCCGTGCGCCTGCGAAGCGGATTTGAAACCGCGCCATTCTCCCGAAAGACAAAAAATTTTCTCCGCCGCCGCTTTGCGCAGGTGCAATAACGCGCGCACAGCCATGAATACGCACGCCGAAAGCGAAAACGGGCGTCCGCGTCGACGCGCTCAAACACAGACGCAGGCACAATAACAAACGCAGACACATCCATCGACGCAGACGCAAGCGCATGAGTGAAAACTTTTGCGTATGCAGCAGGGGGAAAGCAAAAAAGACTGCGCGGCGCGGGACTACAAAGCGGATTTTCGCCTTTTCAAATGCGAATACGCGCCGCCGAAAAAACGGCATCGCAATTCGCGCGCCAAGAGGACACTCCACAATTCCGCAACAAATCGGAAATTTTTTAGGCGCTAAAAGATATTCGTAATCGGCTAAAGAGGCACGGAGGCGCGTTTGGCGCAAATGCGGTTTTTCGGCGTCTTTCGGAATTTTCAGTTTCCCAAAATTTTTAAATGGCGCATCAAAGGGCGCCATGCGGCTACGAAACACATCAAAAGAAAAATGCCCAACACTCATGAAAGATTGAGAAGAAGAAAGCGGAAAAAGCGGCGGGGAAACGGGGGGAGAGGAAGAGCAAAAGAGGGGTAGAGGAAGGAGGAAAGAGGGCAGAGAGGCTAAAAAGGATTATCGGGGAAAAAGATTGCAATTATATCATTCCCTCATATTTTAATTTTATTCTTAACCTCAACCTCGCCTTTTTCTCTACTCATGAAAAAATTGTCCGTCATTCTGCTTTCCGCAGCCCTGTTTGCCGCCGCCAATGCCGATACTTATTATTATAAAAGCTCCTCCGAGTCGACCGACCTTTCCGTTTCCGACAACTGGTATTCCGACGCGGATTTTTCAACGCCTCTCGGATACGTCCCAAACTTTGCCGACGGAACTTCCGACATCGTCATTGGCGGAAACGCCCCGAATTGGACCGATTTGTCGTTCAACGCCGAATCGGTAAATCTCAATTCCCTAACCGTTGGAACGGGTTATTTCGCCAATGTCACCACCGCGTCCGGAGGGTCCATAAACGTCGCCGGAGACGTCAGGTTTTCGAGTTATGCTACGGGATTTGCGGGGGACATTGACATCAACATAGGCGGCAATGTGTATTTTCACACCCAATCTTCCAATTCCTTTGGAGACGCGCGCCAAGACCGGGGCGGAATCAACAGCCTCACAATTGGCGGAGACGTGTATATGGGCACCTCCACTAATCACCCGTCCGTTTACACTCTGGCGGAATCCTCCCTCATGAACCCTTCCGTATTGATAAAGGGACGCGTCACAAGCAACTACGCCTCCTACTCCATAATCAATTACGGCTCTATTTGGAGCGGCGGCAGAATCGCCGGCGACGCGTACGTGTGGGTCAACGGATTTTCCCAAAATACCGGATTTGGGACTTCCGGCTCGGCAAGTTCCACAGGGATTGCGTATTTGGTCATGACGAACAACGTAAGAGACGAAGTCGCCTCAGGCGGCGGATTCGGCTCCTCCAACAACGCGCCGCTCTCCAATCTCGGCCTGATCATGATGAGCGCGACCTACGGCGACGACAACTCAATCGTCGAATACAAAAACTACTCCCAGACTTTCGGCGGCGACTACATGCTGTTTGAACACGGCGTGACAATGATAAGCGGCGGACTGTTTCTCAACTATGCCGCGGCAAATACTTCCGCCACCCACGGAAACCTGAAGCTGGCAAAGGCCGAGGGCGCGCAGGCGGCGACTTTCGGAAACTCCAATTCCGCTGTCGGCGGGAACTTCGTGTTTGCCGACCTCGAAGTTTCAGACGGCGGCGGCTCAATCCGCGTCCGCCTCGACACCGACGATACGGGAGCAAATCTTCTTTTCGACACTCTCACTTTCACGGGCAAGGCAACGGGCAGCGGGGAAGTCGTAATATCCCTTGCAAATTTCAACGGGGACGACCCCTACGACTATCTCTCATACCTGATAACCGACGACGTCGCCGCAAACGGCAAGAAAGTCATATCGTGGAGCGAGGCCGCGGACCAGGGGATAAACTTTACCACCGACTTGTACAAGACCTTTGAACACGAGGGCACACAATACGTTTTCGAGACATACAACGGAGCCGACGGGCTGTACATAGGCTACGTGCAGGTTCCGGAGCCCGCGGGGATTGCCGCCGCATTCGGCGCGCTGGCGCTGGCCGTTGCGGCG
>QALA01000006.1 GCA_003343565.1 Verrucomicrobiota bacterium | reverse complement strand
GTCCCAAAACCAAGCACACAGACGCTCCGAATAAGCGTCCAAAAACAAGCGCGCAGACGCAATCCAAACGCCTACCCCAAGTCCGCCCGCCTGTCAAGGCGCCGCAAAACGCTAACGCCTTGCGGGCACAAATATTTCGAGTTTGGGAGAGCCCAAAATTCCGGAGGCCACGGAGCCGCGATAGGAAGTAGGCACGCTCAAATAGTGGTTTGCCGCCGTATTATATACGGTAATTTCGAGAGTGTTCTCGGTTATGCGGACGAACTTTGAAATGTCGAAAGTCCACGGCGGAGAGAATCGCACCCCCGCGTCATGGCCGTTCACCGAAACCCGCGCAACACAGCCGACAGACCCCAAATTCAAGACGATTTTTTTGCCGAACGCCCCGTGCGGAAGCTTGAATTTCTTGGAGTAAACCGCGCCCCCCGAATAGCAGCGCAGGCCCTCAAGCTTCGACCAGGAACCGGGTTCGATTTCGCCGACGCCGCATATCTGCCTTATGTAATACGGAATCGCCGCGCCGCCGCCGAAACCGGGCAAGGGTCTGCCTATGTCGATTCGCACGCGCGAGACTCCCTTTGCGAATTTCGGCGTCTTGACCCTGTACGCCCGAAGTCCGTCCTCGCGGACGCCGAGCTGCGAAATCCGCGCAGGCTGACCGTCGATGTAAACTTTCACGCCGTCGCCGAATGCGAAAAAGCGAAATTCGTCCAGAGCCGGCGCGCTCTCAAATTCAAACGAGAGCGGCTCAAAGAAGTCGGTCGAGGCGTCGAAGTGCAAAAGCGGCTTCATTCCGTTCCACTTGGACGAGAGCGGCCGCTCCTGAAGCGCATACGTATAATAGCCTTCTGCGGCGGCGTCGGCAAAGGCGAAGTACGTCTCGCAATGTTTGTCGTAGCGCAATATCAGATCGTTGGCTCCGGCCTTGAGCGTCGCCTCGGCGGAAGACGGATCTATTGAAACGCCGTTGACAAATACCTGCGCAGGCTTGACGCCGCCCGACAGAATCTTGAATGCGCCGTCGCGCGGGGCATAGACTTTCGTAAACAGATAGTAGTATTTTCCCGCAGGATTCGCCACGCGCTTGTGGGAGGTCATGGTCTTGCGAATCGCGCCGAGCCTAATGAAGTTGTCGGAAATTTCCCCCTTCAAGCCGTGATACCCCTGGTGTCCCACGTCGCCGAGAACGCCGTAGCGCATCGAGATTTTCAGCGGAACGAGCTCGTCGGCCCTGCGCGTCTGGGCGGACAGGACGTCCTCGTCGGACAAGGGTTCGGGCAGCGGGCCGAGCACGTTGAATTTCGTCGAATAGCCTATCTGCTCAAGATTGCGCGTCTGCTCCTCCGGGAAGGAGGCAAGAGAGGGAATGGGCGGCGACGGCAGCTCGACGCCTGATTGGGAAGGCCTCAAAAAGCGGATTTGCGCGCTCAAGAGCTCGTTGGAGGCCGGCCAGATGTAATCCCCGCGCGAATTGTCGAGAACGGGCTTGAGGGAGAAACTCCACTTGCCGTCAAGCGGCGCCGCGGCCACGCGAATGTCGTCCGCGCGCGAGTCGCCCATGACCTCGACCGTCGGGCGGCGGGACTTGTCGAAGCGGAATATGTGAAAATCGTAGGCCGAAAGCGGCAGGCGAAGGCGGGTCCTCACGGAATTTTGCGATAGAATCTTAACTCTGGACTCCTCTCCGGAAAACGGATCCAGCAGCGTCACCGCCCCGGCGGCTCTGAACGAGCACTCCGTGCCTTTCGGAAGGTTATAGACGAAGTAGAAGTCCTCCCCGTTTATGCGCCTGTGCATGAACTTCGGAGCGGGCTTGGGCTTGGAGTCGGCCGCGACCTTCCGTTGCGAGGCCGGCTTGACCGAAACGACGTTGAAATCCGGCTCAAACGCGGAACCCGCCGCAGCGACAATGTCGGACACCGAAGCAAAGACCGACACATTTTGAGTATTTTTTAAAATCTCCTCCAGAACCGTGTCGAACGCGGAAGACTGCCGGGAGTCTGCAGATAGCGTCTGCCCTTCCGCCGCCGCGGAAGTTTGCGAAGAGCCGGCCTGCGAAGCGGCCTGGGACGAATATTGCCAAACCGCGGAAACTCCGCTGCCGGGCGTCCCGCCGGAAGCTCCTCCGGACGCCCCGCCCGCTGAGACGAAACCCGAATTTCCCCCGGAAGACAAAGCGGCGGAACCGGACGCGGCGGCAGTTTGCGCGAAAGAAGACGTTTCCCGTACCCCGCGCGCGGCGGAAGCCTCGGACGCGGCAGGCGCGGCGGAAATTCCCTCCTGCGAAGCGGCAGCCGAATCGGCGGAGACAATCTCCTCGGAATAATCCGACGCAATCGGGGCGAAGCCCAAAAACCATATGCGCGCCCCGGCGTTGGCCAGCGACGAAAGCTTCTGCAATGTCGACATGCGCATGGCCTCCATCGCGGGAATTATGAGAACCTCAAAAGCCTCGTTCGCAATGCGTATCTTTCCGTCGGAAAATTCCGCCCGCTCAATGGAGCGCGCATCTGCGAAGTCGAAGTCTATGCCTTCCGAATAGAGCGTTTCGCCGAGTTTGAAGGCCGCCTTAACGGAGGAATCGCCGAATCCGGCAACTTTCGGCTCGACCGGATACATCACCGCAACGTCCGCGCAGTGCGCCCCCTGCGACATGAGAAAGCTCAGCCTCTCCACGCACTTCAAGATCGCCGGCATCTCCGCCCAATACGGCTGGTGGAAGTGGTTGCACGGCGGCGCCCATTCCCACCAGCCGCCAAGCGTGGAATAGTAAAGCCCGTGCAGGCTCAGCAGATTCTGCCCCATCGCGTAGTTGGAAAATATGGCGTTCAACAGATGAGCCGAAGTCTGCCCCCAGCCCGACGAGTAAAACCCTTCAAGCCACACCCGCGGCCGCGAATACATGTGGGCGATGGACGAGGCCACCTTGTTTTTTATCAAATCCGAAGCCCCGCCGGGCTGGTCGCAGCCGGGAGCCTGATTCCACGATTGCGTTCTGAAATAGTCGCCGAACTCGTCGACCTTGCGCCCCCTGCCCCCGTGGTCGCAGCCGTACGTCAGGCCGCGCTGTTCGTGCCAGTCGAAAACCGGCTTGAAAAAGTTTTCCTCCGACAGCGATACGAATACGTCGTTGTAGTCCAGCTTGATTTTCGCGGCAAGCGGATTGTTCGCCGAATCCATGAAGAGCAAGTCGAGGTAGTCCGCGGCGTCGTACCCCTTGCGCTTTTTAAATTCATCGCGCAGATACGGACTCCACACATTGCCCTTGAGGTTGAAATTCAGCTCGTCGCTGAAAAAGAAGTTCAGTCCGTCCGAGCCGCCGAGGCGTTTTTCAAACTCGCCGAAAAAATGCTTCACATAGAGCCTGCCCGAATCGGAATTCGACGGGTCAAAAGAGTTCTTCGCAGAACGCGCGTAGACATAGCAGAGCATGTGGCTTCCGTTGCGCTTCAGCTCCAAAATTCCGTTGCCGCCGATCCGGTTTGTGACGAGCTCCCTGGTGGAGGCGATGGGCTCGCCGTCGTCGGTAAGCGCGTACACTGCGGCGCAAATCGGCAGGCCGAGCGGGAATCCCCTTGCGAGCCCCCCGTCAAAAACCTGTTTTACTACCACGAGCTGCGAGGCTCCCAAATCCGGATTTTCCGCCAACGCCCTGTCGACGAACTGCCCCTGGCCGACGCCGAGAGTATAGTCGCTCAAACTGACCGTCATTCCGCGGGCGTTTGCCTGATTTTTAAACCACGCAAAAAGCTCCCACCAAGCGTCGCTCATCAGCGGGGGCTCGGTCTGATACGTAAGCCCCCAGCTCTCGCCGCCCTTGTCGCTGTGCGCGTAGTTGACCTGAAGGCTCTGCACGCCCTTTTGTTTGAGAATGTCGAGATGCCAAATCAGGTGCGACTTTTCCAGCTTGTCGCCCATCCACCAGTAGAACGGAACTTCTCCGTATCCGTTCGGCGGATTTTTAAACATCTCGACGGCGTTGAAGGAGCCCTCCTCCAGAGGCCTGCCCTCGCCCGCCGCATAAAGGCCACACGCGGCGCACAAAATGCAAAGTGCGCCTGCAAATTTTGCTGTCATATTTTGTTTCTCCCCCAATATGCGTTAAAAAAGCGAAAGGCAAAAAAGTTTCACCCCGAAGGTTTTTTTCCGCCGTCCTCCGAATCCGGACCGGTCGAAGCCGGCGCAGACGCGGCGGCGCGCTCCTGCCTCAAAACGGCTTTTCTTCCCTTCCACAGCAGCACGAAAAACGCCGTCAGCGGAATCGCCAAAACCATTCCTATTATGCCGTCGAGAGCCACGCCCCAAAAGAACACGGAAAATATTATCACCGTCGGGTGGAGCCCGGTTCTGTCGCCCATAATTTTCGGCGTGAGCACGTATCCCTCCAGCAGCTGGACCGCGCCGAATACGCACAATGAGGCGAACACCAGCCATATTCCCCCGCCGTCCTGAAGCGCCGACACGGGAATTATGACGCCCAGCCCTATTATCGTTCCCAAATAGGGAATCAAGTTCAACAGGCCCGCCGCAAAGCCGATCAGAAAGCCGAAGCGAACTCCCGCAAACGCCAATCCCGTTCCGTAGAGCGCGCCCATAATTAGGGCGATTGTCAGCTGTCCCCTGAAAAAGACGGTCATGATTTCGGCGAATCTGCGGGCGAAGAAGACGATGTCCTCGCGGGTCTCGTCGCCGCACCAGCGAATGTTGCGGCGAATGAAGGAGTACGGGTCGAAGTTGGTCGAAAGCATGTAGAACAGGTATATCGGAACGACCGCGAACGCCGCCGCAAACGCGAAATAATGCGCCGCCCCGCCCGTGGCCGAAACCGCGGTGCGAAACAACCCCGCGACGGATTTGGCGATTGAATCAACGCTCATCGCCCCAACCGCGGAAGACTTCAACTCCGCAAGGCGCGCCTGAATTTCGTCTTTTGCGTTCGGGAATCTCTCGCCCAAAAAGGCCGCCGCGTTCGCCAATCCGTCCGGCACCGCGCGCGCAAGCTGGACGGTCTCCTCTATCAATATCGGTATCGCGAACGCCAGCAACGCAAGCGCCGCCGCCGCGACCGCAAAATACAGGACCGTCACAGCCCAAACCGGAGGCATTTTCAGCCGCCTCTCCACGAGATTGACCGCCGGGCGCAACAGTATTGAAAGAATCGCCGCCAGAGCCAGCGGCCACACGACCGCCGAAAACTTGTTCAGAAACGCCGCCAGCACCAGAAACGCCAGAACCGCAAACGCGCCGATTGAAGCTACGGAAACGCACGCCACAGCCCAGCCGGCAACTTTTTTCTGGAAAGCGTTCAACATTTTCCGAAAATAAATTCAAAAAAGGCTTTAAAATGCAACCAAATTCGAAAGGCGCAAACGCGCGCGAGGGATTCATAGAGGTTCGCGGGGCGTGCGAACACAATCTGAAGAATGTCGACATAGACATTCCGCGCGGAAAGCTGGCGGTGTTCACCGGCAAGAGCGGTTCGGGGAAGTCGTCGCTGGCGTTCGACACGATTTACGCGGAGGCGTACAGAAAATACATGGAGAGCCTCTCGGCCGACGCCCGCGGCCTGCTCAGCCAGATAGACAAACCCGCCGTCAAGAGCGTGTCGGGGCTGTCTCCGGTGATAGCCATAGAGCAGCGCAAGTCGCTCGGTTCCAATCCGCGCAGCACGCTGGCGACCCTGACCGAAATAGCCGACTACGCCCGCGCCGTGTGGTGCGCAGTCGGGGAGCAGCGGTGCCCGAAGTGCGGCGGAAAAATCATGTCCAGAAGCGCGGACGACTGCGTCGCCGAGATACTTGCGCTCCCGCCCGATTCGCGCGTGCACATATTGGCCCCGTGCGCGCATGGAAAGGCCTCCGCGCTCAGGCAGAAATTGAAGATTTTGAGGCAGCGTTCCTGGCAGCGCGCGCGCATAGGCTCAAAAATATTCGATATAGACGACCCCGAAGCCGAAGCGGAAGCGCTGTCGGAAATAGGGGCGGGAAAGACGGCGACCCTTGAAATCGTCGTCGACAGGTTTCCGCTTTCCTCCGTGTCGCGCGGAAGGATAGCCGACTCGCTCGAACTCGCCCTGCGCGAGGGCGAAGACAAGGCCGTGGCGGCTTATTCATTCGCGTCCGGGGACGGCCGGCAAAAGTGCGGCGAGCTGTTTTTAAGCTCCGCTTTTTCGTGCCAAAAGTGCGGAGCCGCCTACGGGCCCATTTCCGCGCGGAGCTTCTCCTTCAACCACCCGGACGGCGCGTGCCCGCTGTGCGGCGGCATAGGAAAAATCATGAGAACCGCCGAGCAGCTCGCCGTTCCCGATCCCGAAAAGAGCGTGCGGTCGGGCGCAATCAAGGCGTGGCGCATAGGCGCAAAAAACATAATCATTCAGCACAACGCAATACTTCGCCAGCTCGCCGAGCAAATCCCGTTCGATCCGTCCGTGCCGTGGAAAGACCTGCCCGAAGATGTCCGCCGCATACTGCTGTACGGCGACTACAAGCGGCTGTTCACTTTCCGCCTCAGAAGGCGCAGGCGCGCTCCGGAACCGGAACGCTTCGAAGGAGCGCTCGCCGAGGTCGACAGGAGATGCGCCGAAACCTCAAGCGACGGCCTGCGCGCGAGGCTGGCCGCATTTCAGGTGTCCTCCAAGTGTCCCGAATGCGGCGGCGCGCGGCTGAATGCGCGCTCCCGCAACGTGTTCGTGGCGGGGGAATCCTACGATTCGTTCCTGTCCATGCCCGTCGGAAGAGCCAGGGATTTCGCCGAAAAACTGGCCGCCGACCCCCTCTGCCAAAGCGCGTCGGAAGCCGTGAAGGGGCTTCTGGAGCGCCTGAATTTCCTGTGCGAAGTGGGGCTTGACTACATCTCTCTCGACCGCGAAGCCTCCACGCTCTCCGGCGGAGAGGCTCAGCGCGCGCGCCTGGCCACGCAGCTCGGAATGGATTTGACCGGCGTGACTTACGTGCTGGACGAACCGACAATCGGCCTGCACCCCTCCGACAACAGCATGCTTCTCAACGCGCTGAAAAAACTGCGCGACCGCGGAAACAGCGTACTGATGGTGGAGCACGACGAAGCCGCGATACGCTCGTGCGACTGGATTGTCGAAATGGGGCCTGAGGCGGGCGAGCGCGGGGGAAAAGTGACGTTCTGCGGAAGCCTCGAAGACTGCCTGAAATCCGACTGCCGCACGGGGCAGTACCTCTCCGGGCGGGCGGCAATCCGCCGCTCCTCGCCTCCCCTTGCGCCGGACTTGCGGCGTCTGACCGTAAAAAAGGCGCGCGCAAACAATCTCAAAAATGCGGACGTCTCCTTCCCCGTCGGCCTGTTTACGACTCTCTGCGGAGTGTCCGGATCCGGAAAGAGCACCCTGCTAAACGACATACTCGCAAAGGGCGCGCGCTTCAAGCTGAACGGGGCGAAGGAAATTCCGGCTCCGCACGGCGGAATAGACGGGCTTGAGTATTTCGACAGCTGCGTCCTCGTGGACCAGTCGCCCATAGGCAAAAGCCCGCGCTCAAATCCGGCAACCTACACAAAGCTTTTCGACCTCCTGCGCGAGCTGTATTCGCAATGCCCGCTGGCGAAAATGCGCGGCTACACGCCCGGACGCTTCAGCTTCAACGTCAAGGGCGGCCGATGCGAACGCTGCATGGGCGACGGATACATATGTTTGGACATGCAGTTTCTCGGCGAGGTTTACGTCTGCTGCCCCTCCTGCGGCGGAAGGCGGTACAACCGGGAAACGCTCGAAGTCAGATTCAAGGACTTGAGCATATCGGACGTGCTGAACATGACCGTCACGGAGGCCATGAACGTATTTTCCGCGCACCCGCGCATAATGTCAAAACTCCAGACGCTGGACGATGTCGGCTTGGGCTACATACGCCTCGGACAAGCCGCCAATACCCTTTCCGGCGGGGAGGCGCAGAGAATGAAGCTCTCTCTGGAGCTCTCCAGACGCTCCTCCGGCAAGACGCTCTACATTCTCGACGAACCCACAACCGGCCTGCACTGGGACGACGTCGACAAGCTCCTGAAGCTTCTGTTCAAACTGCGCGACGCCGGCAACACGATTATCGCCATAGAGCACAATCCAGATTTTATCCGCATGTCCGACTGGCTCGTCGAGCTCGGACCCGGCGGCGGAGAGGCGGGCGGCAGGCTGATTTTTGAAGGCACGTTCGGCGAACTTTGCAAAGCTCAAACCCCCACTGCGAAATATCTGGAAAATCCCGCCGCTTCCCGACCCGCGCCCGCGCCATCGGCGCGCGCTTTGAAAACTCCGAAAATTCCCAAAGCTTCCAAAACCGCGAAAACGGGCAAAAAAGACTCCGATAAAAAACGATGAAATATTTGGCTCCCATCGCGCTGCTGACAATATCAAACGCCTTCATGATGTTCGCCTGGTACGGGCACCTGAAGTTCAAAGGTTCCCCACTGTGGGCGGCGGTGCTGGCCAGCTGGGCGCTGGCGTTCTTTGAATACTGCTTCATGATTCCCGCAAACAGAATGGGAAGCGAACACCTTTCCACGGCGCAGCTTAAAACCATGCAGGAAGTCATAACCCTCGCGGTGTTCTTCTTCTTTTCGATTTTTTATCTGAAAGAGGAATTCAAGTGGAACTACGCCGTGGGATTTGTATTTATAATTCTTGCGGTGTTTTTCATATTTAAAGAGTGGTGACAAAAAAAGCTTCTCCCAAATGGCGGACGGCGAAAGGCCGGGACGGAGGAAGGCGGTAAAATCCGGGCGGCCGCATTCCGGTGAATCCGCAACGCGGAAAACTGCCGGCAGAACTTCGCCGAAAGAAAAAGCTTTCCTCGACATTCCTCAGACCGCTAACCCTTGAAAAAAGGCGCATTCTCCGCATTCCGGCGAACGGCGAACGCAAAAGAAATGCTGGGAGGATACGCCGCGGTAAAAAATATCCGATTTTAACTCGGAAGCAAAAACTTCGGCGCAATTCGAAGCGAAGCGATGCGATACGACGCGATGTTATGTTATGTGATTTGATGTGATACGAAGCCGAACGAACTTCGGCGCAACGCGTCGATTACGCAAAAACCGCAGGAAGGGGAGGGATAAAGCGGCTGCGTCTTGCAATGACTGGGAAACTGCAAACTTTTCGAAAACCGCAAAATTCTTGGGAACCGCAAAACGCCGCGTTCGCGATGATTTTTCGCCTTGAAAAACGACCGCAAAAAATTTTACTTAGTTTGCGTACCCGCCTGTGCGGGAAAATGATGGAGGATTTTATGACGGCAAAAATTCTGACAATCGCCTCCGCCGCGGCGCTTCTCTTGAGCGCGGCCGAGGCAAGCCCAAAACTTGAGGTTTACGACTCGCCGAAATTGGCGGGCAAAAGCATAATGTTCGTCACCCACCGCCAATACGCCAGAAGCCACCACAACACGGACACCATGTGCCAAAACGGCGAAATTACTGAAAATCTTTGGGACCAGAGCGCGGGCGGTTCCCAGCTCGTCCGCGTCGATTTTGGCCCTGACGGGAAAGTCGCCAAAAAGGAGGTTTTGCTGGAGGCGCCGGAGGGCGTAATACGCGACGCCAACATATCTCTCGACGCGAAAAAGCTCGCCTTCTCCATGCGCAAGAACAAGGCCGACAGCTACAACATCTACGAAATCTCCCTGCCCGATCGCAAACTCCGCCAGCTGACGCGCCTGAAAGATTCGTCCGATCTGGAGCCCATGTACCTGCCGAGCGGAGAAATAGTGTTTTCCTCCACGCGCGCGGCAAAATACTGCGGCTGCAACCGCCACATAATGTGCAACCTGTATCGAATGAATCCGGACGGGGGCAACATTCTGCAAATCGGGAACTCGATAGAGTTCGAACACGCCCCAAGCCTCATGCGCGACGGCAGGATTCTCTATACGCGCTGGGAGTACGTCGACAGGAATTTCGGCGGCGCGCAGGCGTTGTGGACGTGCAATCCGGACGGGACGCGCCACGCGCTCTATTGGGGGCAGGAGACTTCAAATCCGTCGCTCGACGGAATGCAGATGCCGGAGAGCAACAAGGTTGTCGCAATACTCTCCGTGTGCCACGGCCGCCCCAACGGCGCGCTTGCGATAATCGACAGAAGCGTCGGGATAGAGGGCGAAAAGAGCGTGCTCAAAATCTACCCGAAGGAGGCGCGCAAGCTAATCGGGCGCGAAAAATCAAAAACCGACATGTGGGGAGACGCCATGTGGCAGATAAAGCTCAAGTACGAGGACCCCTATCCCGTGTCGGAAAACCTGATTTTGGTCTCCAGATACATTGCCGAAGTTCCCAATCCCAACAGGGGCGCGCGCATGGGGCTGTTTCTGGTGGATTTGAACTCCGACGCCGAAGAGCTTGTCGCGCAGGTAAAGGACGACGAAAACGACGCCCTTCACGCGGCGGAAAAGGACGACCGCAAAGTGCGCCATATGACCGAACACTTCGGAGTGTTCTCCGCGAAGGTCGTGGAGCCGCGAAAGGCCGCGCTGATAGCCGACCAGCGCGGTTCGCCGTCGGACAAGAGCCTCGTGTACGTCTCGAACGTCTACGAGGGGACGCACATGAAAGGCATAAAAAAGGGCGACATAAAATATCTGCGCGTGGTTGAAAACGCGCCGAAACTTTCGTGGAGCAGCGGCGGCTGGGCGAGCGACGGCGAACAGGCCCCGGCGATGAATTACGAAGATTACGCAATCAAAATCGACATGGGAATCGTGGAGGTCGAACCCGACGGCTCGGCCTATTTTGAAGTGCCGTCCGACAAATTCATATACTTGCAGGCTCTCGACAAGAACAAGAACATGCTTCAGACGATGCGCAGCGGATTGGTCGTGCTGCCCGGAGAAATATCGTCGTGCACAGGCTGCCACGAATCCCGATACTCTCCGCCGCCGACGCTCACAAAGCCGTCGATGGCGCTTCGCAAGCCGCCTCAAAAGCTCGTCAAAAGCTCCGTGAGCGACAAGCCGTTCGATTACGCCCAAATGGTCCAGCCGATTTTTGACAAATACTGCATCGAATGCCACGACTACGGCAACAATACCGGACTGAATCTGGCCGGAGACCGCGGGCTGATATTCAACAAATCGTATCTCGAACTTTGCAACAACAACCGCATAAGCGCAATCGGCGCGGGGCCGAACGCGGTGCAGGAGGCCAACGTGTGGGGCGCGAAAAAGAGCCTGCTTATGCTGCTTATCGACGGGAAACACAGCGACGTAAAAGTCCCGAAGGACAAGGCCGACATCGTGCGGCTCTGGATAGACCTGAACGCCCCCTACTACCCGTCGCACGACAGCGCGTATCCGCGAAATCTCGGCGGGCGTTCGCCGCTGACCTACGCGGAACTGGCCGAAATCGCCAAGCTCTCCGGACGCAAGGACTTTCCCGTAAAAAGCTGGATCACTTCGCAGCAGTACAAGACCGAACTTGTATCGTTCGCCCGCCCGGAATGTTCCGACGTGCTCGACGCCATGAAGCCGGACTCGCCCGAATACAAGCGCGTTCTCGAAATAATAAAGGCGGGCGCGGAACGCCTGAAAAAGCGCCCGCGCGCAGACATGGAGGGATTTGTAGGCCAGCCCATCGACGCGTGGCGCACAAAGCGGTTTGAGAAATTCCAAGAGCTTGAGGCCTACTATCGCGCGGCAATCGACCAGGGCAAAGTCGCCTACGATCCCGAAAAGCTCGATATTGAAGCCGCTCCGAAAAATTAAAGCCGCCCCGACTTCCCCGCGCGCCGCTCGCGCCGTTTATCATTCGCTCCGCTCGCATCATTCGCAACGAATGCGACGAATCGACAAATGCGACGAACATGAAAAATGCGCAAAGCCCCGCTAATCCCGCATGCCGGCCGCGCTGCGATTTTGGCGGCATGTCGCAATCCGCATATTGGCTGCATCGAAATTTTGTTGTCGAAACGCCGCCATCACCATGTCGGCCGCACCGCGATTCGCACTGTTAGAGCCGACTCCCGACGCTGTCGCTATCGGCTTTTGTTTGGCAAAAATAAACGGGCGCAACATTCCCTGCAACGGCCGAACGCCAATTAAAAACGCGGATTGCCCAAAGGCGGAATCGTCAAATCGGTTTGCCGCACGCCGTGCGCCGCATTCAAAATACAAAGCTTTCACAGCGGCCCGGCAAAAGGCGCATCGCCGCTTTTGAGCGGCATTTAGCGCGTTTCGAACTTTTGCGCACTTCGAGCGCGGCGGCTATGCCACGCGCTCTACGACAATGGCCGGAGGATTCGGGCGGCGGGGCGCAAGCCGATAGGCGTTGCGAAGGTAATCTATCGCCGCGTCGAGATTCGTCTCGTCATTGTAGTGTATCATCAGGAGGGGTTCGCCCTGTTTGACCTGCGTGCCGACCTTCTTCACGTCGGTGACCCCCACATAGGGATCGACCTTTCCGGAGGCCGTGGACGACAGAATCTGCACGCCGCGCGCTATCATTCCGGCATTTATGTTGTGCACGTATCCGCGCTTGGGGGCCGACAGCTTCCTGACGTGCTTGGGCATCGGATACTTGGACGGATCCTCAAGCCACGGGGCGTTGCCGCCCTGCGCCCTGACCATCTCCAAGAACTTTCTGTATGCAGAGCCGTCCTCTATGGCGCGCTCCACCGACTGCTTCGCCGAAAGCGTCGAACCGGCGACCCCTGCGAGCCTCAAAATCTCCATTCCGAGTTTGAGCACGATTTCCTTCATGTCCTCGGTTCCCTTTCCGCGCAGGAAGTCGAGAGTCTCCAAGACCTCAAGACCCATGCCCACAGAATTGCCCAACGGCTGGTTCATGTCCGTCACAAGCGCGACGCACCGGTGCTTCATGACTCTGGCCACGCGCGTAATGGTGCGGGCAAGCTGCTTTGCCTGCTCGATGTCGCGCAGGAAGGATCCGTTGCCCCATTTCACGTCCACCACAAGCCCGTCCGCGCCCACGGCAAACTTCTTGCTGAGCACGCTTGCGGTTATCAGCGGCAAACTCGGAATCGTCGCCGTGGCCTGGCGCATTTTGAAAATCTTTTCATCGACCGGCGATATGCGGTTGTCGTGCTCGCAGATCGCGCAGCCGACCTTGCCAAGCTGTTTCTGGAAGTCGTCCAGCGACAACTTTGTCTTAAACGACGGAATTGAGGAAAGCTTGTCATGCACCGTGAGGACGAAATCCTCGTCCGGGCTGGACATTCCGGGAACGACAACCCCGCACGCCGCCCCTATTGCCGAAAGAATCATCGAGGTCTTGTCCCCCACGCCGCCGGTTGAATATTTGGCGACTTTCGGCCGCGTAATGTGGGAGAGCTCCAGCGTCTCCCCGTTGACAATCATTTCATCTG
>QALA01000041.1 GCA_003343565.1 Verrucomicrobiota bacterium | reverse complement strand
GGCGTTTGAAAGCAAGTTCGGCAAGTCGAACTTTTTTGCGACGGACAATCTGGAAAAGTTCGTCCAGTCGCTCTCCAAGCCGCGAAAAATACTGCTGATGGTCAAGGCGGGCGCGGCGGTGGACGAAGTGATCGGAGAGCTTATACCGATGCTGTCGAAATCGGACATAATAATAGACGGCGGCAATTCGGACTTTCAAGACACGTATCGGCGGCTGAAGCTGCTGGAGGAAAAGGGCCTTTTGTACGTCGGCATGGGAGTATCCGGAGGGGAGCAAGGCGCGCTCAACGGGCCGTCGATTATGGCGTCGGGTTCGGCGCGGGCGTGGGAGGAAATAGGGAAAATATTTCTCGCAATAGCCGCCAGGGCCGACGACGGCGCCCCGTGCTGCCTATGGACGGGACCGGAGGGATCCGGGCACTTCGTAAAGACCGTCCACAACGCGATAGAGTACGGCGACATGCAGCTAATCGGCGAGGCCTACTTCATTCTGAGGAAGTGCGCGGGGCTGGACAACGGGGAAATCTCCGGCATCTTCGGAGAGTGGAACCGCGGAAAGTTGGGCGGCTATCTGCTCGAAATAACCTCGAAGATACTTTCGGCGAAGGCGCCAGACGGCGGATACATAGTCGATAAAATTTTAGACTGCGCCTCGCAAAAGGGAACGGGAAAGCTCGCGCTGAAAACGGCCGTCGACGAGAACGTGCCGTTCGGGCTTATAGCGCAGGCGGTTTTTGCGCGCTTCGCCTCGGCGCGCTTGCAGGAGCGCGAAAAGGCGGCAAAATTGTATCCCGATGCCTCGGCGCCCGATTCGGCCGCGAAGATTTCCCCCAGCGACATTGAGGACGCGCTCTATGCGTCGAAGATAATGTCCTACGCGCAGGGTTTTTCGCTGATGCGGAGCGTGTCGATGGAGAGGAAATGGAATTTGGATCTGGCGGCCGTTGCGAGGGTGTGGAGAAACGGAAGCATAATCCGCTCGGTTTTTCTGGATAGAATCGCGCGGGCGTACGAATCCGACGCGGAGCTTGAAAACATGATTTTCGACGGCTACTTTGCCGACGCGATGCGCGGGGGAATCGAGCGGCTTCGCAAGGCGGCGTGCCTGGCAATGGAGCGCGGCTGTCCCGTCCCCTGCATGGCGGCGGCGCTGTCGGATTTCGACTCCATGAGAACGCTGCATTCGTCGGCCGGCCTAATACAGGCCCAGCGCGACTATTTCGGCGCGCACACCTACGAGAGAATCGACAGCCCGCGCGGGAAGTTTTTCCACACGGACTGGGCCTGTCTGGAGGCGGAAAAAAACGGGGAATAAACCGCGGAAACAGGCTATATATGCGACGTCCAGAAAACCAAATTTTAACCATATTCGGAGCGTCCGGCGACCTCTCCAAGCGCAAGCTGCTTCCGGCGCTTTTTCAACTGTTTCTTCGCGGGCTGCTTCCGGAGAAATTCCGCGTCCTGTGCGTCGGGAGGACGAAAATCTCGACCGGAGAATTCGCGCGCACTCGCATGCTGGAAATGTTGGACTCAGGCGCGGCCGCGCGCGAGTGCGCCGAAAAGCTGGAGGAGTTTTTTCGGCTCGTAGAATACTTTTCGTTCGACTCCTCCGACGCGCATTCCTACGGCTCTTTGGCCGGCGAGCTCGAGCGCGTGCGCGCCCTCTCCGGCGCAGGCGGGCGCGCTCTATTCTATCTCGGAACTCCGCCGTCGGCGTATCCGACCATTGTCGACGGGCTCAAAGCGTCGGGACTTGCAGACAAAAAATCTTCGATAATCGTCGAAAAGCCGTTCGGCTCCGACCTGAAAAGCGCGCGCATGCTAAACGCAAAGCTGAATTCCGCGTTTCCGGAAGAGCGCATTTTCAGAATAGACCACTACCTCGGCAAAGAGACCGTGCAAAACATTCTCGTGCTGCGCTTTTCAAACGAGATTTTCGAGCCCATCTGGAACAGGGACCACATAGAGTCCGTCGAGATAAGCGTTTCCGAGACGGTCGGGGTCGAGAAGCGCGGCGCGTATTACGAATCCGCCGGAGCCATGCGCGACATGATTCAAAACCACCTGCTGGAGCTCATGACATTCGTGGCCATGGAGTGCCCGGCAAATCTCAGCGCCGACTCCATAAGGGACGAGATGGCAAAAGTCCTCTCCTGCCTGCGCCCGATGGACGCCGCCGCGGTGGAAAAGAACACTGTTCGCGGCCAGTACGCCGGCGGAATGTGCAACGGCAAGCAGACGGCGGCATATGCGGACGAACCGAATGTCGCCAAAGACTCGGCCGTCGAGACCTACGTGGCAATGAAGGCTTTTATAGACAACCGCCGGTGGAGCGGAGTGCCGTTCTACTTTTACACCGGCAAGAGGCTCTCGCAAAAGCGCTCCGAAATATCCGTCAACTTCAAGCCCGCCCCGCACGCCCTATTTTCCGGATTGTGCGGGGAAAACATGCGCAACAAGCTGTCGGTCATAATACAGCCCGACGAGGGAATCTCGCTCAAATTCGCCCTCAAGATTCCGGGAAAATCCTTCAGCGCAACGCAGGTTTCCATGGACTTCAACTACTCTTCCCTCGCGGACGTGACGCTGCCGGACGCATACTCGCGCCTGATTCTCGACGCCATGTCCGGAGACTCCACGCTCTTTGCCAGAAGCGACGCCGTGGAGGCCGGCTGGAAATTCGTCGATCCCATAATCGCCCATTGGAAGAGCAGTTCGTCAAAACCCGCCTTATATCCCTGCGGCTCCGACGGCCCCGCCGAAGCCGTAAATATGAAGCTGGAGCACTCCGCCTCCTCGTGCGCGCTCCCGCTGGCGAACGCCCTAACCTCCAATCTCGACGGCCGCGCGTGAGAATTTTCCTTAAAGGCGGCGGCGAATCCGCGTTTCTCGCGCTGGCCCGCGCTCTCGTTGGCGACATATGCCGCAGCCGACGGAAGGCGTATTTTCTGGCCCTGTCCGGCGGCGGCAGCGCGGCGGAGCTGTTTCGCGTCCTGGCGTCGGGAAAAGTTCCCGCGCCCGACTGGTCCAAAGTGAGATTTTTCTGGGTTGACGAACGCTGCGTTCCGCCGGAATCTCCGGAGAGCAACTTTGGAAACGCGAATCGGCTTTTTCTAACCCCTCTGGCAATACCTCCCGAAAACGTTTTTGCAATCGACGGGAAAAATTCTCCGGAGGCGGAGGCGCGCCGCTACTCTAAGATCGCGCTGGAAAACGTCCCGCTTGCGCCGGACGGAATGCCGCGATTCGACTGCGCGGTATTGGGAATGGGAGCCGACGGGCACACGGCCTCGATATTTCCAAAAGTTCCGCAAAAGAAAACGCGCGCTCCATACGCGGCATGGACAAATCCGCAAAACGGCGGGCGCAGAGTGGGCATGACCGAACGCGCGCTGCTTGCCGCAAAAATCATACTCTGCCCCATAACGGGAGAGAAAAAGGAACGCGCGTTCCGCCGCGTTATCGAGGAATCGCGCAGCTCCCGCCAAAGCCTTCCTGCCGCGCGCGTATTCGCCCGCGCAAAACGGGTCGACATATTCACGGACATTCCGCCGTCGGACTCGGCGGAAGATTCGGTTCCGCAAAAATAAATCCGATTCGTAAAAAACGCCCGAATCCCGCGGCGATTTTAACCGAAACGCCGCAAAGAATTTTATCTTGAAAGGGGCGGTTTAAATTTAATACGCCGCACATTTTTTGCCAACTGCGCGCGCCGCCGCGACAGCGATACAGGACGGCAGACCTGCGGTCTTTTCGCCCCCATTGCAAGCGCGTCCCGCCGACATTTGAGCGCGCGCAATTCGGCGTTCTGCGAATAACGAAGGGCGAAAGAAATTTTTTAGAAATGCCCCTTCCTCGGCGCGCGAACCTCCGGCGGGAGTTCCTCCCCCCCCAGCCAAAAAGCCGCTTAAATTCCATGCTCCATTCGCGGCGGAAAGCAAAAAAATATTCTTAGGCCCGACACAGATATTCCCAGCCCGCCGCAATCCTTAAGACATTCCGAAGCCTCCCGCCATTTTCGCGCACCCCACCCCCGAATACCGCCCCGGCAAACCGCCCAATTAAATACAAAACGCAGGCGATTGCGGACGCGGCAAATTGTCGGACTTCGTCCGGCGCGCAAAGTTCAAATTCTTTCAATGAAAGATTTTTAAAGACTTTTTCAAAATTTTACGCTAAACTGCCAGTGTCCGAAAAACGGTGCGGACATTCATGTTCATGTCGCGTTGACGGCGCAAAACTTTGAAAAATCTCAACGGAAGGATAGGCGAATGTATCTGGAATTGGACAAATTTTCTCCCGACGTAAAAATCGGATTGGTAAGCGCGTCGCGCAACTGCTTTCCGCGCGAACTTTCCGAAAGGCGCGCCGCGCGGCTGATAGGAGAGCTTGAAACTTTGGGCGTGAAGGCATGCGTTCCGGAGGGCAGATGCGCGGTCATAGAGTCGAAAGACGACGCCTTCAATGCGGCCGACAGCCTGAAGAAAAGCGGGTGCGACGCGGCGGTATTGTACCTCGGAAACTTCTCGCCGGAAATAGAGGACGCCAACTTTGCAAAGGCTTTCGGCGGCCCGATAATGCTGCTTGCGGCAGCCGAGGAAAGCGCGCAATCGATAGAGTCGGCGCGCGGAGACGCCCTTTGCGGCCTGATTAGCGCGTCGCTTGCAATGGCCAACAGGGGGACGCTCGCGCGCGCCTACATTCCGGCAAATCCGCTGGTTGGCGCAAAGAGGGGCGCGGAGGAAATATTGAGATTTTCAAGAATCGTAAAAATTCTGAAGGGGATATCGAATGCGACGATAGGGCTGTTCGGGCCGCGCCCGCGGGATTTTGAAAGCTGCAATTACAACGTCGCCTCGCTCGCGTCGATAGGCGTGGAGGTCGAGGAGATGGGACTGTTCGACTTGGAAGCGCAGATAGCGCGCGTGCGCGAAGCCGGCGCAGGTTCGGCAAAAGAGGCGCTGGACGAAATATCCTCGACCGAAGGGGTCGGGGACGGAAGCCTTGCCGAGCGGCTCGCCGTTTACGAGCGCGCCCTGCTGGATCTGCGCGAGTCCAAGAGGCTGTCCGCGGCGGCGACGCAATGCTGGACGCGCCAGGAGGAATTTTCAAAACACGTCCCCTGCTTTATCAACGCCCGCCTGACGCAGCGCGGCTTTCCCGTCGCCTGCGAAAACGACGCATATTCGGCGGCCGCCGAACTCATGTGCCAATACGCCTCAAACGACGCGGCTACAATGCTGGACATCAACCACACAATTCCGCCGGAAATGCTTTGCAACGCTCCGGGAATCGCCCCCGAAGACGCGATAGGGCTGTTCCACTGCGGCAATGTGCCGGCGAAATTTTTGAACTATCCGCGCGTATGCCACCAGCTCATAATGTCCAGGCTGATGGAGCCGGGAAAAAAGCCGGACGTCACAAGGGGAACGCTCGAAGGCGCGATAAAGGCCTCCGACATAACGCTCTTTCAAATACACGGAGCCGGCGACGGATTGCGCGCGTACATATGCGAGGGCTCGTTTCTCGACCTCAATCCGGGAACTTTCGGCTCCGTGGGAATCGCCCACGTTCCGGGATTCATGCGCTTTTATCGCCACTGCCTGCTGGGACGCTTCCACCACCACGCGGCAATAGCGTTCTCCCATTGCGGAAACGAGCTTTTCGAAGCCTTGAAGCTGCTGGGCGTGTCGGAAATATACGTTCCATCGCCCCTGCCCTACCCCGGCGAAAACCCCTTCAAATAAGACAATGAATAATACCATGAAAACAAAATCCCGCATAAGCAGAAGGAGTTTTCTAAAGAGTTCGGCAGGCCTGGCCCTCGCCGTCCAGATTGTGCCTTCGAGAATCCTCGGCATGGGCGGAGGAATTGCGCCGAGCCAGACAATCAACATGGCGGTCATCGGAAACGGACTAATCTCGGAGGGGCACAGAAAGTACTTTGCAGGCGCCGCCTCAACCCGCGTGCTGGCCGTCTGCGACGTGCATAAAGGCAGGCTGGAAGCCGCGCGCGCGCAGGTCGACGAAATAACGAAAAACCGAAAAAATATCGGCTTCAAACCCGCCGACGCCTACGCCGATTTCCACGAGATAATCGCGCGCGACGACATCGACGCGGTAGCGATCTGCACGCCCGACCACTGGCATGTCGCAATCGCTCTAAAGGCGGTTGAAGCGGGCAAGGCGGTGTACGTCGAAAAGCCGATGAGCCTGACTATCGAAGAGGGAAGGATTCTGGCGGACGCCGTAAAGAAAAACGGCACGGTCCTTCAGGTCGGCTCGCAACAGCGCAGCGAACGGGCATTCAGAAAGGCGGCCGAGCTCGTGCGAAACGGCTACTTGGGCACAGTGCATACAATCGAAACCTCCATAGGCGCATTTCCGCCGGAGCCGAAAGACCTCAAGGAAGAGCCGATTCCCGAAGGATTCGACTACGACATGTGGCTCGGCCAGACTCCGTGGCGGCCGTACAATAGATTCAGGGTGCTCGGCAACTACGGGAGCGGCTGGCGGTGCTTTTACGAATACGGCGCGCGAAAGGAGGGCGACTGGGGGGCGCACCACTTCGACATAATCCAATGGGCGCTCGGCATGGACGATTCCGGTCCGCAGGATTTCTATCCGGAAAACGCCGACGGTTCCCCCTTCCGCCACTACCGCTACAAGGGCGGCCCCACCGTGTTTGTAAACGCCCCGATAAAAAAATCGCACATGATACACTTCGTCGGCGACGAGGGCGAATTATGGGTGAGCCGCGGGGGAAGGATAGAGTCGAATCCGCCGAGGCTGGCGTCGCTCGCGCTCTCTTCCGGAGACGTGCGTCTCCAGGTCTCGAACGACCACCGCAGGGACTTTATAGACGCAATCCGCTTCGGAAAGACAAACATCTGCACCGCCGAAATAGGGCACAGAAGCGCGACGGTATGCCACCTGATGTCCATGGCGCGCCGTTTGAAAGCGCATGTGGCATGGGATCCGAAAGCCGAACGGGTCACAAACAACGCGGCGGCCGCGGCAATGGTGTCGCGCGCGCGCAGATCGCCGTATTTTTTGGGAGCATAAGAGTATGAAAAGATTTATTTTGTCGGTAGTCTCGGTTTGGGCAATGTCGGCGGCGGCGTTCGGCGGCGACACGAGCGAATATGTCAAACTTCTATCCGGCGCGGACGAACGCGCGGCGGACGACGCGCGAATGAGGCTGGAAAAGCTCGGAGCCGAGAAGGAGCTTATCGGCGCGCTGGACAATGCGAAAAGCGCAAGGCTGCGCGACGGTATAATATATTCGCTCGGAAAGATGAAAAGCGCGGCCGCCTATTCGCGCATTGCCGAAATCGCGCACAGGGAGGGCGACGCCTGCCCCGCCGCGGTTCTCGCGCTTGCGGAGTACGCAACGCCGCAGAGCGAAAAAGACCTGCGCGCGCTGGCGGCCAAAAACTGCGCGGCTGCAAAGACCGCGCTTTGGCTGCAAACCCGCCCGCAGCCCGGATTCGAGGAATTCGACGAAGCGTTCTTTGCCGATTTCGATTCGCTCGACGACAGGCGGAAGGCAAGAATTTTCAGAGTCGCCGCCGAAAACGAAGCGTTCAAAAAATTCGCGATGCAATACCGCCCAAAAAACGAACGTGTCGCCGCGGCGCAATCGTTCGCGCTTGCCAGATTGGATTTCAAAAACGGAGAGGGCGCGGAGAAAATCGCGCGCCTGGCCGAAGAGTTCCCGAAGCATTTTGAGGAATTGGCCCTCGCGCTGGCGACCGCGCGCAATCCCGAAAAAACGATAATAGGCCTCGTTAAGGAAAGAAAAAGGCTTGGCGCGCGCGCGGCGCAAATACGCCGCTGCTCGGAGGCGGAAGCCGCGCTGCTTGAAGCCCGCTTTGAAAGCCCAAATTCCAAGTTCGACAAATTCGCCGCAGACGCCCTGCAAAATTGCGCCTCGGACAAAACCCTCGAAAAGCTCTGCCCGCGCTTTGCTCAAATAAAAAATTCCGACCTCCCCGACGCGGTAAAAATTCTGTCCGATGCGATGAAGCGCGCAAGCGACGCCGCCAAAAATTCCGCCGCAGACGCGCTGAAAAAATCTTTTCAAAATGCGGACGAAGCGCACCGCAAGGCCGCCGAAAGAATACTTGCCCAAAACTGACGCCATGGCCCTGCACTTGGGAATAGACGCGAGCACGCAGTCGATGTCGGCGGTTCTTATAGACGCCGAACGCCCGGAGCGCACGCTGTGCGAGAGCGTCAATTTCGAGCGTGAACTGCCGCAATACGGCACCGTTGCGGGCGCGGCGGAGGAGGAGAAAAATCCGCTGGAAGTGTGGTCCTATCCGCTAATGTGGCTCGACGCTCTCGACATGCTGATGCAAAAGCTCGCGCGCAGGACAAATCTTGCGGAAGTTGTTTCGGTAAGCGGCGACGGTCAGCAGCATGCAAGCGTGTGGCTCAATTCCCCGGACGCCTTTTGCCGCCTCGACCCGTCGAAATCGCTTTCCCAAAACTTGCGGCCGCACCTTAGCAGAACGCGCTCCCCCATCTGGCTGGACGCCTCAACGAAAGAGGAATGCGCGGAAATGGCGGACGCGGCCGGAGGCTGCGAACGCGTGCTGCAAAAAACCGGCTCCGTCATGACCGAACGCTTCACGGGCGCGCAAATGAGAAAAATTTTCAAGCGCGAACCGGACGTTTGGCGCGCCACGCGCCGGATACATTTAAATTCCTCGTTCCTATGCTCCGCGCTTTGCGGTTCCGACGCACCAATCGATTTCGGCGACGGCGCGGGCATGAACTTGATGAATCTGCGCTCGCTCTCATGGGACGCCGACATGCTGGGCGCGTGCGCTCCAAATGCGGGCGAAAAGCTCCCGAAACTCGTCCCTTCATCGACCGTCGCGGGTTGCGTCTGCGAATATTTCCAAAAGAAATACGGCTTTTCAAAAGGGGTGAAAGTCGCCGTATTTACGGGGGACAATCCGTCAAGTTTGGTCGGCTCCGGCGACTCGGCGGCGGGGCGCGCGACGGTCAGCCTCGGAACGAGCGACACGTTCTTCTGCGCGCTCGAAAAATTTTCCGCGGCCGAAAACGCCCACATATTCGGCAATCCGTCGGGGGGATTCATGGGCCTTGTCTGCTTCAGAAACGGCTCGCTGGCCAGAGAGCGGCTCAAAAATTCGCTCGGAATCGACTGGGATTTTTTCGACGGCTCTTTTGAATCGTACGCACCCCAAGCGGATTCAAAATTCATACTTCCCTTCTATGCCGACGAAACCTCGCCGAAGCTGCGCGCAAGCGCGCCGGCGTTTTTCGGATTTGAAAAGCCGCCCGAAAAAATCGAAGCAGTGAGGGCGTTCATAGAGGGGCAGTGCTTCAACATGTTTTTGCAGGCCCAAAGGCTCGGCGGCAGGCCGGACAGAATAACCATCACCGGAGGCGCGTCCAAGAGCGAAGCGATGGCGCAGTGTCTTGCGGACGTTTTCGGCGCGGAAATTTTTACAATTTCGGGCTCCGCAAATTCCGCCGCCCTCGGCGCCGCAATGCGCGCGGCGCAATGGGGAGGCGGCGAAAGTTTGGATAAATTGGAAGCCGCATTCTGCAAAAAGTCCCACTTCAAATCCCCCCGGAAAGAGGCCGCGCGGGTTTACGAAAAAAAGATTCCGGAGTTTGCAAAATTGTTAGAGGCCGCAGCAAAGGGCGAATAATTTTAAATCTTTCGCGCGCGCTTTCCGCCCCGCCAAGCCGCGCGGACTTTCCGCTCCCGAAATTCGCGCAGTCGGCCGGGATTTTTCTCGACTGCGGAACGCTTCGCGCCGGCATCTTGCGGAAGCGGCGCAAAGCGTTCGGTTGCCGAAGGCGGCTCTTGCGCCGCCCGACGCGGTTTTAATTTTTTAACTTTTAGGAGACGCCTTTCAAATCCGCGTCCTCCTCTTCCCGGCGAAATCGCAGGCATTCCCGCCGAAAAAACGGATAAGCGAAAACGTTGTAAAAAACTCAATCGGCAATTTGTCTAAAAAAGTTTTGAGGAGGCGTCGAATGCCGCAAAAATCCGCTGAACACCGCAAAAACAGGAAGGTTTGTAGGCAGTTGAAGTTTCCGGAATTAGTTGAAAAAAACGCAATCCAAATCGATAATCCGCCGGAAAGCTCGAACGTTTGACGGGGAAACCGCCCTTAGTTTTTGAATAAAATATCTATATCTCCCTCGCCGGGAAAAAAAATACCATATCCGCGATCAGGCGGCGGATTAAAAATAAAAATCCCCCGCAACAAATATTCGTTCCTCAACGGCAGACGGGTACGGGGCATAATGACATACCGCGCGAGACGGCAACTGCGCCCGCGCAATGGAAAGTTAAATCGGCGTCGGACGAACGGTTCACCCACGCCGAGCCGAAAATCTCCCGCGCCGCCGACAACGGCATCTACGAATTGCCCGTCAAAGAACTCCTAATTACCCGCAACCCCGCGCGCTCGTTTCCCAGTTTTAACGGAAGTTTCAACGGGAGTTTTATCCCCCTTAACAACGAAAGTTTTACTCCCTTTGAAACTTCTCCGAATATCCCTTGCAACGCTCCTTCACGAAAGTCTTTAAAAAAACGGGCGTCACACTCAAACGCCCGATTTTATCCCCCCAAGCCCTGCGATGCGACACATTTGTCCCCCCAAATCTTGATGCGGTACATCACAAAATGCCAGCCTCTCCCGCCATTCCAAATTTCCACATTGTCTTTGCGAGTTTCAATTCGCCTCTTTTTCGGACTAAAAAAATCCCCGTCAAGCCCCCGCATTCGCAACGCCTTTCACACGCGCGCCGACTCCGGATTTCTCCCGCCCGCGCGCGGCATCGGGCAGACTGCGGGCGCGGTAGTCGCGGGGAGACACGCCGAACTTTTGGCGAAATTTTGTGGAGAAATACTGGCTGGACGAAAATCCGCAAGACAGCGCAAGCTCCGTCATCGACAAATTTCCGAGACCGCCGTCTCCGTCCAAAATTTTTCTCGCCCGCTCCAATCTCGCCGCGTTGAGCAATTCCATAGGCGTCGCGTTTGCGAGCACGCGGCAATAATATGTGAAGCGCGTGGGCTTCAGCCCGCAGTCCTCGGCCATATCCTCAAGAGTCCACGGAGCGGCGCAGTGGGCTTCGAGCTGTTCGATAAAACACCTGACGACGCTCTCGTTGGGAGCCGACTGCGAATACTCGGCCTGCTCCCCGCGAAACGCGTTCAACAGCTCCAACAACAGACGGTTGAAAAGCACCGCCAGCTCCGACACGCAAGACTCCGGCGAACCAAAGTCGAGTATTTTCCCGATGCGCGCAAACACCCCGCGCATTTCCGGACTGGACTTGAATATCGACTCCCCCATATTCTGCATGCGGCGCGAAAATTCAAACCTGTCCGCCTTTCCGAGAGAAATCCACGACGGCCACTCCCAATCCTGATTGGGGCGGCGCACCCCGAAGTCGATTATCAGAAAGAACATCTTGCACGCCCCCAGAAACGGGTTGCCCACAGAATGCTCCTGCCAGGGCTTTGTCACTGCGACGCATTCGGGCGTAAGCACGTCGTATTTCCCGCCCTGCCTGTCCGCGGAAAACTCCGCCGACCCCCTGGAAACAAAACCTATCTCAAGCCCCTCATTTCTGTGGTACGGAAGCTTCCACGTCTGCCGGCGGCGCGAATCCCAATAGGCGCACAGGCGGACGCCCTCCAACTCCTCCGAGGCGAACTCGCACCCCGGATAAAGTCCGCGCCGAAAGCCCACCCACGCTATTTCGCCGCGCGATATTCCGCGCTTGAGCGGCTCGCAGGTATCGCACACATACCGGTAGTCCGAACTCACAAAGACTGTTGGCTTGTGTTCCATTTCCGCATTTTCAAAAACAGTAAAACCTCCGCTTGGCAGACTCTCCCCAATTGGCGGATTCCGCTTGGCGCATCTGCAAAATCCCGACAGAACTTCCGCCCCGCCGGGTTTGCGGCTCCGTCAAGTTTCGCGCTGAAGGCCCCGCCCGATTCCGGAAAGTCCGCCGCCCGGCAAACGCGCCGCACTGACGCCCGCAGGCGCGCCGCGTCCCCCATGCGGAGCGCTTTCAATAGCATTCGCCCGCAACGCCAGCCGAAAATGCGCCCATCGCCGCGCGCTCTACTTGAGCCCCTCGCAATTCGCCGCAATCAGTCCGCGCTCCAAACCGCGTATCTCGGCCAGCCCCTTCATGCGCCCGATATAGGAATATCCCGGATTAGGCGTGGGCGGCTTCGAGAGGTCGTCCGCCATATCCCGCCCGTGGTCGGGACGGAACACGATTTTGTCCCCGCCGTCGGCCAAATTTTTGGCCTGTATATTCAGGAGCGTCCAAACCACTTGCGGCATCGGCACCGCCCCCTCAAGATGACCGGCCTCGAAAAAGCTCCCGTCCGGATTCGTCTGGGTGCTGCGCAAATGGGCTATGCGGATTCTGTCGGAAAGGGCGCGGGCCATTGCGGCGATGTCGTTGCGGCCGCCCGCGCTTAGCGAACCCGTGCAAAAGCACACCGTATTCGCCTTCGACGGAGTGCGCTCGAACATTTCGAGAAAATCCTCAAGCCGCGAAGCTATGCGCGGCAGACCCAGCACGTCGAACGGCGGATCGTCGGGGTGGATCGCCATTACGCTCCCGCACTCCTCGGCCACGGGACAGACCTCGCCCAAAAAAAGGTGCAGATGTTCCTTGAGTTTGGCCGCGTCGACGCCGTCGTATCTGGACAGCATCTTGCGCACGTCCCCTATTTCCAAACCCATCTTGCAGCCCGGAAACACGTCTATTATGGAGCGTTCAAAATCGCGCCTTCCCTCCTCGGAAAGCGAATCGAAGAACTCTTTTGCCGATTCAAGCTGTTCCGGCGAATAGTCCGCCTCCGCCCCCGGACGCTTGAGCATGTATATCTCAAACGCCGCAAATTGCGCGGGATCAAAGCGCAGGCAGCGGGATCCGTCCGGCAGCAGATAGTGCAAATCCGTCCGAATCCAGTCGAGCACCGGCATGAAGTTGTAGATTATCTTCCTTATTCCGCACTCCGCCAGATTGCGTATCGTCTGCTTGTAGTTGTCCAAGTGGCGGCGGAAGTCTCCCGTTCGCAGCTTTATGTCCTCCGAAACCGGAACGGACTCGACCACGTCCCACTCAAGTCCGTAGGGGCGAACCTTATCCTGATGCCGTCTTATCTCCTCCACGCTCCAAACCTCGCCGTAAGGTATGTGGTGGAGCGATGAGAATACGCTCTTTGCTCCGCTCTGAGCTATGTGCGAAAGGGGGACGGGATCCGAATCCCCGTACCACCTAAAACCTTCTCTCAATATTTCCATACAGCCAAATACCGTTCGACATTCGCATTTACACGCCGGAAAAGGCGGAAAAGCCGCCGTCGATTGCAATCACCGCGCCCGTGACGAACTTGGAGGCGTCCGAACAGAGAAAATGCACGGCTCCGAACACTTCCTCCGCCTCGCCGAAACGCCCGAAAGGAGTTTTTCTTACGATGTCGTTTCCGCGCGGAGTGAGGGTGCCGTCGGGATTTGTCAGCAGCGTCCTATTCTGCCGGCTGATAAAAAATCCCGGAGCAACCGCATTGACGCGGACTCCGTCGCCCAGCTTTTTGCCGAGTTCCGCGGAGAGCCATTTCGTAAGGTTGTCAATCGCGGCCTTCGCGTTGGAATAGCCGAACACCCGCGTGACGGCAGACTGCGCCGTCATCGACGAAAAGTTCACTATGCAGCCGCTCCGCGTGCGCTCAAAACATTTGCAAAACACCAGCGTCGGCAGAATCGTCCCGCGCAGATTGATGTCGAGCACTTCGCTCCACGCATTCACGTCGAGATCGAAGAACGACGCCTCCGGCGCGACAACCGCGCCGGGACGGTTGCCGCCCGCCCCGTTCACGAGCACGTCAATGTCGCCCCACTTGGACTCCACCGCCTTTTGCGCCCTCTCAAGCGCCGCCCTGTCGAGCACGTCGCATTCGAGCGCCATTACTTGCAGCCCGTTGCGCGCGCCGAATTCCTCGGCTTCGGAAAGCTTCTCGGCGTTGCGCCCAAGAAACGCCACGCGCGCCCCGCACTCGGCAAGGTAACGCGCCGTGCCCCCGGCCAAAACGCCCGTAGCCCCAGTGACGACTATCGTCTTTTGAGAAATGTCGAATAGATTTTTCATATTTGCCCCTATTGCGCTTGCCGCGGCAAAAACGCGCCGCGGCCTACTCGGCCCCGCGCGCCCTGCGCGACGCCAAGCGAAAATAACTCGCCGCCACTATCAGAAGAAACGCCGCAAACAGAAGCGGCCCCCATATGCCAAGCTTGTTCCAAAGCACCCACAAACTCGCCACCGAGCTGGCGGCGACCGAGCACCCCATAAGAACGTTCCAAACAACGCGCGATGCGCCGCGCGGCTTGGAGTCCTTCAAAATTCTTCCGCTGTTCATTATCACAAGGAACGCTCCGTAGGCTATCGGCAGCAAAACCATCGCCATAACGCCCGCGTATATGACGAGCCACATTCTCGCGCCGGCAAAGAATATCGAGACAATCGCGCTGACAACTATCATCGAGGAACCGAGCATATTCCACTTGGCCCCGCTCTTGCCTATAATTTCAGAAAAGCAAAGTCCGCATATAAGCATGTTCATCAATATCGCGTTCATGGCCATTCCGAGAACTCCGAAGCCGAACACGTAGCGGGCCACGCTGTCGCCGACAAGCGGAACGAGGGTTTCGGAGAGATTGGAGGCGTCGCGCTTGACGAGCATCGCGGCCAGATTGCGCTCGTTTATCGAGAGCGCGTTGCGCGCGGCGTCCTTCTGCGCGGGAGTCAGCGCGGCGAATTTTTCCGCGCCCATCGAGCTCGATATGCGCTCGTCCAAAAGCGCCATGTAGGGCTTCACAAGGTTTGCCGCCGGAACCACGCTCTTGCCGTCAACTACCGCATAGGACAGCTTTCCGTCAACCACCGTCGATATGGCAAGCCCCTCGGCGGGCTTCGCGTGAAACTGCGACGCCGACGCAACCACTATGCACGATGTCGCCAGCAAAAACGGTATGAACAATCCCGTGGCCAAATCGAAAATGGCAAGCTCGCGAAAATCCTTGTTCCACCCCTTCTTCAGCATCGAGTACGGAAACAGAAATGTCATGTTTATGCCCACGGCCATCGCCGCCGCGCTAATTACGACCGACCTCTGCTGGCTGACAATCATCTCCGACCAAAAGTCCCTTCCGGCTTTGTCCAAAAGCGATATGTATTCCATGAAGTCTTCCGACGGGACCGAAAGAACCGAAAAGTTCGGTATGAAGCCCTCCCAAACGCGCGACCACTCAATCTTTCCGCCCACCGTCAGGCATATGACCACGCCGAAGAAGCATATCACTATCGCCGCAACCGAAAGCTTTATGAGCATCTCAAAAATCTTCACGCCGCCGCCGCCCGACGCGTACATGGCAACCATAAGCATCGCAATCGCAAACAGCACCGCGGTTATGGCCACTTCGACAGCCTTTGAAACCTCTCCGAATGTCGCGATATTCTGCGTGATCGCCGCAACCCCCAATGCGAACTGCGGCATTGCGAACACAAAGCAGGCAATCATGGAGCCTATCGCCCAGCCGTAGCCGAGTATCGGGCTTATCTGGCGGTTTATCTCGTTCATCGGCCTGTCGGAAACCGACAGCGTCACGTAGGATATCGCCCCCAGCATTATTATTCCCAATATCATCGCGAACGGCTGAAGCCACATGAAGCCGAATCCGCCCAAAACCCCCAAATACAACGCCGACGCCAGCGAGCCTCCCCCAAGCGTCGTCGCGCTCTGAAGCCACCCCGGACCGGAAAATTTTGCAAATACGGCAAGCGTCGGAAGCACGCCCCTGGCCTTTGCCGCCACTATCTGTTTGCGTTGGCTCTCCAACTGCGGATTGTTCAGTATCTCTGACATATTCGTTTCCCCGATGTTTATTTTTGCTGTCTGTAAAAATTTTCCGAAAAAAAATTCCGCGCGTTTTTTTCGCTAACGGCCGCGTTCGGCCCGCCTTGCGGCGTCGGCCTTCGCCTGCGCCTTGAGCGCGAGCTCGGCAGCAGCAAACGCGTGCCTTTGCGTCATTGCGTTATCCGTCCTGTTGAGAACGTCCAATACGAATTTGCCGAAGAATGCAAATCCCGTTCCCAAGCATTCCATGCGCTCCGTTCCGCCGGCGTCGGTCACGTAGAGAACCTGCGACGGATTGCCCTCGCGCGAATAGTCTATATATTTGCGTATTTCAATATATCCGCGCGTTCCCATTATAAACGTGCGGCCGTCCCCCCAGACCGGAAGCCCGTCCGGAGTAAACCAATCTACCCGGCAAAAACCCGAAGCCCCGTTGTCCAAACGCACGACGGCCTCGCCAAAATCCTCAAGTTCGGGCTTGTCGGGATTGTTCATGTTGTCCACTCTGGCGTACTCCACCGTTCCGCCCTCGGCGCCGGAAAACTCCAAAAACTGCTCGAACTGGTGCGAGCCTATGTCGCAAAGTATTCCGCCGTATTCGGACTTGTCGAAGAACCAATCCGGACGCGCGGATTTCGACAGCCTGTGCGGCGCCAATATCGTCACCTGAAGCACGCGCCCTATCCTGCCGGACTTCACAAGCTCGCCCGCCTTCTCGGCGGCCTCGTTGTGAATGCGCTCCGCGTAGTACGGCATGTATTTGCGCCCGGTGCGCTCCGCAAGCTTCCTTGCGGCTTCCAGCTGTTCGAGAGTCGTAAACGGGGGCTTGTCCACAAAGAAATCCCTCCCGCTCTCCATGACCGCAACCCCGACCTCAAAGCGGCGCGCCGGTATGCCGGCATTGGCCACAAGCTTTATGTCCGGATCCGACAGTATCTCGTCAAAACTGCCCGCAACCGGCACTCCGGGAAAGCGTTTGAGAAAGGCAGCGACCTTTTCGGGATCCGGATCGTAAACGCTCTTGCACACGGCGCCGGCGTTTATCAACCCCATAGTTTGCGCGTATATGTGGCCGTGGTCCAGGCCCGCCGCGGCAAAGTAAAGCTCGCCCTCGCCTATGACCTTTTGCTCCCCCCCGTCGGGAACGTAGTCGTATCCGGTACTGTGTTTTGACATCGGAAAACTTCCCTGAATGAATTTATCTGAACGACTTTTTGAAATCCACTATGAAATCCGTCTTGGGATTT
>QALA01000062.1 GCA_003343565.1 Verrucomicrobiota bacterium | reverse complement strand
CCCGATAGTTACGTGCATGAAGTTCACATTCCAATGCCACTTCTCCTGCATCTCCTTCCTCACAAATCAACTGACGGCGGAATTGCAGGCTTTGGTCGAACCTGTCATCGGCATATACTTCTTCATTGTACACATCGAATACGCGCGCAACATGTAGCCGGGGGTCGAATTACATCGGCAGGCTGTAATCCGGGGGTAATGACCCCCCGTTGAGAACGTCAAAAAAACCAGGCGATGTTGTGGATATAACTTGCGGCGGCGACCCAAGTATACATCGCATTTCACATCGCCTTTATGCGATTTGCAATGCGCCGCAATTCGAATCCTAAATCCGAAAAAATTTTTCCAAAACAAAAAAATTGCACGGCGCCAAACAGAAAACTCCAAACATCAAGAAAATCGGCGGCAACGCAAAAAAGCGCCGCCGCCGAAAACCGACTAAATTATCGATAAAAAGCCAGGCGGATTAAATCGCAAAACCTCCGGCTTATCCGGCCAAATCCTCGATTATTCTTCGGGTTCCTCCCTCATAACTTCGGAGATTTTTGAACCGACAACCGAAGAAGCTCCGAGCGTCCCCATGGACTCCCGCGCGCTCTTCGATATTTCCGCAAATTCCTTTGAATTTTCCGCAACCGCAGGCTGTTCGACTTTCTTGGCAAACACGATGTACGCCTTGCCTCCGACCGTCTGTGGTTCGGAAACGGAGCCGGCCTTCATGCGCGGAAGCTGGTCGCGCAGAAGCGAAAGGGTTTGATAGTCGGAAACGTCGGGCTTCGAGAGCGAAAAGCCGTTAAGTTCGGAAACCGCCGCCCCGCCGGACTTCGCGGCGGCCGCAAAATCCTTGCCCTCCGCGGCAGCCTTGCGCAAAGACTCCGAAAGCGACGCGGCCTTCTCGTTGAACAGCCTGCGCTTTTCCGAGGCTATAAAATCCTTTTCAACCTTCTGCTTCACCTGCTCGAAAGTCGGCAAATACGAATCCAGCCTCTTGGATATCAGAACAATCCATATTCCGTCGTCCGTGAGAATCGGATCGGAATAGAACTGGTCGGTCGTCAGGCGCATCGCGGCGGCGGCGACCTGCGCGGGAAAGTCCTTTGGAAGCGCCTCGTCCGTCATGCGGATATCCCCGATTTTCTTGGGCTCAATCTTCATGTCGGCAAGCAGTTTTTTAAGTTCGGCAGACCCCATCTTCGCGCCGGACTCGTAAATCTTCATCGCCACGTCTTCGCCGGCCTGTTTGGCCTTCGTCTGGGCGGCGTCGGTCAGGTAGTCGGCCAGAACTTTGCTTTTAATTTTTGAAAATTCGGGAGTGACGATGCGCCCGTCCTTGTCCTCCGAATAGCGCTTCATGTTGGCCCCGTAAAACACCTGCAAGTCGGAATCCTTGGGCGCGGGAACAAGGGCCGCAAAATCTTTGAGCGGCATGAATATCGCTTCAACCGAAGCGCCTTCCCCCGCCTTGTACGACTGCGCGTTGGCGTCGAAAAACTTTTTCAGCGCGGCTTCGTCGGGCTTTATTTCGGGATTGAAGCCGTCGAAAGCCAGCGAGGCCAGCGCCAAGTCCCACTTGGCGTTCAGAAGCTTGAATTGCCGCTCTATCTGGCCCGGAACCACGTATCCCGGCCCGCCGAGAATTTTGGAAACCTTGTCAACCATCGCGTTGTTTGCGATGATGGAAGTCAGCTGGGCGTCCGTCATTCTGCCGGAGGCCAAACGCTCGCTTTTGAATTTCTCCCATGCGGAGGCGTTGAATGAGCCGTCGGGATTCCTGAAAAGCGGGCGCGAATGCAGGTAGTCGGACAATTCCTGCTCCGTCACCTGCCGCAGGCCGAGTTCCCTCGCAAGCGCAGTCAAATACATCTGGCGAAGCATGAACATCTCGACCTGCTGTTGCGACTGCAACATCTGTCCGTCGAGAATTATCTCGTAAACCGCCAAGTTCTGAAAATGCGCCAATGTGCCTTCGTCTTTGAGGTCGTATCCGCAAAATTCCCTTTTTTCGCGCGCGCCGCCGTATGACGGAACGTCCCCGAAAAACGGCACGGAACCGATTGTGAAAACAAACGCTATTATTATTGCTACAAGCAATATGCCGAACACAAACTTGTGGTGTTTCTGAAGTACTGTCTGAATCCAAGTAATCATAATTGTAAAAAACTTATTCGGTCATTTTGCGGCCAAAGCCCGCATTGTCAACCATCGAAAGCCTCCGCGCGCGCAAAATTTGCGCGTTCGGTCAGCCCAGCGTTGAAACTATCCCGTCCACGATTCCGAACATCTCCGCGATGTCCGCGCCGTCGGGAAACGATATTTTCCGGAAGCCGGAAGACTCGTGGTAAAACCTGAAGAACCGCCCGTCGAAATTCGCCGCGAACGCCGCCTGGCACCCCCCGCCGAGCCCCGACAGAAAGCGGCGTTCCAGCGCGAACATCTCCGCGCTCGCCGAATCCGTCATGTAGGCGTATTTTTCGGCGTCGGAAGCCCTGCACTCCAACGCTATTATTCCCTGCCCCACCGCCGGAACGCAGACGTCGAGCTTCAGGGGGACGAATCTCACGCCGTCGAACGAGCTTATGCCCAGACGCTCAAGCCCCGCTTCGGACAGCACTGTCGCGTCCGCAGCGCCGGAGACTATTTTTTTTAGGCGCGTCTCGACATTTCCGCGAATCTCCGTCCAAACCGCCTGCGGAAACATTTTTTTCAGCTGCGCCCTGCGGCGCGGGCTGCCAGTGGCTATCAGCGACGGAATCCCGACGCCGGAACGCAAGGCCAAGACGTCCCTGCACGCCCGCCGCGGGAGAAAGCCGAATACGGAAAAGTTCGCGGAAATCCGGGTGGGAAGATCTTTTGCGCTGTGGACTGCGACGTCGGCAATGCCTTCCGCAAGGGCGTCCTCAATCTCCTTTGTAAACAGCCCCTGCCCGCCGAATTTTTCCAGCGACCAATCCTGACGCTTGTCGCCCGAAGTCTTAATTTCGACAACCTCAAACTGCGTCCCCGCAGACATGCCGCCCATAAACTCCGCAGCCATTTCCGCCTGCCTTAACGCGAGCGGGCTGCCTCTGGTTGCCAATCTTATTTTCTTCATAAAAATTGAGGGCGCGCGGTGTGGAAACCAATTTCCGCACCGCGCAAAATAATTAAAAAAAAAGCGGATTTCTCCGCTTTTGACGGCGCGCAAAAACGCGCTTTCTACTTCTTGTCCACAACGGCCGAATACGCCGCCTGCGCGCCCTTGATATTCTGTTTCGCAACCCAGGGCATGAGCGAGCGGAGACGCTGGCCGACCTTCTCAATCGGGTGCTTTTCCCCTTCGGCCAGAAGCTTGTTGTAGTTCTTCAAGCCGCTCTTGTATTCCTTGACCCACTCCTTCGTGAATTTTCCGCTCTGGATTTCCTTGAGGATTTTCTCCATTTCCTTCTTCGTCTTGTCGGCAATGACGCGCGGGCCGCGGGTGATGTCGCCGTACTTGGCCGTTTCGGATATGGAAAAGCGCATGCCGGAAATTCCGCTCTGGACGATGAGGTCGACTATCAGCTTAAGCTCGTGGCAGCATTCGAAATAGGCCATTTCCGGCTTGTATCCCGCCTTGACGAGAACCTCAAATCCGGCCTTTATCAGCGCGCTAACGCCGCCGCACAGAACGGCCTGCTCGCCGAAGAGGTCGGTTTCGGTCTCCTCCTTGAAGGTCGTCTCTATGACGCCCGCGCGCGTTCCGCCGATGCCGTTGGCCCATGCGAGCGCAATTTCCTTTGCGGGCTTGCCGCCCTGGAAAACCGCTATGAGCGCGGGAACGCCCTTGCCCTCCAAATACTGCGAACGAACCGTGTGACCCGGACCTTTGGGAGCCACCATGACGACATTTACGCCCGCGGGCGCCTTGATCAGTCCGGAGTGAATCGCCAGTCCGTGCGTAAAAAGCAGAGTCTTGCCCTTGGAGAGATTCGGCTCTATATCCTTTGCGTATATGTCGGGCTGCTTCATGTCGGGCGCGGCGATCATTATGACGTCGGCCGCCTTGACCGCTTCCGCGGTGGTCATTACCTTGAAGCCCTGCTTCTTGGCTATCTCTACGGACTTGCTCTTCGGATAGAGGCCGATTATGACCTTGTATCCGCTGTCCTTGAGGTTCAGCGCATGCGCATGGCCCTGGGAACCGTACCCGATTACCGCGAGAGTCTTATTTTTGAGGACTGCCGGTTTGGCGTCCTTCACCGTATATACTTTTGCAGGCTTCGTATTTGCCATGATTCGTATCTTTCTGTTTTTTGTTTCCTATGTAAAACCGCGGATTGCAAAGAGACAATTCGCCAAAAAAAAACGTCCGCGCGTCAGGCTTCCGGCTGCGAGCCGCGCGCTATCGCCACATTGCCCGTGCGCGCCATATCTATAATTCCAAACGGCTCTATCATCGACATAAACGCCTTCATCTTGTTGGGATTTCCCGTGCACTCTATCACGAGCGACGAACTGTTTACGTCGATAATCTTCGCGCGAAAGAGATCCGCCACCTGCACGATTTCCGGGCGGGTTTTTTTGTCGGCCTTGACCTTCACCAACGCGAGCTCGCGCGCGACAAACGCGTCCATCTTGGAAAAATCCTTGACCTCTATTACGTTCACCAGCTTGTTGAGCTGCTTTACGCACTGCTCCACGCTGTTGTTGCCGTCCTTGACGGTCACCGTTATGCGCGAGTACTTTTCCTTGCCCAGACCCTTTATGGGCCCCACATTCAGCGTTTCGATATTGAAACCCCTGCCGCTGAACATGCCCGCGACGCGAGCTAGCACGCCGAATTTGTTTTCAACTAAAGCCGAGATGGTGTGGTTCATGATAAATTTATTCGGCAGAGCATGATGGCCCGCAAAAAATATATTGCAAGCCCAAATTCCCCCGCAAAAGCGACGCGCGCACTGCGCGCTTCGCCGCAGTTTCGCCTCGCAAAAAAAGCGCGAAAAAATCCCCCCCGCGCGCACGCGCACAAAATATTTTTTAGCAAACGCAGAAAGCCGAAAAAGAAACGCCTGGCGCATGCGCGCTCTGTCCCGCGTTTGCGCAAGAGCCGCTTCCCGCGGGAGCGTGCAAGCCGCATACGTTTTGCGCATGTTTCGTTTCAATCCGCATGCGTTTCGCGCGCTCCGTTTTACGGGCATTGAACGCGCCAGCCGGCGTGCCGACTCCGCCGACATACCGATTCCCCTAATGGCGCATTCGCTTTTGCAACGCTTTCGCAACATGCCCGGCCTGCCGCCCGCGCAAACCGGACCGGCAGGCGCATTCGCGCGGCCGCACTTTCTCGGAATCGTGTTTGCCTGCGAAACGGACATCAAATCCGCATGCGGCAAACCCGTATACGCCGGCCGCTCAAAGCAACCTGTCCAGACTCCTGCCGGCTAATCCGACTCAACCTGCCAGCGGCTTCCCGGTGGACGCGTCGAGTATCCTGAAATTCTCCACATGGTAGGACGGATCCGCCCTGAACGTCAGCTTCACATTGTAGAGCTTTTCGAGATTCGTCAAATGGTCGTAATCCTCCGTTTGGAGGCGCTGGAGATTTTCCGGATGGAGAAGAATGAGCAGCGAAAGCTCCCTGCTGCCGCCGTTCGCGCGGGCTATCCGGCAGGTCGAGACTATCTTGCGCTGAATCTCCGCGCTCATTGTGCGCGCCGACTTCACCATTCCCTTGCCGCCGCAATACGGACACGTGACGTATATTCCGCTGGCATTGCTCTGCGAATGCCGCTGGCGCGTCATCTGTATTATGCCCAGCTGGGAAATGGGAAGCACTTGGCTCTTCGCCTTGTCCTTGTCCATTTCGTCGCGCAGCTTCTTATAAACCGCCTGCCTGTCCTTGCGGTTCTTCATGTCGATCGTGTCTATTATAATAAGGCCGCCGACATTCCTCAGCCGCACCTGTCGGGCGACCTCGGCCACAGCCTCAAGATTCGCCTGAAGAATAAAGTCCTTTCCGTCCTCGCTCTTGGTCTTGTGGGAGCCGGTGTTTACGTCGATGGCGACAAGCGCCTCGGTCTCGTCTATGACGATTTCCCCGCCGGAAGGCAGCGGCACGCGGCGCGCGAACGTCTGCGCTATCTGCCTGTCGATATTGTAGCGTTCGAAAATCGGTATGTTCTCCTTGAACAGATTAATTTTGCTTTTTGCGCGGCTGGAAATTTCCGAAACGGAGCGCAGAATGCGCTCGTAGTCCTCGCGGCTGTCGATGAGGATTCGGTCGGTCTGCTCGGTGAGGAAGTCGCGCACGGTGCGCTCGATGAGGTCGGGCTCCTTGTATATCGTGGCGGGCGCGGGCGTGCTTTCTATGCGCTGCTGTATCTGCTTCCAAATGTTCAGCAGTATGTGGAGGTCGCGCACAAAGTACGTCCATCGCTTGCCTTGCCCGGCGGTGCGAACTATGACGCCCATGCCCTCCGGAACCTTCATGGAGCGCAGTATCTTCTTTATCCTGTCGCGCTCGCGCTTGTCCTCGATTTTTCTGGAAATTCCGAACTGGCCGGCGTAGGGCATGAGAACCAAATAACGCCCCGGTATGGCTATGTTCGTCGTCACGCGCGGCCCCTTTGTGCCTATCTGCGTCTTGGTTATCTGGACGATTATCTCCGTGCCGATGGGGAATTTTTCGGGTATGTCCTTTGCGGAAAACTTGCCGGCGTTGCGCTTTTGCTCCTTCGTCTTGTTCTCGCGCACGACTTCGTAGGCGGAATTGTCGGTGTTCGACGGGAATATGTCCCAATAATGCAAGAACGCGTTTTTCGGCTGGCCTATATCGACGAACGCCGCCTTCAGCCCCGGCTCAAGGTTCTGAATCTTGCCCTTGAAAATCGCGCCGACCATGCTCTCGTCGCCGTTGCGCTCGATTTCAAACTTCTGCATGACGCCCTCTTCGAGCAGCGCCACGCGCTTTTCAAACGGCTCGACATTTATGACGATTTCCCTGTACGGCTCGTTTTCGCCCTTGAGAAGCTTTATTATTTTCTCAAGCAGCGGGCGTTTCTTCTCGCGGAGTTTGGCCTCCCTGTTGAGCTGCTCCTCCGAGACGGGTTCCACGACCTCCTCCGGAGGGCGTTTAGTCAAATCGTTTTCTATGTCTTTATTGTCCTGATTCATTGTTTCGCTTTGCTTTCAAGCGAAACTTTCGCGCTACTGGTAAGCCTTTCTGTGTCTGTACACGCTCTGCACAAGACCCAGTAAAATACAACACGTCAGCACGAAAGTCCCGCCATAACTTAACATTGGCAGCGGAAGACCGGTGATCGGCATTATGCCTATGGTCATTCCTATGTTTATAAATGAATGCGTCATTAGAATCGCCGCTATCCCGACGCACAGGAAGCGCCCGAAGCTGTCGCGCGAAAGCGCCGCCGACCTGAGACAACCCCCTATCACGATTATCGCAATCAGTATGACCGCAAGCGACGCGCCGAGAAAGCCGGACTCCTCCGCTATTACCGAAAAGATAAAATCGTTGTAGGCCACGCTCGACGGCAAATAGCCGAGCTTCGCCTGGGTCCCCTCCGCCAAACCCTTGCCAAACACTCCGCCCGTCCCGACCGAAATCAGGCTCTGGCGGAGATTCCACGACACGTCCGTTCCCCTCGGATCCACGTAATCCGGAGCCACGAACGCCAGGATTCTATTGCGCTGGTAGTCCTTCATCGGCAGGCAGAACGCGCTCGAACCGTAGGCGTTGCGGCGCGCGGATTCGCGGGCCGATATGTTCTCCGACTTCAAAAACGACGTATAGCCCCAAATGT
>QALA01000007.1 GCA_003343565.1 Verrucomicrobiota bacterium | reverse complement strand
GGCGTTCTCGTCGGGTATCGACTCCTCGATGTTCGGGGCAGAGGAGTCGTCCGAGGCGGCGGTGTCGTTAAGCGAAATGAACGAGTACGTTCCGGTGCGCCTCTTTATTTTGTCGAACTGCTTTTGCGACACTCCGAGTTCGGCGCGCACCTCCGATTCCTCCGGCCGCCTGCCGAGGCGCCGCTCCAAATCCTCGCGGATCTTTTCGAGCCGCTTGGCGTCGTTCCTTGCGGAGCGCGACATGTAGTCCAAGCTTCTAAGTTCGTCGATAATTGCCCCCCGTACGCGCATGCATACGTATCCGTCGAAGCTCTTTTCCTTTTTCGGGTCGAGTTTGAGCACTGCGTCAGCCAAGCCCGAAACGCCCGCGGAGTGCAATTCGTCGAAATCGGCGTGCGAAGGAAGCTTCGAGCGCATCGAATTGACGATCTTGCCGACTGTGGGGTAATACTTGACGAACAGTTCGCGCTGCTTTTTGTTCAGCGTTCTGTTTTGTTTTTGAGTCGTCATAGTACAACTTGGTTGATGTTGATGTTTCCGCGCATGTGGCGCGCGGGTTGTATAGTTTAACACCGTTTATTAAGCAGATGTTGTGCCCGTTTTTGAAAAGGGATTTTCCGACACCCAAGTTGTTGCGTTTTATCATAATGCGCAAAAAATCCCCGCCGCCCGGTTTTTGGCGCGGAAGGTTTTTGGAAAAATATGTTTCAAAATGTCACTTTGTGCGACATTTTTACCGGCCGATTTCAGGCGTCCGGCCGGGCCAAATTCTCCTGCGCGCAAAGTATATTCTTGAATCGAAGAATTTTTCTGATTTTAAACGAAAATATATGCAAGAATACACAGACGCCGAAATTCAGAAGCGCCGCGAACGCATGCGGTTTTTGAAGAAAATCCTGCGACCCATGCCGCGCCGCTCGAATTTGGAGCGCTATCCCGTGGTGAAATACTTTGCCGCCTCCGCGCGCAGGCGCGACTACCTCTGGAGCTTTCACCGCAAGGACGTCGTGCGCGGAATATGGATCGGCTGGATAATCGCGCTTATCCCGATATACGGAATACAGATGGCCTGCGCATTTGTCGCGTGTTTTTTGTTTCGCGGAAACTGCCTTGTCGCCATGCTCATTCAGTGGGTGACAAACCCGATTACGATAGTGCCGATACTGCTTTCCCAGTACTTTGTGGGCGATTTTACAGTGGGATTGTTCTTTGAATCCCCGAATTTGGCGTCGTCGGTTTTCGGGGCTATAAGAAGCGGCGGACTTCAGGAATTTTGGAATTTTGCGAAATCATTGAGAGACCCTTACGTTTACTCGTACATCGTGGCTTCGATTCTGATAGGGGGGCTGATATTTTCCCTGATAGGCGGCACTATCAACATGGTCGCGTACGATTGGTACGTGCGCGGTCACGCGATTGCGGACGCGTCTAAAAAGGGTTCAAAGGGTTCGCCGAGCCGTTAGGGCGGCGGGCGCAACGCAAAAAAAATTCGGGAAATGGACTGCAAATCTTGCGGCAGACGCGGCTTTATGAAGGCGGTTCTGGCGGCCTCCGCCGGCGCGTTTGCGTCTCCGCTTGTCCGCGCGGCTCCGCGCGACGGCGGCAGGGTGATGTTGGGAATCGACGTTTTGGAGTCTCTCAACTACCGCCACTTGAGGGGAAAGCGCGTGGGTCTGCTGACGAATCCCGCGGGCGTCAACAGGTTTGGCAAAAGCACGGTGGACGTCTTGCGCTCGGCAAGAGGCGTCCGCCTCACGGCTCTCTTCGGTCCCGAACACGGCATTTACGGCGACGAAAAAGCCGACGTTCCGGTTCTCGACAAAATCGACCGGCGCACGAGGCTGCCCGTCTATTCCCTCTACGGAAAATACCGCAAGCCCACGAGCGCGATGCTCTCGAAAATAGATGCGCTGGTGGTGGACCTTCAGGACATAGGGTCGCGCTCCTACACGTATGTCAGCTGCATGGTTAGGGCGATGGAGGCCTGTTTTGAAAACGGCAAGGAGATTGTCGTCTTGGACAGGCCGAATCCGCTCGGAGGGCTGAAGGTCGACGGCCCCATGTTGGACAGGCAGTTCAAGAGCTATGTCGGCCAGCTTCAGGTTCCGTACGTCCACGCGATGACGATTGGCGAACTGGCCTGTTTTGCAAAGGGCGCTCCCGGCGCGCTCGACATTCCGAAACACCTTCCGGCAAGGGGGCGGCTGACCGTCGTTCCTATGCGCGGCTGGAAGCGGCGCATGACGTGGACGGCTACGGGGCTGAAATGGATTCCCACCAGCCCCGCAATCCCGTCCCTTGCGGCCGCCATGGGGTACGCCATGACGGGTTTGGGAGCGCAGGTCGGCGGCTTCCAGCACGGCTACGGCACGCAGTATCCGTTTCGGCTCCTGACTTTTCCCGGAAAGAGCGCAGAGCAGATAGCCTCCGCCCTCAATGCGTGCGGGATTCGCGGAATATCGTTCTCGCCGGTCGAGGCGAAAAACGCGAGGGGAACGCGCGTGAGGGGCGCGTACGTCGTCATCGACGACTGGGACGTCTTGCGCCCCACCGAGATTTCGTTTTACATGATGAAGTTGGCGTGCCGATTTGGCGGGGGCAACGTGTTCAGGGGGCTTTCGGCCTCAAAGGAATCGCTGTTCAACAAGCACACGGGCTCCGAAAAATGGTGGCGGGAAATATTGTCGAAGGGCGCGGCGGCGGACGCGCGCAGATTTGTGGAATCGTGGTCTTCGGAGGCGTTCGCCTTCCAGAAAAACACGTTGAAATACAGGCTTTATTAGCGGTCGCGGTCCGGCCTTTCTCTTTTATTCGGTATAGTGACAGATTTTGCCGCAATAGACTTTGAAACCGCCAATCATGAGCGCAGCAGCGTGTGCAGCGTCGGCGTGGTTGTCGTGCGCGGCGGGGCGGTGTGCGGCAGTTTTTACAGCCTTATTCGCCCGGAGCCCGAATATTACCTATATTTTAACACGCGCATTCACGGACTTACCGCCGAGGATACCGCATGCGCGCCGATATTTCCGCAAGTTTGGGGCAGGGTTTGCGAAATGGTTTCCGGACTTATGCTCGTCGCCCACAATTCCGCCTTCGACGAGTCCTGCCTGAGGGCGGCTTTCGCGGCCTATTCGATGGACTATCCGGACTATGACTTTCTTTGCACATGCCGCCTCGCGCGCTCCAAACTGATGTCGCTTCCTCCGGAAGAGCGGCCTAAAGACTGCAAATTGAGCACGCTCGCCGACTTTTTCGGCGTCGGCCTTGGCAATCATCACAACGCGCTTGCGGACGCCGCGGCGTGCGCCGAAATAGCCCTTCGGCTGTTCGGCAAATGATTGGCGCGCACCGCTTGCGGTGCGCCAAAGTGTCGTTTTTCGGCGTCGCGTTTTCGTGCGCGCGGCCGCTTTTTCGTTAAAAATGTTCGGGCGAAATGCGGCGGGAGTTTGGCAATTGTTTTTGTGCCGGCATCGTTGGAGCGGCGCGGGATTTGTCGAGAGCATTGGCGCGGCTATGGGGTATATGCGTCGGGTTGCGCTGTGCCGATAGCGCGTTTTCCCGCGGCAGGAATATCGTTTTGGCGTTGCGTTTTTTTGCGGTTGCTGTGAGAAATTCGCGCGTTTTGCGGGCCGTTTTGAATGTTTGTTTGCGGGCGGGGATTCTCTGTGCGGTTGCGGAAAATTTCAAGCGCCGCTTCCCGGTGCGGGCACGATTCGCCGCAGGAGGCTGCCGCGTTTTTTACGGGGAGTTTTTTAACGCGTTTTTTGGATTTTATATTGAACTTATTGCGGGCGGCCTTTAACTTGCGTAAAAAATAAACGCGCTGGAAGTTTCAGCCTTTATGGTCATGGTATCGGGAAGTTTTAATGTCAAACTTTGGGGAGCAGTTGCGGCGCATTTTGTCTGCGCGCCGCTTCTCTTTTTTGCGCATGCCGGCGGGTCTTCGGGCGATTCGCCTAAAGTTGCCGTGATTTATACGATAACAAATCCCAAGTTGAAGGAGGACGTGGAGAGGGCGGTCCGCGACGAATTTGGCGGAAAGGTCGAGATATTGCGCTATGAGGACGCCTCGATTTTTGAGGAAACCGCGAAAGCCGGCCGCATGGGGCGCGAACCCGCCGCGAAATTTGTCGCCATGTATGCCGATTCCGTGAGGTCGGGCGCGCGAGCGGTTTTGAGCGTATGTTCGACAGTGTCGGATTTGGCCCATTCCATGCGGGAAACGGGCGAGTTTGTCGGCGTTCCCATTGTGGGCATGAACGACGAAATGTGCCGCGAAGCCGTGCGAAGCGGCGATAGGATTCTTGTGGCCGCCACTTTCCGCAGCGCGGTGGAGCCTACAAAGAGGTCGATACGCCGCGCCTGTGCGGAGCTTGGACGAAGCGTCGAAATTTCGGAGGCGGTCGTGGACGGCGGGTTCGGCTCCGCTTCCGGCGCCTTTGAAAAGCTGCTTTCCGAGAAATTGCGCGAGGCCGCGAAGTCGGCCGATGTCATAGTTTTTGCCCAGGCCTCAATGGCTCCCTACGCCGATTTTGTCGAAAGAGCGTGCGCAAAGAGGGTGTTGTCGAACCCCAAATTCGGCGCAAGGGCCTTGAAATCCGCTTTGGCAGGGGAAGGGCGTTAGTTTCTTTTCACGCGCTATCTTCCGCAGTTTCCCCGCGGATTCGGCTGTTTGGACTGGGGCGGCGCTCCCGTCCGGCGCGGGGCGCATGAAAGCGTTTGCTGGAGCCTTGCGGCGGCAGGAAAAGCCGCGCGGTTTTGCGGTTTGATTTGCGCGGAGACGACGGGGAAATGCGGCAATTCGCGGGCTCGGCGGTTATGTTGCGGCAAAACTTTTCGGAGACGGCAGGAAGTTGTTGCTGTGGCGTTTGCCGAAAAAGCCGGCGGAGTTGACGGGCTTTCAAAATATGCGGAATCTCTTTTGCGGCGCGCCGTGTTTTTATTGTTTCCCAATAGGGGGTAAGGCTCATGGGAAGCGCTTGAGTGCGGGGAGATTTGGAATTGATGCGGGCAATCCGAATCGTTCTACACATTTGGCGTTGTCCGGCGAATTTTTCGTTCGGGCGTTTGGCGTCGATCTTGCGCAGGGCGGGCGCAGGCGCGCTTTTTGCGGCGTGTGAAGCCCGCGCGCCAACCCTTTCCAATGCCGCAAATTTGCAACGCCGCGCGCGGGCGAAATGGAAGGCCAAAGTCGCGGCGGGCGAATGGTTATCTACGCCGCACCGAAAGCCGCCTACGACGCCGACAACGGCGTCTACGAGCTGCGCGTCAAGAACCCCCCCATGCAAAAATCCGCGTCTGCGTCCGTAAATTGCAAAGGCCCTGCAAACGCCTTGCAAAGACTTTTTTATCCCCTTGCAGGAAAGGTATAGAACAAGGGTTGCATATAAAACGTTTGGCACACCATATCAAACCTTTTGGCGCGATACGGTTATTTTCCCGCGCCATGTCCGCAAGGAAGGCATGGAACCCCAAAATTAGGCAATTTTTACGCGTTTATAAAACAGGTAAAAGTCGCCAAATTTGACAAAAGTCTCCAAATCTGGCTCTCCCTGGCGGACGCGCAGTTCGATTTGACTCGGACGGGCCGCTTTTAAATTTTCGCTCCTCCGTTCGGCGGAGGCGCGGCTGCTTTGCCCAAACTACTCTCTGACGATTTCCACGGAGAGAATTTTTTGCTCGGCAAGCGGCTTGTCCATGGGGCCCGTCGGGGCGTCCTCAATCTTTTGCACAACGTCGTATCCCGACACAACTTCGCCGAAGATAGTGTGGTGCATGTTGAGCCAGCCGGTGGGAACCGTGGTTATGAAAAATTGGCTGCCGTTTGTTCCGGGGCCCGCGTTGGCCATGGCCAGCAGGCCTTTCCGGTCGAATCTGACATTCGGGTCGCACTCGTCCTCAAACGGCGCGCCCCAAGCAGACTGCCCGCCGCGTCCGGTTCCGGTAGGGTCTCCGCCCTGAATCATGAAGTCCTTTATGACGCGGTGGAAAATCACGCCGTCGTAGTAGCCCTTTTCGGCGAGCTTTTCAAAGTTTTCGCACGCCTTGGGCGCGACTTTTTCAAAGAGTTCGACCTTGATGTCGCCCCGATTCGTCTTGATTACGGCAAATGTTTTCATGTTTTTAATTCGGTTTATTCGGTTTTTGTCATTTCGTTATGATTATCTCTTCGGCCGACTTGCCCGGCGGAATGAAGGGCAGCACGTGTTCGTCGTGCTCGACAATCACTTCGAGCAGATACGGCCCTTTTGCGTCGAGCATCTTTTTGACGGCGGCCTCAAGCTCGCTCTTCTTGTGGACTCTGGCGGATTTCCACGAGTACCCTTCCGCTATTTTACAGTAGTCCGGATATATGGCCTTGAGGTTTTCGGGGCCGCCGATGTCGTTCGGATCGACGGACAGTATTGTATTGGCGCGCGTGCCGTTGTACAATATGTCCTCCCACTGCATGACCATGCCCAGAAACTGGTTGTTTATCAGCATGACCTTGACGGGTATTTTCTCCGCCACGGCCGTGGCCATTTCCTGAATGTTCATTTGGAATGAGCCGTCTCCGTCTATGTCGACGACGGTCTTGTGCGGAAGCGCCACCTTCACTCCGAGGGCGGCGGGAAGCCCGAAGCCCATGGTGCCGGAGCCGAGGGAGCTTATGAATTGGCGCGGCTTGTCGAATATGAAATTCTGCGGAGTCCACATCTGGTGCTGCCCCACGCCGGTTGTGACGATGACCTCCCCGCGGCTGACTTTCGCAAGGGCGGCGATTGCGTCCTGCGCGGTGATGTTCTTGCGCGCCGTTCTTGCGAACGGGTAGGGAAACTTCGCCTTTATCTCCCCGATGTATTTGATCCATGCGGAGAAGTCGGGCTTGGCGATCTTGCTCTTTTTTGCCAGGCTTATTAGGCGTTCCAGCGCGTATGATATTTCGGAATTGACGCCCAAATCCACGGCGACGTTCTTGTCCTGTTCGGCCACGTCGATGTCGATTTGGACTATCTTGGCCTTGGGTGCGAACTTGCTCACGACGCCTGTGACGCGGTCGCTGAAGCGCGTTCCGAGGGCGAGGACGAAATCGGAGGCATACACGGCCTTGTTTCCCGCGTATGTGCCGTGCATGCCGAACCAGTAGAGGTTTTTCGGCTTGCGCGGATCGACGCTGCCGATTCCCATCAGGCTCGTCGCCACGGGGATATTGAACATCTCGGAAAATTCGTCGAGCAGCTTTTCGGCTCCCG
>QALA01000013.1 GCA_003343565.1 Verrucomicrobiota bacterium | reverse complement strand
TGCCATATTGAACATACGGTGCTCGTTCGGGGCGGCGGCCTGCCTGCCGAAATTCTCACAAAGCCTCTCGACTGGCGCAACGGCCAGAGCGTCGACGATATTTTCGCCTGAGCTGAGATCCGTTGCGCTGCGGCTTGAGATAGTAGACGGGGCGGGTCGGTAAAAATGTGCGGTTTTGATTAAAAAAAACTTTTCAAACAAAAAAAAACAGTCAATATAGACTTTTTTAAACAATCTAAAAATTATGCCAAGATTACTCGGAGTAGACATACCAAACAACAAGCGCGTGGAATACGCGCTCAGATACATTTACGGGATAGGGCCGACTCGCGCAAAATTGATTTGCCAGGAGTGCGCGATTCCTCCGGCAATGCGCGCAAGCGAACTTAACGAGGAGCTGATTAACAAGATAATGACGGCCATAGCCGAGCACCAGTTCAAGGTTGAGGGGGATTTGCGCCGCGAAGTAATCGGCAATATCAAGCGTCTTACGGCGATAAAGTCGTACCGCGGCCTGCGCCATGCCAAGGGGTTGCCGGTTCGCGGCCAGCGCACCAGCACGAACGCCCGCACGCGCAAGGGCGCCCGCAAGACTGTCGGCGTGGTTTCCAAGAATTAATTTTTTAGGCTGTTAAAATGAGCGAAGAACAAAAGAAACAGGAAGCGGCGGTCGCCGAAGCGTCTGCGCAGGCCGCGGAGAAACCCGAAACGCAGAAAGCTGAAGCGCAGAAATCCGAAGCGCAAAAGCCGTCGCAGCCCACCGCCGCGGATTTGCTCTCAAGCGATGTAGGCGAAATCAAGATTCGCAAGGCCAAGGGCAGCAAGAACGTCCACAGCGGAGTCTGCCATATCAATGCGACGTTCAACAATACGAAGGTCTCTTTTACCGACGCTAAGGGCAATGTCATCAGCTGGTCCAGCGCGGGCAAGATGAACTTCCGCGGCTCCAGAAAGAGCACGGCATACGCGGCTCAAGTCGTCACGCAGGACGCCGGCAAAATTGCCATGAGCCACGGCATGAAGGAGGTTGCGGTAAATGTCAAGGGCCCGGGAATGGGGCGCGATTCGGCGATTCGCTCGCTTCAGGCGCTCGGCTTCTCCGTGACGGCGATAGTCGATGTCACGCCGGTTCCGCACAACGGCTGCCGCGCTCCGAAACGCCGCCGCGTATAGTATAATATAATTTAGGATACAGGAGAATTTTGAAATGTCTCGCTATACAGGACCAACTACCAAGATAAACCGCCGTTTCGGGCAGGCCTTGTTTCCGGAAAACAAGGCGATGCAAAAAAAGCCCTACATACCGGGCCAGCACGGGCCGCATCTGCGCCGCCGCGTCACCGATTATTCGATGGGTCTGAACGAAAAGCAGAAGCTGCGCTTCATGTACGGATTGAGCGAAAAGCAGTTCCGCCTGACGTTCCAGCGCGCGAAGGCGACAAGGGGCGTGACGGGCGAAATTTTCATGCGTTTGCTTGAGACCCGTTTGGACAATATCATTTATTTGTTGGGTTTTGCGCGCACCCGCAAGGCTGCCCGCCAGTTCGTCACGCACGGGCACGTGCAGGTCAACGGCGGGAAGGTCGATATTCCCAGCTACACTTGCGTTGCGGGCGACGTCGTGGAAGTGCGCGAGCGCAGCTCGTCGCGCCAGCTTGCGCAGAGGGCTCTCGACGAGTCGCAGCTCCGCACGCCGCCGGCGTGGTTGGAGCGCGTGGACGACGCTTTTCGTGGCACGGTCAGCAGGCTGCCGATACGCGAGGAGATGGACCAGACAATCAACGATCAGCTCGTTGTTGAATTCTATTCCCGTTAAAAACAATCCCATAGGAAACGGAGAAGACAATGGCTAAACGTCTCGGAAAATTTGAATTGCCAAAGCGTCTGGTTAAGGACGAATCAAGCGCGACCCCCACATATGCCAAATATGTCGCCGAGCCTTTTGAAACGGGCTTCGGCCATACGATAGGCAACGCCCTTCGCCGCGTGCTTCTCAGTTCGATAGAGGGTGCGGCGATAAGCTCCATCAGAATCGACGGGGTTGACCACGAATTTCAGAGCATTGACGGAGTGGTTGAAGACGTGACGGACATCGTTCTAAACCTTAAGAAGATAAAGGTGAAGTCGAAGAATCCGAATCGCGAAAACAAGCGTTTGATGATAAGCGTCGAAAAGGAGGGCCCGGTGACCGCGGCCGATATTCAGCCCGACGCCGACATAGAGATTGTCAATCCCGACCAGGTTATTTGCACGCTCGATGCGAAGCGCAAGTTCAATGCGGAAGTCGAGATTTCCTGCGGCAGGGGCTGGCGTCCCGCGGAGGAGAACAAGTATGAGGATCAGCCCATAGGCGTGATTCCCGTGGACTCGCTTTTCAGCCCGATAGAGCTTGCGAAATATACGGTTGACGCCACCCGCGTCGGCCAGATGACCGACTTTGACAAGCTCACTCTCGAAATATGGACGGACGGCAGGCTCACTCCCGACGAGGCTCTCAAGGAGGCGGCCGTCATACTCAAACACCATATCGACGTATTCGATTCGGTGAACGAGCAGGAGATTGAATTTGAGACGGTCGGCAAGGAAGTCAGCGAGGAGCAGAACAGGCTGAGAAAGCTTCTTAACATGAGCGTCAACGAGATCGAACTGTCCGTCCGCGCGGCAAACTGCCTGAACAACGCCAACATAACGACGGTGGGCGAGCTTGCCATGAAGTCGGAGCAGGAGATGCTCAAGTATCGCAACTTCGGAAAGAAGAGTTTGAACGAAATCAAGAGCAAATTGGAACAGCTCGGACTTTCGCTCGGCATGAAGATTGACGAGCGTCTGATAGATTCGGCAACAATGTAAATTCCAGACAAAATATAAGATGCGTCACAATAAACATAGACATCAGTTGGGCGTTAGAAAGGAGCACCGCGCCGCGATAATGGCATCGCTTTCGGCGGCGCTTCTGCGTCATGATAGAATCGAAACTACGCTTGGTTATGCGAAGGCTTTGCGTCCCTTTGCGGAAAAAGTAATTACGATGGCTAAAAAGGCGGCCGCTACGGAGGATTCCGCCAAGAAACTGCATTTTCGCAGATTGGCCCTTGCAAAGGTGCGCGACGAGAGCGCCGTGCATTTTCTGTTTGCCGACAAGGTGAAGAAATTTGTCGATCGCCCCGGCGGATACACGAGAATCTACAAGCTTGTGCCCCGCAAGGGAGACTCGGCGGCTATGGCCATAATCGAGCTTATAGAGGCGGACGACAAGGGTTATAAGAAGGAAGAATCCAAGTCCGCGTCCGCCGGCGAAGCCAAGCCTGCCAAGAAGTCGGCTGCCAAAAAGTCCGCCGCCAAGAAGGCCGCCAAGAAGGCGCCTGCGAAGAAGGCGGAAAAGGCTGATGCGGAAACTCCCAAAGCGGAGGCTCCCGCGCAGGCCGAACCGGAAAAGGCCGGAGAAGCCAAAGAATAGAGGGCTTGTCGAGGTTTTTTTGGTTGGCAAACGCGTTCGGGACGGGCGCGTTTGCGCTTTTTATAAAGCAATTTTCCGAGTTCGACGAAGTGACGCCGGAGTTGTCGCAAAATCTAATTACAGATATCATTGGGATAATTGCATTTTTGCAAGGGGTTGCATTTTTTTAAGACGCTGTCGGATAGGCGGATTTTTTTGGGGAGGGAAAGTTTGGATTAATTTCATTTTGAGATTGGGATTCGGCGGACGGAGATTTGCAAGATGTCGTTTGGGGTATATTTTGCGGTGGCGGTATCGCTAGTTTTGGCGGGATTTGCGCTGACGTCGCTCATAGCGTCCAGGAGGCGCAACAAGGCGTACGAAAAGCTCGCCCGCACGGCTACGTTCCACTGCCTTCGTTGCGACTCCGTATATACCGGAGAGGCGGGTTCCGAATTGCGCTCCTGCCCGAAGTGCGGCTACAAAAACACCAGACTCAGATTTTAATTAAAAAGATGCATGAGCTTGCAAAGCTGAAATAATTTACCGTACAGGACATTTACCGTATAGCAGAAAGGGCACGAATGAATCAGAAAATAGCCGTACTTGACTTTGGATCGCAATACACGCAGGTCATCGCGCGCAGGATACGCGAATGCAGCGTGTACTCGGAGATTCTGCCGTACAATACCAGCGCGAAAACCCTCAAGCGCGAGGGCGTGTGCGGCATAATTTTGTCGGGGGGGCCGGCGAGCGTGCTTGCGAAATCTTCTCCGCGCCCGGATCCGAAAATTTTTGGGCTCGGCGTTCCGATATTGGGGATATGCTACGGATTGCAGCTGATGGGCAAAATGCTGGGAGGCCGGGTCGTGTCGAGCAGGCAGCGCGAATACGGATTGGGGGAACTCTCATTCAAAAAGGGGAGCCGCTTGCTGAAGGGCATTTCGTCGCCCATAAAGGTCTGGAATTCGCACGGCGACAGAATCGAGAGGCTTCCCGAAGGCTTCGAGGCCGTTGGAACGACGGAAAATTCCGAATACGCGCTTGTGGAGGACAAGTCCCGAAGATTTTACGGAATGCAGTTTCACCCGGAGGTCGCGCACACTCCGCGGGGAATGGAGATAATAAAAAATTTCCTGTTCGGCATATGCGGTTGCAGCGGAGATTGGACGATGTCCGACTACGTCGAAAAGGCCGTCGCCAGAATCCGCGAGACCGTCGGGGACAAGAAGGTCATTTTAGGCCTGAGCGGGGGGGTCGATTCCTCCGTTGCGGCCGCTCTCATTCACAGGGCGATAGGCGACCAGCTGACATGCGTGTTCGTCGATAACGGCCTTCTGCGCAAGGACGAGCGCAAAAAGGTTGAGAATCTGTTTAAAAACAACTTCAAGATGCGCATGCGCACCGTGCGCGCTCAGAGGCTTTTTCTCGACAGGCTCAAGGGCGTGAAGGATCCGGAACGCAAGCGCAAGATTATCGGAAAGACGTTCGTCGAGGCCTTTGACGGGGCGGTGAAGTCGATAGGCAAGGTTGACTTTCTCGCGCAGGGCACGCTGTATCCGGACGTCATAGAGAGCGTGCCGATTGCGGGCAATCCGGCTTCGCTGATTAAGAGCCACCACAATGTGGGCGGACTTCCAAAGCGCATGAAGCTGAAGCTTCTTGAGCCGTTGCGCGAACTGTTCAAGGACGAAGTGCGCGTGTTGGGCGCGGAACTCGGACTTTCAAAAGAGGTCTTGTGGCGGCACCCGTTTCCCGGTCCCGGCTTGGGCGTGCGCGTCGTGGGCGACATTACCAAAAAGCGTTTGGACATTCTGCGGGAGGCCGACGCAATCCTCATGGAGGAAATGCGCGAAAGCGGCCTGTACTACAAATTGTGGCAGGCGTTTGCGGTTTTCTTGCCGGTCAAGACCGTCGGCGTAATGGGCGACGAACGCACGTACGACAACGTAATAGCCCTGCGCATAGTCGAGTCACAGGACGCCATGACGGCCGACTGGGCGCATGTTCCGCATGAGATTCTTGGGAAGATTTCCAACCGCATAATAAACGAGGTCAAGGGGGTAAACAGGGTCGTATTGGACATATCCTCCAAACCGCCCGCGACTATCGAGTGGGAATAAGAGAGGAAACCTGAGTCGGCATTTCCTGCCTGACTTGGAGGGTTTGCGCTTGCAATTCGCGCGGGGCGTAGCCGGCGCGGCGGCTCTCGTAAAAAAAGGCCGTCCAAATTGGACGGCCTTGAACTATATATTATCCCCTAAAAAAATCTTTCACCTATTCGAGGCCTACTTGCGCCTTCTTTTGCGCACAACAAGCGCAATCGCGGCAAGGCCGAGTATCGCCGCCCACTCCGCGGGCTCCGGCACCGCCACGTAGGAAACGTACAGCCCGTCGGCCAGATTCTTGGCTGTAAATAGGTAGTCTTCTCCGTTGTAGTTATATACTTTGTAGCCGTCGGTCGCGGCAAAGATTATATTGGCGTCCGCGGCGGACTCCCACGATATGATTTTAAGCTCGACGTCGTTTGCTATCATGAAGTCGATGTAG
>QALA01000086.1 GCA_003343565.1 Verrucomicrobiota bacterium | reverse complement strand
TGGGGCGAAGGGATAAACCGCTAAGAGTAAAAAAATTTTCTTTCCTCGCAATGCCGGTTGTTTTTGCGCGGAAAAATTTGCATAATTCTATGCGGCGTTTTCCGTCTAAATGTCTTGCGCGCCTTTCGGAGACTGCGGATTGCGCGAGAGGCGTTAAACTGCGGAGTGGGGCGTAAACCGCGAAGGGTAAAAAACTTTTCTTTTCACGCAATGCCGGTTATTTTTGCGCGGAAAAATTTGCATAGCTCTATGCGGCGTTCTTCGTCTATGTCTGCCTGTTAGCCGCGCGCGGCGGCTTGGATTAGGAGTTTGCGCCTTCCGAGCCGCTTTCGCCGCCAGTATTGTTTCCGGCATTTTCTCCGCCCGCATCGTTTGCGGAGTCTTCGCCTTCCGCGTTCTTTCCGCCGGGATTGGCAAAGTCGTTTGCGGAGTTGTCGCGCGTAAAGAATGCGTCCAAGTAATTTTCAAGAAAGCTGTCGCGTATTCCCGCGTCTTCGAGATCCTTTGCCGTCCAGCCACCGCCCACAGATTTGTACAAGGACACTATGTGGTTTATGAAAAGCTGCCTGCTCAACAGCTGATTTTGCTGGGCTTCAAGCATTGAGCGCTGCGAGTCGAGCAGGTCGAGGAACTCCGTTACGCCCTCCGTATAGGAGCGGAAGGAGAGCTCGTAGGCCTCCTTGCTGTTTTTTACGACGGAGTTTAAATACACGATGCGCTCGCGCTCCTTCGCCGCCGATACTATTGCGTCTTCGACCTCCTTGAGTGCCGTAAGAACCTTCAGCTGCCATGATATTTTGGAAGCCTGCGCGACGGCCTTTTGCAATTCGACGTTGAAGTAGATTCTTCCGCCCTGAAAGATATTCCATGAAACGTTCGGCCCCACGGACCAGCTCCCGTATTTGCTTGTGACGATGTCGCCCACGTTCGGAGCCTGATACGAGATATTTCCGGTTATGTTGAACTTCGGGTAGAAGTCCGCCGTTGCAACGCCCACTTCCGCGGTCGCCGCGTGCATGGCGTATTCCGCCGCGATTATGTCGGGCCGACGGCGCACGAGCTTGGCCGGCACGCCGAGCGGAATGAAACGTTCGAGTTCGGGGAGGTCGACGGGCTTTTCAAGCTCCTTTTTGAGCGCGCCGCTTTGAAGTCCGAGAAGGAGCTCCAGCGAATGTCGCATTAGGGCCAGTTGGCTTTCAAGCTGCGGTATTTGCGCGCGCGTGGACTCGACTTGGGCTTCGGCGCGAACTATGTCGAGTTTGGAGTCCATTCCGGAAAACTTGCGCCGCTTCGTGATGTTCGAGGTCTTTATCTGCGTTTGGAGGTTGTTGTTTACTATGATGATTTGCTGCTGTATCGCGCGGTATTTGAAATAGTTTTGCGCGACCTCCGCCGCGACCGACAGCCTCGTGGCGCACTTGGTGGCGAGCGATTCGTTGTAGCTTGCCAGGGCCGATTCCACGCCGCGGCGCGTTCCTCCGAACACGTCTATTTCCCAGCTTGTTTCCGCGCCCAAGCCGAATGTCTGCCCCTCGGAGGTCATGGTTTTGCCGCCCTCGCTAAATGACGCTTTGGAGTCGAGCGACGGAAAAAACGAGCTCTGCGTGACGCCGAGCGTCGAGCGCGCCTGCGCGATTTTCGCCTGCGCGTCGGCAATGTCCAAATTGCCCTCGAACGCCCTTTCGACGAGGGATACGAGCACCGGGTCTCCGAAAACCGTCCACCAGTGCGACAGCTCCTCTTCCGAAAGTTTTGCCGGAGAGTCGTCGTCCGTCAGCAGCCGGCTCTCGTCCGACACGCTCCAGGATTCGGGAAGGTCGGCCTTCGGGGATTCGAAGTCCGGACCCACCATGCACGCGCACGGTAGCAGGCACGTCAGCGCCGTAAGAAATTTGCGGATTTTGTCACTCATATCTCAAAGCCTCTATCGGGTCGAGGCGCGCGGCCTTCCATGCCGGGTAGTAGCCGAACAGGATTCCCACCAAAACCGACACGCCCACGGACAGCGCAATCGCCGCATAGGAGGTCATGACCGGCCACCCCATCAGATTTCCCAAAAGCATGGACAAACTGTGTCCAAGAATTATTCCAAGCACCCCGCCGAGCAGGCATATTACTATGGATTCAATCAAAAACTGCCTCAAAATGTCTCTTCCGCGCGCCCCGACCGCCATGCGCAGACCGATTTCGCGCGTGCGCTCCGTCACCGACACAAGCATTATGTTCATTATCCCGACCCCGCCGACTATGAGCGATATGAACGCAACGCACAGCAGCAGATTTGTGGTGCTCTTTGTCTGGCTTGTGAGGAAGTCAGAAAATTCCGTCATTGTGCGCACGCGGAAGTCGTCTTCGTCTTCAGGGCCGAGCTTGTGCGTCTCGCGCAGGGAGGCCGTCACTTCGGCAAGCGCGGCCTCCACGCTCTCCGGATTGTGCGCGGCTATTATCAGGCTGTCGACGTTGACGAAGCGCACGGGCGGGACGGCGGTCGAAGCCTCCGGATACAGCGACACCCCGGAAGTGTAGAGGTCCGACGTGCTCGACGTAGTGGTTGTGGCTGTCGTAGTGGTTGTGGAACTCGTCAGCGACGTACTTCCGGCGCCTTTCAGACGGGACTTCATCGTAGTCCACGGCATGATTACCACGTCGTCCTGATCCCAGCCCATCATGTTCGCGCCCTTTTGCTTTAGAACGCCGATAACCTTGAAGGTGACATTCTGGACGCGCAAATCCTTCCCTATGGGATTTTCACCCTCGAACAGTTCGCGCACTATTGTCTGGCCCACCACGCAGACTTTGGCGCCGCGCGCGACCATGCGGGCGTCGAAAGGCTCGCCCTCCGATATTTCCCAGTTGGATATGTCCAGATACTTTTCGTTTACGCCGTTGATGAAAAACGGATTCCAGTTCTGTCCGCCGTAAATGATTTGCCCCCTCACCGACACCACGGGAGAGACGGCCGAAACGCTGCGGCAGTTCTTGTCTATGGCGTTGAGGTCGGTCAGGGTGAGATTTACCCTTCCTCCCGACCCGCTGCGCACGCCGCTTTTAGTGACGGCGCCCGGCCACACGCGTATCGTATTGACGCCCATGTTGGCGATGTTCTTCTTGAGCGCCTCCTGCGCGCCCTTGCCTATTTCCATCAGCGCGATTACCGCAGCTATGCCTATGACGATTCCGAGGGTCGTCAGAAATGTGCGCGTGGGATTGCGGCATATGGCCTTCAGCGCGGATCTGATTACGGCTATGTACTTCATGGTTTCGACACGGTTTCGTCCGAAGATATTTCGCCGTCCTTGATTTTTATTATGCGCTTGGCGCGGCTTGCCACGTCCATTTCGTGCGTCACCAAAATTATGGTCACTCCCTCCCTCTCGTTTATTTCGAGAAATATGCGCAGGATTTCGTCGCTCATCTTGGTGTCGAGATTGCCGGTGGGCTCGTCGGCAAACAGAATCTTCGGGCTGTTCACGAGCGCGCGGGCTATGGCGACGCGCTGCTGCTGGCCCCCGGAGAGGCGCGAGGGCTCGTGGTCCATTCTGTCGCCCAGTCCCACGCGTTCGAGCATCTCGCGCCCCATTTCCAGCATGCGCTTTTCCGACAGGTGCGAGGCCGTGTAGCTCAACGGCATTATCACGTTTTCGAGGGCGGTCGTGCGGGCGAGCAGGTTGAAGTTCTGAAAGACGAATCCTATCTTCTGGTTGCGCACGTCGGCGCGGCCGTCGTTGTCGAGTTTCGATATTTCGCGGCCGTCCAGCCAATATTCTCCCGAAGTCGGCCTGTCGAGGCACCCCAGTATGTTCATCAAAGTGCTCTTCCCGGAGCCTGAGGCGCCGGTAAGGGCGACCATTTCGCCCCGCTCGACGTCAATGCTTATTCCCTTGAGGACGGGAAGCAGAATGTCCCCCATCACGTAGGTCTTGCAGATGTTCTTGAGGCTTATCAGGCTCATGGAAGCTCCACTTTGCGGCGCGCGGTTATTTTGATGCGGTCTTTGTCGCGGAAGTCTTTGCGGAGGAGTTGGACTTTCTTCGCTGCGGCATCTTGGGCATGAACGGATTGCTTGAGGCCGCGGCAATTTCGGCCGCCGTATTTACGCCGACGACGATTTCCAAACCCTCCCTGATGTCCGGAGATATGACCTGCGTGAACGTTCCGTCCCTGACGCCGGTCTTTACGAAAATCGGGGAGACCTTTCCGGGCGCAGACTGGACCCAGAGCGCGCGCATTCCCTCCGGCGCCTCCGCCTGCGCTCCGGCTTCCAGCATGGAGTCCTCCGGCTTCCAGCGAAGCGCCGCGTTGGGAACGGCAAAAACCTTTTCGGCCTTCTCTACGATAAAACTCAAATTCGCCGAGAGGTACGGCAGCAGCCTCCCGTTCGAATTGTCGGTAACCACCTCGACGACGTACGTGACGACGTTTTGCGACATCGTCGCATTCAGGCGGATTTTGCCGACCTTGCCGTAAAACTTCTCGCGGGGGAAGGCGTCCACAGTGAAAACCACGTCCTGCCCCGGCCTTATGCCGCCGATGTCGGCCTCGTTTACGGAGGCCCACACCTCCATTTTCTTGAGGTCCTTTGCTATCAGAAAGAGGCTGCTTGCGCTCATGTTTGAAACCACCGTCTGCCCGACGTTCACTTTGCGGTCTATGACGACGCCGTCGACCGGCGCCCTTATGACGCAGTATTCCAAGTTGCGCTGCTTTTCCTTCAGCCCGGCCTGCGCCTGCGCGTATTCGGCGTCCGCGGCCAGAATTTGAGCTTTTGCGACGCTGATTTCGGCGGTGGCCTTCTCCCATTCGGACAGGTATGCGTCATACGCCGACTGCGACAGCGCGTCCCCCGCGCCGAGCCTCTTTGCCCTCTCCCAGTTGCGGACGGCCTGCTTCAGATTCTCCTGCGCCACGAGCAGGTTGGCCTTCGCGGACTCCTGGCCCGCCTTTGCAAGATCGAGCTGCGCCTTTGCGCTGAGGAGATCCGACTGCGGTATTTCGTCGTCAATCAGGGCGATTACGCTGCCTTCGGTTATCTCGGAGCCGTAGTCTATCTCCTTGCCGTTTTTGTCCTTGCCGAACGAGACGATTTCCCCGGACACCCGCGCGCCCACGTCGACCAAGTCCTCCGGTTCGAGCGTCCCAGTCGCGTCTATCGTGCTTACAACGTCGCGCACTTGGACCTCGGCCGTTTTGAACGACGCCGTCGGCTCGCTGTCGCCGAAGAAATAAAAATATCCCCCGCCGCACAAAGCGGCGAGAACGAGGGCTGCAATGCCCCTCTTTAGAAATTTCTTCACTATTTTCCTCCTCTTGTATATTAATGCGGCAACACGCAAAGAGTTTCGATAAATTTGAATTTAAATTTAAATTAATTTCGCCCCTTCGTCGGCGCAACAAAATTCGGCGGCCGGCAAGGCGTGCGCCAAAATAATTTCTGCCCGCGCACGTCGCTCTGCCGCCGCGCGGGAACAGGGTTTCGGCTATCCCAGCGACATTATAAATTCCGCAAACTCCGGCGCCATGGCTGCGATTTCGGCCGGGTCGCCCTTTATGAAGTCCGCGTACTCAAAAGAGGGCACGACCGCAGTCGCGCACAGCGCCCACGCCTGCTCCCGCTCTCCGCCGCGGAGTTTCGCGCCCATCCAGAAGCGGGCGGGGACGGCGAACTGCGGAACCTCGCCGGCCTCCAAATTCGCGCCGAGCCTCGTGAGTTTCGTGGCTCCCGTATCGGGGTTGACCGTTATCAGCTCCACGGACGTTTCGGGGGAGTCGGCGCAGCAAAAGTGCCAGATTTCGTCGCTGCCGGAGAGCGCGTGCATTGCGGAACTTTCCCCCGCGCCGAGCAAATAGTAAATCGCCGACGCCGCGCGGTACTCCGCCTGCGAAAAGCCGCTTCCCAACGCCCGCGCGTCGAGCTTGATTTTCGATTCGTACGTCCTTCTGAACCACCCGCCCTCGCAGGCGAGAGGCTCCAACTTCAGCATTTTTACGACTTCCGATTTTGTCATTGTCCGTTTGCGTTTCCGTCAGGCGAAGCCGGATCTCGCCCGTTCGATTTCCCTCAAAAATTCGTCTCTTGCATTCTGCGGAACGTCCGCGAACCGCCAGCCGTCCGCGGCGACGTCGAAACATTCTCCGGCTGAAAATCCCATTTTCGCGTGCAATATGTCGTATTCGCCGGCCAGTGTGGAATTGAATACAAGCGGGTCGTCGGAGCTTAGGGTGCATGCGATGCGCGCATTCCGCAGCTCTCGCATTGGGTGGCTGCGGTAGTCGGAAAACACGCCGAGCTTTACGTTGCTCGTCGGGCAGACGTCGAAGCGCACCCCGCGCTCCGCCAGCCACTCTACTACTTCCGCATTCTCCGCCGCGCGCACCCCGTGCTCTATTTGGCGCACTCCGAGCTTCTCCACTATTTGCCTGACGCTTTCTGCGCCGCACAGCTCGCCGGCGTGCGCCTTTACGCGCAGTCCGGACCGCGCGGCGTCGCGCCACAGGCGGACCGTCCAATCCTCCAGCGGCAGCGTTTCGTCGCCGTGCAGATCTAAGCCGCATAAGTATTCCCAATTCGCGCATTCCCTAAACACTCGCTCCATTTTGGGCGGACAGCCGTTGCGGTGAATGCCCATGAATACGCGGACTTCAAGTCCGGTGGGCGCGGATTTTGAGATCGCCTCGGCAATCTCGTCGCCGGGGATTCCCAAAAATTCAATCATTCCCGATGCGAAGCTTACCTCGGCGTAGCGGACGTTTTCGTCGCGCATTCGCGAAAAAATCTCCCGCGCGGCGCGATGGTAGCGTTCGGGGCTGATGTACCATTCGCCCGCCATCGACAGCAGGCAGTTGTCGAATTCCGCGAAACTTTTGAACCTGAAATTCGCATTCCACGAATCCGGGCGGGGGAAATTTTTTCCGAGCGACTTCAGCAAGCCGAACGGCAGCGCGCCCTCGATGTGCAGATGGGTTTCCGTTTTCGGAATTTCCCGAAGCGCAGCGGACAGTTGCGGATTAACCACGGCCGTCCTCCGATATTATTTTGTGCACGTCCGGAAGATTCCTGAATTTGCGCGCGCAATCCAGCCCGTAGCCGAATATAAATTCCTTCCCTATTTTGAAACCCGTAAAGTCGGCCTCTATTCCCGGCGTCCGCGCGCTTGAGAGTTTTTCAAAAAGGACGCATAGGCGCGCGCTTTTCGCGCCGGATTTTTCAATCTCGCCCATTATTGCGCGCGCGGTGAGCCCCGAATCGAGCACGTCGTCCACCAGTAGGACGTGCCTGCCGGCGTGGACGGAAAAATCCTGCGAATACTCCGGGCTTCCGCCCGACTCCAGCGCGTCGCCGTAGGACGAGACCTTCAGGGACATTATTCTCATCGGCATGTCTATTTTTCGCGCCAAGTCCGCCGCGAACACAAACGCCCCCTCGGCAAGCCACAGGAAGTCGAAGTCGGCAATGCCGGCCGCGCCCATTGCGCGGGTTATCTCTTCGCCCAGTTCCGCGACGCGTTTTGCTATTCGTTCCCGCTCTATCAATATGCATTCGCGCATAGTTTTGGATTTTTGCAAACGCCGCAGCGTGCGTCAAGCGCGGGAGCGGATTTTTTTGCAAATCGGAAAAAATTTGCATTGAAACCGCGGGCGGCGGGCGCGAACATCTCGGACGCCATGGCATCTGCCGACGACATTTTTGAATTTTCCCGCATGCGGTACGGCGCGCGCGATTTCGCCCCTTTGCTCGTGCAGTTTGAGGATTGGCGCGCAAACGTTCCGCTGAAGGGTTTGGAAGTGTTTGACGCGACTCCCATATTTTACAACACGTTCCCCAAATACGCCACAATGCTTGCGGGCGGGGCGCGCCTGACGGTCGCAATTGCGCCGGCGGTTCCCAACTCGGCCGAGGCTGTCGAGTCGCTAATTCGATTCGGCGTTTCCGTGGCGGAGGCCTCCGCGCTTCCGCCGCGCGCCGACATAGTTTTGGACTGCGGAGGGGCTCTGATTGAAACGGACGCAAAATTCGGATATGCGGAGCTCACCAAAACCGGAGCCGCGCGCTACGCGCAATGCCGCAAGCCGGTCTATCTGGCCGACGACAGCCGCGTAAAAGAGCTCGAAACCTCATTCGGCACCGGCGACGGATTCGTCAGGGCAATGAAAAAACTCGGATTCGGGGACTTTTCCGGAAGAAAAATTCTGCTGTTCGGATTCGGAAAAGTCGGGCGGGGGATTGCGAGGGCCTGTCTGGACGCTGGCGCGGATTTGACGATAGTAGACGACTTTTCCCGCGCGCCTTCCCCGCGCCGCGCCGCGGCCGCGGATTTGAAGGACTTGCGCGCCGTGGCGCGCGCGGCTGAAAGCGCGTGGTGCATAGTGTCAGCCACCGGCGTGCGAAACGCGCTTGCGGGAATTGTCGAGGCCGAAAAAATTTGCCGGTCGCGGACGATTTTGGCCAACATGGGCGTAGAGGACGAATTTGGCGGAGGCTTTCCCGCGGAGCGCGTGTTGAATTTCAAACGCCCGCTGAATTTCATTCTCGACGAGCCCACCCGCCTGAAGTTCATAGCCCCCACGCTTGCCCTGCACAATTTGGGCGCTTTGAGGCTTCTCGGCGGCGGATTGAAAGCGGGTTTAAACAAGCCGTCGCGGGAGGACGAAAATTCAGTACTTGCCCAAGTTCCGGATTTGCGCGCCCTATTGGAGCGCGAAATCTGAAGCGGATAAAAAAGCCGCGCGCCTTAAAAATTTGTTTTGGCGTCAAGCTGTTGCGTCGCGCCGAAAGATGCGGCGGCGCGCGGGCGTTTGATAATATTTTCTTCGGCGGTTGAAAAATTCGCCGGGAGAGGTAATGAAACTCGCGCCCGGATTGCGGGGAGCGCGGGAGAGCGATTTTTATGGGATTCGGAGAATTTCTACTGTTGCGGTTGATGTTTGAAAGACGGGTTTGGGAAGGGGAATACGGGATTTTTTAAAGAGTCGGAGCCGATTGAGGCCGCGGATTTGAGTCTGAAAAATTTTTTCGCCGATGTCCTAAATGAAATAAGATTCGAAAAACGTTTTGCGACGTTCATTCGCGCGGCCATATTTTGAAATTGGCATAAAAAACGCCCTGCAAATAACCCGCAAGTCCGGCATATCAACACCCATAGGCGGCAGTTTAATCCGGTATTGTAAGCGCCTTGCAACATTTCCAAACGCCTCTTATGCCTATATTCCCCATTCGTAAATTTATAGAAAACGGACGTTCTTCAAATTTAACTTCATTTTCCAAAACTAAATTTCGCAACACGCCGTTTTGCGTCGGATTTTGAGCAAAGGCGCCGGTTTTTCGGCGGGAATTTGAGCGTTGCGCAATGCGGCAATTTGTCCGCCGCTTTGTGCGGATTGACCGCAGCGCAATATTTTTGCGCGGCACAAATTTTGCGCGGACGTTTTTTTAAGCTGACGGGAATTTTAAAATATTTCCGAATCTTTCGGGCGATTGCGCTTGCGGTTATTCCGCAAACTTCCGCAGTTTTTGCGCGCGGGAGTTTTTCAAAAAATATTCCTTCTAAAAAATGTCTTGCGCAATTTCGGCGCGCGCCCTGTTCGGCTGCGAGCAAGGCGGCTTTCGGAGGCTCGCGCGCAACAGGCAAAAGTTCGCGGCGCGTTCGCCTCCCGCCGAACTTGCCCGTAAAATGCGCTAAACAATTTTGCCCGCTGCCGAGCGGCCGTTGGAACGGCGCTATTTGTTCGGGCCGGAAAGCTTTTGTTTGAGCGTCTGCGCGAGGGCGTCCAACGCGGCGAAATCGCCCGGAAGCGGCCTCCCCTTCGCAATGACGGGCTCTATTTTTTCGATGCCGGGTATGTTCAGGTTGCTCTCTATCGCACCGGTCAGATTTCCGCCCCAGCCGAACGAGCCTATCACGGAGTAAAATTTGAGCTTCGGCCTGAGCAGGCTCGCCAAATACGCCGCGTAAACCGCCCTCGGATGCGGGCCTGCCAAAACCATCGAAACCCCTATGACAAGCGCGCTCGCGTCAATCAGGTCCATTGCGAGTTCGCCTTCGTCGGTCTCCATCAAATCCACAAGCTTTGCCTCCAGCCCCAGCGCGCGCATCGCGCTGCCCAGATATTCGGACATGAGCTTCGTGTTTTCGTACATTGAAATATAGCCTATCAAAACCTTCTGCGTCGGATCTGGCGACGTCCACTCCCGATACAGGTTCAGTATAAATTTCGGATTGGCGTACACCGCGCCGTGGCTGGGCAATATCATCGACGGGGCGAGCTCCTCGGCAAGTTTCAGATACTTCCGGCAGAAGTTCGCAAACGGCATCATTATTTCCGAGTAGTACCTCTTGGCGGACTCCGCCAGCTCCGCGGAGTCGTCGGCAAAAAGTTCAAAATTCGTAAAGTGCGCGCCGAAGAAGTCGCACGAGAACAGCATCTTTTCCTCGACATAGTACGTGAACATCGTGTCCGGCCAGTGCACCCACGGCGTCATTAGGAATTTCAGCGTGACGCCGCCCAAGTCGAGCTCCTCGCCGTCGCCGACAACCCGAATGCGCCCCGCGTCAACCCCGACCATGTTCTGCAAGTTCTGCGAACACTTCTGCGAGCACAGCACTACGGCCTCCGGAAACATCTTCAGAACCGAGTTCATCGCGCCGCTGTGGTCGGGCTCGGCGTGGTTGGATATTATGTAGTCGAACTTCAGTCCGGACGCCGCAATCATGTCGACATATTGGCCCTCGAATTTTGAATACATCGTGTCCACGAGCGCGCATTTCTCGTCGCCCCTGATTGCGTAGGAATTGTAGGTCGTTCCCTGAAGCAGCGGCACGAGCTGGTCGAATATCTTTCTGTCTTTGTCGGCCAGTCCGAAATAGTACACTCTCTCGCCAATCTTTTTCATATGTTTGCTCCGTTGTCCTTTTTTAAATTCGACGCTTTTATTGTTTTCCCCTAAGGGGCATAACGCGCGTTATTGGAAGTTGTAAAACGCCTTGCCCTCTCACAAAAAAGCGCGCCGGCGGCGCGCGGAAATTTTGCTTTTTTTAAGCAAAAATCGGGTCCAAGTTCCTACTCCTTGACCTCTTCAAACTCGTCCTTGCCGACGCCGCAGACCGGGCATACCCAATCGTCCGGAAGATCCTCGAACGGCGTGTTCGGCGGCACTCCCGCATCGGGATCTCCGACTGCCGGATCATAGACGTAGCTGCAAACCTTACATATATATTTTTTCATATTTTTTTCTCCTATCGCACGTTTCTGTCTCTTTTGACATAATTTTCAACAAAAATGTTCCTTTGGGCAAAAAAGCGCAATTTGCGTTCGGTCCGCTGCGGGCGCAAATGCGGCGCGGGATTGGGCGGCTTTATTTTCGCGCATACAGGAAGGGCGCAGGCGGTAAAATTGCCGAAATCAACCCCTTTATTGCGCCTTTGAATGTCTTAGAGAGTTGCGGAGTAAGGGTTTCGGATTGCGAGCTTCGGCGTGCGGAGATGAAGAAAACTGCGCGATTGCCGTTTTTTGCCGCGTGCGTTGCGCGCTATGCGAGTCGGAAAACTTTTTAAAAATGCGCCCGACTAAAATGCCGCCGCTTTTGTCGCGCGTGCGGCGCGTCTTTCGCAGGTTCCCCGCGATTTTTTTTGAAAGCTTCCTTCGGGCGGCGGCACACTCCCTTTTTAGCAGCTATCGGCAGGCCTTGCGCAGGGTTCGGATTTTTCGTCGGACTTTGCGGGTTTTGTTTCGCCGCGGAAGCCGGTCGTTTAGCTGCGAGCCGGTCGTTTCGCCGTGAAGCCGGTCGCGCAGTTTTCGGCAAAGCGTCGGGCAATTTTTTGTTTTTAATTCCGTTTCCCAGGCGGGGATTCGATGAAAAAAGCGCGTCCGAAAAAATCGGACGCGCCGTGCAAATTCCTCAGAAAATAATAATTCCGCAAAAAATAATCGAACTATTTTGTTCCGATAGTCGCGATGAAGTATCCGGCCACGAGAGCCGTGCCTATGACGCCGGCGACGTTCGGGCCCATTGCGTGCATGAGCAGATAGTTTGTCGGGTCGGCTTTCTGCCCTTCGATTTGCGACACGCGCGCCGCCATGGGAACTGCCGAAACCCCCGCGGAGCCGATCAACGGGTTCACCTTGTCGCCGCCAAACAAATTCATGATTTTTGCCATGACGACTCCCGCCGCTGTCGAGAATCCGAACGCCACAACTCCGAGCGCCAGAATGGACAGCGTGTCGACCCGTATGAATCTGTCTCCCGTCATCGTGATGCCGACCGACGTGCCGAGGAATATCGTCACGACGTTTATGAGCTCGTTTTGCGCGGCCTTGCTGAGGCGTTCGCACACCCCGGATTCGCGCAGGAAGTTGCCCAGCATGAGCATGCCGACAAGCGCGGACACGTCGGGCACGAGCAGTATGCAGAATATCGTCACCACTATCGCGAAAATGAGCTTTTCGAGGCGCGAGACTTTGCGCAGGTTCTTCATGCGAATTTTGCGTTCGGCCTCGGTCGTCAAGGCGCGCATAATCGGCGGCTGGATAATCGGGACGAGCGCCATGTAGCTGTAAGCCGCAACCGCAATCGGCGCGAGCAGATGGGGGGCGAGCTTGTTCGTAATGAATATGGAAGTCGGCCCGTCGGCCCCGCCGATGATTCCTATCGAAGCGGCTTCGGGCGAGGTGAAGTTGAGCCAGATTGCGCCTATGAACGTCGCGAATACGCCGAACTGCGCGGCGCCGCCAAGCAGTAGGGTCTTCGGGCGGGCGATGAGCGGACCGAAGTCCGTGAGCGCGCCGACTCCGAGAAAAATCAAGGGCGGGAATATCTCAAGCAGCACTCCCATTTGCAGGTAGTAATACAAGCCTCCCGTGCGCGGGCTGTATATGTCGGCGATTTCCTGCCCGTTTTCAAGCTTGTCGCCCGCGCGCGCCATTACGCCGGTGACGTCGCCGGAGCTCTGCGCCCAGACGAGAATGTCGGAGCCTTTGAGCTCTATTTGGCGTCCCTTGAACGAGGTTTTAAACGCCATATTGGCCTCCGCCTCCTCTTTTTCCGTCTTGAAAGTCGCGTGCGCCGGGCGAACGACGGCGAGCAGGTCCGGAATGCCTTTGGCCTTTTTGAGCGTATCTTTGCGGCCTTCGGGGCTTGTGACGTCCTCAACGAGCCGGAGGTATTTTTCCACGTCCTGCTGCGCTTCCGTCTGCGTGAGGCTGTCGGCGGCTATCATGTCCGAAACGGAGGTGGGCAGTTGCTTTACCATTCTCGGAACGAACACCTTGTCGCCCTTTCCGACGAACACTCCCTCAAGCGTTCCCTTCGCGGGCGCGATTATCGGCGCGGCCGGCTTGTTGACGACGCCTTCGGTCGGAAGGTTTGCAAGCAGCGCGCCGAAGGCAATCGGCACGAGCAAAAGCGGCTCAAACTCTTTGAATACCGCAAGGTACATGAGCGCCGCAACGACGCCCCACATTACAACCATTCGCCAATCGACATACAGAAAACCCGTGTCGCAGGCCAAATCTATCAGACTTTCCAACATAGTTCAAAAAAGGTTTGAATTTTATTTTTTCAGTTTCCCGGCCGACGTAAAAACCTTGCCGATAAGGGCTGTGAGTATCGCCTGGAACGCCAGAACGAACATTACTAACAGGAATCCGGCGCAACAAAAACCGGCAATTTGCCAGCCCGACGGGTGAAGCGGTATTAATGTTTCTGCTATCAACATGATGTAGTCCTTTTTTTAGATAAAAAATTTCAGCCACAGGCCAAGCGCGCTTATGGAAAGCGACAGTATCATCACGACAACCCCGTATTTGAAAAAGCGCATGAATGAGATTTCATAACCGCGCTTGGCGGCGTTTTCGGATACGACGACGTTCGCCGCCGCCCCGATAATTGTCATGTTTCCACCCAAACATGCGCCCAATGATAGGCTCCACCAGAGCGGATAGGCGTATTCGGAGCCCATAGCCTTTTCCATTTCCAAAATCATCGGCGCCATTGTGGCCGTGTAGGGAATGTTGTCTATCACGCCGGATATCACGCCGGAGCCCCATAGAATCGCCATGGAGGCCGCAGCCTGCGAGCCGCGCGTCACGTCGAGAATGAAATCCGCCATAAGCTTTATCCCCCCGGACGCCTCGAGCGCGCCGACAATGACGAACAGCCCTATGAAAAAGAATATCGTATTCCACTCCAACTCTCTGAAAATCTCCTCCGGCTTTTCAAATACGAGCAGCGCGCTCGCGCCCATGAGCGCGATAATCGACGTCTGCATGCCGATTGCGTCGTGGCAGGCGAATCCCGCGATTACCAATCCGAGAACAATCATGGAGCGCGCCGCCCTTGCGCGGTCTACGGCGCAGTCGTTCCCGTCGAAGCGCATGGAGGCGGCCGTTTTATTTTCGGAAACCTTCAAGCTCTTGCGAAATAAAACGAGCATGAGGGCGCATACGGCGACCATTATGAGCGCGACAATGGGGGACAGCTCTCGCACGAAATCCATAAACGACAATCCCGCCGCGCTTCCGATTATTATATTTGGAGGATCGCCTATGAGCGTCGCCGTCCCGCCTATGTTCGACGAAAATATTTCGGTAATTAGGAACGGCAGCGGGTTTATTTCGAGCTTTTCGGCAATGGCAAAAGTCATGGGCAATACGAGGATTACGGTCGTGACATTGTCGAGAAAGGCGCTTGTAATCGCGGTGAAGAATGCAAGGGATATGAGAATCAGCGCCGGCCTGCCGCGGGTGAGCGACAATATCCGCGCGGCCGCATAATTGAAAATGCCGCTTTTTGCCGTGATTGAAACTATAATCATCATCGCAATCAGCAAAAATATTACATTAAAGTCTATGTAATTTATGTAATATTCAAAGTTTATGCCGTTTTTTGAGTATTTTTCCTGATCGACAAGGCCGAGAAAAATGACGGCGCACGCTCCAATGAGAGCCACGGTCGTTTTGCTTATTTTTTCCGTCGCGATGAAAATATACGCCAGAATTAGGATTCCGGCCGACAGAGTGAGGGCGTGTTCGGTGGAGAATGCGTGCAAATATTCCATATTTGTGGTAGTCGCTGAGTTAACGCGGAGCGGACGTAAATAAGTCCAAATTAAAAGACGCGAAAGCGCGCCGCAAAGGCAAACAAAAAGGGCGTTCCCGTTCCGCACGAGCGCGGGAAAGTCGCCGGCTTGCAAAAATTCAAATTAGCAAACGCGCCGTCCGGCAAGAACTTCTTACTGTGAAAAATTCCGGCGAATAGGGCGTGGCGGGAAAGTTTTGCCTGAAGCGTTGCTCGACAAACTTGTAGAATAAATCCGCAATTTCGGCCGCGGTCGCAACGGGCACGCACGCGTAATCGAAAGACTTGAAAGCTTCGCAGGGTTTTGCGCGCCTTTCCCTGAGCTTGTCGGCCTGAATGGAAATTGCCAATTGCGGAAGCGCGTATATTTTTACGTCGTCGGATTGGGCGGAGGCGCAAAACGAATAGTTGCCGCAGTCGGCACTCGCCGTTTTACAAGCCGATACGGACGAAGGCGCCGCAAAGGCGAACGCCGCCGACAAGGCAAATAAAAACGCTGCAACAACTGTGTTCAAATGCTAATATAAGTTTCTTTTCTATTTTTTAAAGTCAAGAAATTAGTTTTGCGGCAGGGCATTTTTATTAGTTTTAAGGAGCGGAATTTTCCCGGTCCCGCTGGAATCCGCCGCTTGGGTTTAGTCGGTTTCGGACGGCCGCATTTCGTTCGATGCGAGGGGGAGGCAAGAAAATCCGTTCGACTTTGGAAAATGCGCGTTTTTTTCGGGAGGGGCGGCATATGCAGGCCCGCCGCACGGTGCGCACGGTGAAGGCCGGCTTTGTAAAAACTAATGGGGATTGAAAACGCCTTCATATGCGGCGGTTTCTTGCGGGGTCCGCTGGGATATAGCGTTTGAAAGAATAAGGTTGGTGGAAACGGGAAATGGCGGGAAATAATGGGAAATTGCGAAAGTTTAAAGGCTTTGGGGCGGGTTTGTCGGCCGGATTTGAGTTTGGAAATTTTTTGCGCCGGCGTCCTCTCCAATGAAGTAAGATTTGGAAATGTGCTCGCCCTGTTCCAAGTTTAACGCAAGCTGAACCCACCTTGCAACCTTCCTGAACCGCCCTTGCGACAACCTTCCCAAGAACCTTCTTCCAAATTCTAATTCATTTTTCCAAAATCAAACTTCGCGATACAATACGGCAATTTTGGCGGGCGGGGGATTTCGTTTTTTGCTTTTTTTAAGCGCGAAAAAAATTTTTTTCAGGCGGCGCCG
>QALA01000026.1 GCA_003343565.1 Verrucomicrobiota bacterium | reverse complement strand
TTGGCTTCGATTTTTTTGACCGAAAAAATTGCCCCCGCACTTTGCGGCGTTTAATTTTCGGCGTGCGGGCAGGGCTTTTCGCCTTCGCGCGATTTTCGATAGCTTCAGGGCTTTTGCTTGGAGTTTGCGGCTCTCAGTCCCCAGGCGTTTCGGATTGCGCGGCGGCGTCGGGTATGGCGGGAGGCTCGTCATCGCCCGGTTTTTTCGGGGCGAGGTACTTTACCATGACGATGTCCCCGCGCTTTGCGTCTCCGCGCGCAATCTTGAAGGTTGCGCAGTTTCTAAATGCGTTGCCGCCGTCCTCCAAAACGGCTATGGCGCGCATCTTTTCGTCAAGCGCGTAAAATATGGCCGGCCTACTGCGCAAATTGCGGGGAGGCGAGCCCGTAATGTGGACTATTACCGCATCGGCGTCCCTGCGGACTATGCGCCCCAAATAGAAATCGAGATCTTTTGATTCCCTCTCAAGTATTACGCTTTCGGGCACGCGCTCCATTCGGGGACCCTTGTAGAAGCGCGTGGATTGCGCAAAGGCGTCGCCGGCTGCCGCCGCCGCAAGCGCCAACGCCGCGACGGCCGGGACGATTTTTCCGCCCCGCCTGCCTTTCGAAATTTTGCGCGCAAAAAAAACTCCGCCGCGCGTTTGCGCGCGCCCGGAGCTTTCGCCTTTGGAAAGGTCGCCCATTCTAATCTCTTTCCTCGCGCTCTTTCCTGAATTGGTCGAATCCGGGGCGCGACGTTCCGCCCTCGGCCTCAAAGAAGCCGTGAAGCTGGCGAATCCTAATCGGGTGGCGCATCTTGCGCAGGGCCTTGGCCTCTATTTGGCGTATGCGCTCGCGGGTGACGTTGAACTGCTTGCCGACCTCCTCCAGAGTGCGCGAATACCCGTCCTGCAAGCCGAAACGCAGGCTGAGAACCTTGCGCTCGCGCGGCGTGAGCGAGTTGAGCACGTCCATGAGCTTTTCCCTAAGCAGAGAATAGGCGGTCATGTCGTACGGATTTTCCGCGCCCTTGTCCTCTATGAAGTCTCCGAAGTTTGTGTCGTCGGAATCGCCCACGGGACTTTGCAGCGAAATGGGTTGCTGCGCCATTTTCATTATCGCCTGGACCCTCTCCACCGGAGATTGCATCTCGTTTGCGACCTCCTCCGGCGTGGGCTCGTGCCCGAACTCCTGAAGGAGCTGCTTTTGCACCTGCATGACTTTGTTCAAAGTCTCTATCATGTGCACCGGAATGCGTATGGTCCTCGCCTGGTCGGCGATTGAGCGCGTTATGGCCTGGCGTATCCACCATGTCGCGTATGTGGAAAATTTGTATCCGCGCTTGTATTCAAATTTTTCGACCGCCTTCATGAGCCCCATATTGCCCTCCTGAATCAGGTCGAGAAAGTTCAATCCCCTGTTGGTGTATTTCTTTGCTATCGAAATCACGAGGCGCAGGTTTGCGCGCACCATTTCGGTCTTGGCCCTGTGCGCCTCCCGCATTGCCTGGCGGACGGATTTGACAAGCTCCACGAGTTCGGCAGGCTCTATCCGGTATTTGTTCTTTATTTCGGACAGCCGCCTGTTGATTGCGTCGGCGTCGCCTATCTTCGTCTTTTTGCCGATTTTCTCGATGGCGCGCAGCTTGTACATGCAGTCCTCTATTTCGCGGAGAGTCGGCGACAGGCTGTCCAGAAAATCCTCGAAAATCTTGAGCTTAAAGCGGTATCCCTTGAGGTAGATATCCTTGAGATTTTCCTCCAGATGGTGGTACAGCGTCATGTGGCGCTTTTGCATGGCGGGGGTGGAGGCGTTTTGCGCGTTCTCCCACGACTTCGACAGCTTTTCTTCAAGCTTTTCGGCCTCCTCTATGTATTTGGGCAGATCGCGGAAGTAGTTTTCGCGGCTCTCCACTTTTTTGTCGAGCACGATCTTGTCGAAGCGCTCCTCGCGCGCGGAGAGCTTCTTTGCCATATTGAGCTGGTAGGAGTTCGTCAGCGCGACGGAAAACAGCGCCTTGACGGCTTTGGCCTCCGCAGCCTCTATGCGCTTTGAAATCGATATTTCCTCCTCGCGCGTCAACAGCGGAACCTGCCCCATCTGCTTGAGGTACATTCTGACGGGATCGTCCAGAGTGTCGCTCTGCTGGGCGCGGGTTTGGCGCTCTTCGGACTCCTCCTTGCGGTGCTTGTAGCTCTCGATTTCCTCCTCGCCGTCGAGTATCTCCACGTCGAGGTTTTCGAGTATGTTTATAACCTTCTCGAATTCTTCCGGATTGCTCAGCGTTTCGGTGAGATGCTTGTTGATGTCCTGATTTGTCAGGAATCCCTTTTCCTTCGACAGGTGTATGAGCTGGCGGATTTTTTCGTTTAAATCGCGCTTGTGGGCCGCCTCCGTTTGCCCGCCTTTGGAGGGTTTGCGTTCGGCAGGCTTCAAAGCCCCGGCCTTTGCCGCGGGGGCGGCGGGCTTTTGTGCGGCATTTTTTTTCGTTTCGACGGCTGCAGCCTCCTTTTGCGGAGCCTTCGGTTGCGCTTTGTTCTGCGCCTTGTCCTGCGCCTTTGCGGGAACCTTTGGCGAAACTTTTGCCGCGGGCCTTTTCGACGCCGAGTTCGAGGCCGTCTTAACTTGCGCCTTCGGCTTGGAAACCTTTTTGGCCGCGGCCGCGGCCTTCGGCTTCGAGGCGGGCTTTACGCTTTTTTGCGCGGGTTTTTGCGCCGCCTTTTTTGCTGGAACGGACGCCTTCTTGGTCGCCGGCTTGACCGGATTCTTCTTTGCCGCACTGACGGCTTTTTTTGCGTTGTTTTTGGCCATAACTCTTTTCAAAAAGCGAATCACTCCGCCAGCAGCGCCGGCGGTTTCATGAAATCCCTTCTCAATTTGCTGATTTTTCTCAATAGCTCGAAATCCTGCTTATCGGACTTTTTTAATTCCGCGTTAAGGTCTTCAATTTGCTTTGATATAAAATTCTTGTGGATTTTGCAAATGCAGCTGTTGGCGTATTTGACGGGATTTTCTATCAGCCTCCCTTCGCCGGAGCAGAGTTTGTAGAGCAGGTTTTTCTCGTCTTCGTTGTCGAATAACTCCGGTATTTGGTCGATGGAAAACTCTATTCCCTCCCTATACAAAGCCAGCAGGCGGCACAGCGCCCTGTCTTCCGCCCTCTCGCCTCCAATCCAACCGTCTTGGAGTATCTGGGAAAGACCCTCCGCGACATTGCTGAAATGCAAGCATACAAACAAAGCGTCATAAACGGCATTTGTCAACATTCCTTCTTCTTTTTTATCCAGTATTTCCGAAATTGAGTCAACACTCTCTCCGCTTTGTTGGGCATTGTCGGCCGGCGGCCGGAAGGCCGGAGTGTTTTTGAATTTTTTGTAGTCACCGATTACGGACGGGAGTTCCAAATTGAGGTTGAAGGCTGTTTCCCTGAGGTAGTCGTCCCGCAGCACCGCCGACTTGCAGCCGTTGAGCATGGCGAAAATTTCGAGCATGGCCTTGCGCTTTGCGCGCATGTCGGGGGCGGGGGTGTCTGCCAATATTTCGCGGATCGCGAACTTGAGAGCCGGCAGTTTGCCGTTTTCGACGAGCTCCCGCATGGCGTCGGCGCCGTTTTTTGCTATGAAGCTGTCCGGGTCGTCGTCCGGCGGCAGCTGCGCGACGAACGGCTCGATGTCGGCGGCTATGCAAATCGGTATCGCGCGCAGCGCGGCGTGGCGGCCGGCCGAATCGCCGTCGAACAGAAGTACCACCCTGTCGGCGTGGCGTTTCATGAGCGCGAAGTGCTCCGCTCCCGCGGCCGTTCCCTGCGATGCCACGGTGTTTTCCAATCCGCTGCAATACATTCTTATCGTGTCCAACTGCCCCTCGGCGAGTATGAAATATCCGCGCCGTTCGGCTTCCTTCTTCGCGCGGTCGAAGTTGAACAGCGTCATGTTTTTTTTGAATACGGGAGTTTCCGGAGAGTTGACGTATTTGCCCTCCTCGTATGCGATGTCGGACGGGGTGAATCGGGTCTTGCGAGCCGTAAACGCAATGACGCGCCCCTGTCCGTCCGATATGGGTATCATCAGCCGCCCGCGGAAGCGCGGGTGGAAGCGCGCAAGGTCGGTGTCGGATTCGCGGGCAAAAAACAGTCCGCACCCCCGGAGGGCGTCGGGCGAATAGTTCTTTTTTGCCAGAATTTTTTTAAGCCCCTCCGCGTCCGTCGGAGAGAATCCTATGCGCAGCTCCTTCGCGTTTTCGAGCGTGAATTTTCTATCGCGCGTCCAATAGTCCCTCACCGATTCCGCCTGCGGGTTTTTCGCAAAAAATTCCGCGGCGTAATAGGCGGCGGCGTCCTCGTTTATGTCGAAGATCTGCTTTCTTACGCTGGATCCGGCCCCGGCCTTCGCACCCCTTTCGTACTCCAGCCTTATTCCGAACCTGTCGGCGATAAACTCCGCGGCTTCGGCAAACGACATGTTTTCCTTCGTCTGGACAAATTTGAATATGTCCCCCCCCTGCGAGGTGCTGAAGCAATAGTAAAAATTCTTGTCGGGATAAACGTAGAACGAGGGGGTCTTCTCGTGTTTGAACGGGCTCAACCCGCGGTAGTTTGCGCCGACCTTTTTCAGCTGCACATAGCGGGATACGAGGTCCTCTATTCGCACCTTCGCCTTTATTTCCTCTATGCAGCTGTTTTTTATGAGGGGCATTTTTTGCGTTTTATTCCGAATCGGCTTTTTGCGTTTTTTGGAAGCGGCAGATATTATAACGGGCGCGTCAACCCTCGCGTTGCTCTCGATGGCCGCAGGCGGCTCCAGACGGCTCCGAGGCGGCCGGATTGGCCGCGGCTTGCGCCGCGAAAGGTTTGGGGCGTTGGGAATCGTATTTTTGCGCGTTTTCCCGCGCGAAAGCTGCCGAGAGATTTTTTTTAAAAAAAACGCCGCTTTGCGCGCGCCTGAAAGCTGGCGCAAGGCTCCGAATTGGCGGAGGCTGCTCAAATCCGAAGCAAAGCGAACCCTTCGCGCGTCTGGCGTCGGCGTTCGCCGGAGATTTGACGGCCTACTTTTTGTCTTGCGCGGAGTATCGGCCGTATTCGTCCTCTATCTCCTTGTAGCGCGGGTGGTCGATTCTTACGTCGTTTAGGAACGTGCGATAGAAAAATTCGGAGTTTTTTCTGTCGCCCATCTCCTTGTACGTGCGCGCGAGGCCTATGAGTATTTCGGCGTTGCGGGGGAACTTCTTGCGGGCGGCGTAAAGGCTGTTTAGGAAGCGCTCGTTGTTTTGCACTTTCGAGGCGGTGCGCAGGTAGTAGAGCGTGGCGTCTATGTCGTCGGGATTGCGGTTGAGAGCCTCTCCGGCGGCGAGAAATGCGTCGTTGTTTTTTCCCTCGGCCTCGTAGGTTTTTGACAGGGCCGTCCACGCCTGGTGCGAGTCGGGGTCGTCGGCGACCGTCTTGTGGGCCATCTGTTCGGCATTTTTGAGATCGTTTTTCTCTATTGCCTCGTAGATTTTTTCCGCGGGGGATTTCTCCTTCGGGGCGGGTTTTTCGGCGGCGTCCTTGACGGTGGCGTCCTCCATTTGCGGAGTTTTCGTTTCGCCCTGTTTTTCTTCGCCCGCGGACTTTTTTTCGGAATCGCCGGACTTTGAATCGGCCGCGGAATCGGCCGCCTTTTTTTCAGACCTGGAAGATTCGGGGGTCGCCTCTTTCCCCTTTTTTTCGGAATCGGCCTTGCCCGAATCTGGGGCGGAAGCTTGTGAGACAGCAACTTGCGCGTCTTTTACGCCTTGTGCGGCAGCGGTTTGTTTGGCTTCGGCCTGCGCCTTCTTTGCGGCTTCTTCGGCCTTCTTCTTTTCTTCCTCGGCGAGCTTTTCTGCGGCCAGCGCGTCTTGGGCCTCCTTCAGAGACTTCTTAAATTCGGCGATTTTTTTGCGCAGCTGCGGAAAGTTTGCGTCCAACGCGGAGGGGTCTATCGCGTCCAGCTCGGCGACGTTGCGGTCGAGGTTTGCCGCGTCCTTTTCGGCCAGCCTGATTTGGATTAGCCCCAGCAAAATGTCCTTGCGCACCTGCTTGTTTTCCGGAAGGGTTGCCGCGTACGCCGCAGTCAGCCAGCGTTGCGACTGGATCGTGTTGCCGAGCTTTAGAAAGAGAAGCCCTACCTGCGCGGCTTCGGCCGAGTTTGGATTGCGCCCGGAAGTCCTTATCGAGGACATGAGCGCGTTCATCGACTGCTCCATGAGGCCGAGTTTTTCGTAGTTTCTTGCGAGCGTCTTCCAGACTACGGTGTCTTGCGGGCGCATCTTCAAATATTTTTCGTACGACTTTACCGCGCTTTCAAGCGAGGCGGACTGTTCGTACGATTTCGCCGCGCTGATTTGCAGTTCCGGATCTCCGCCCTTGAGGTCCGAGGCCTTGTCGAAGAACATCGCCGCGAAGCCTATCTGTCCGCTTTGGGCGTAGGCGTTTGCGAGCGTCTCGCACAAGTCGGCGTCGACCCCCCACTGCTTCGACGCGTTTTCCAAAATTTCCACCGCCTTTAGCGGATTGTTTTCAAACAGCAGCACCCGCGCCCTCTTGACCGCCAGCTCCATGTTCTCGCGCCTCTCCTTTTCGAGTTGGGCGGGCGTCTTTTCGCCGCAGCCGGACGCCGCGGCGAACATGAGCCCCGCCAAAAGGAATCCGAGAAGCCTCAAAATAAAATTTATCGGTGCTTGCATAATCTGAAAATGGGTGTTTAACTTTCTACTCCATATATAAAAATTCGATTTTTACGATACCGCAATACAAATATGACCGACTTTTTTAAAAAAGGGCGCGCTTTTTGGCCCGTTTTGGCGGCGCTGGCGGCATTGACCCTCCCGTCGGGCGTTTCCGCGCAGGAGAAAGCCGCGGAGTCCGGAGGCAGGGGCGGAGCCGGAGCCGCGCGGGGCGCGACGCTTCCTGCGGACGCTCTGGAACGCATGCGCTCCGAAATTTTTGAATATAATCTGCCCTCCTTCGACAATTCCGCGTATTCGACGGCGGTGGAGTCGCTTTTTAAGGCGTTTGAAAAGAATCTTGGATCTCCGATAAAAAGGGGTCCGAAGGGGAAGGTCGGCATAAAGATATATACGAATTCGGGAGCCGGCCTGACCACTCCCAAGCCCCTCGTCGACGCGGTAATAGAGCAGTTGCGCCGCAGGGGGTACGAAAAAAAGGACATCACGATTGTCGACATGTCGCGCAGGCGTCTGCGCGAGTCGGGTTTTCTTCCCAAACTCTCCCAAATCCGCGCGGGGGCTAAGGACGACTACAACGGGGTCAACGTCGTAGACATCGACGGCGGAAAGTTTTTCGACAAGATGTGGTATTACGACAACCCGCTGACGCCCAAGAGCGTCCGCTCTGCGACCGCCGTCGGCGACATTTACGATCCGGAGCTGCGCAAGAGCTACCTTCCGGTGCCGCTGTTTTTGACGGTGGACTTTTGGATAAATCTTCCCGTCGTCACGGACATGGAGGGGCTTGGAGTGTGCGCGGCGCTCGGCAACATCAGCATTTGGAACATGTCGAACAACGAGAGGTTCTTAAAGTCCCCCGCAAACGCGTCTATGGCCGCGGCGGAGGTCTGCGCGATTCCGGAGATGCGAAATTCTTTGCTGATGACCATAATGTCGATGGAGCGCGGGCAGTTCGTGGGGGGCGCGGTGTTCAATTCGCGCTGCACGCTGAGCGAGCGCAAAATTTACATGAGCGCCGACCCCGTGGCGCTGGACTTCATCGCGTGGGAATACATCAACAAATATCGGCGAAGTTTCGGCTTTGAGCCGATTTCCACGATGCCGGCCCTGCTGAACTATTGCAAGGAACTCAAAATCGGCGATTGGGATTTGCGCGAGCACCGCCGCATCTACGTCTCCGCGCCGAAGAGGAGATAGCCTTTTGCCGTTTCGTCCGGCGCGTTTTGCCGGGCGATTTGGCCGCATTCGCCGCTATTTTTAGGCTGATTTGGAATGAGCGAGGACATATTCGATATTGTGAATCCGGACGACGAGGTCGTCGGGCGAGCCCCGCGCTCCGAAATACATTCGCGCGGGCTTCTTCACAGATCCGCCCACGTCCTGATTTTCTCCGACGGCGGCATTCCGGAAATCCTTTTGCAAAAACGCTCCGCAAGCAAGGACATCTATCCCGGAAGATTTACCGCCGCGTGCTCCGGGCACGTCGACAGCGGCGAGGATTACGGCGAAGGCGTTTTGCGCGAGCTTCGGGAGGAGACCGGAATAAGGCTCGACTCGCCTTCCGCTTTGGACTTTGTGGGGAAGATTTCCCCGCGCCCCGAAACGGGAATGGAATTCGTGGCAGTCTACGCAATGCGGAGGCCGAGGGACATTCGGCTGTCGTTCTCTCCGGAGGAGATTGACGGATTTGAATGGGTTTCGGTGCGCGAGTTTGAGGAGCGCATTCTGAAGTCGCCGGAGCTTTTTACTCCGTCGCTTTTGTGCGTGTACGGGTTTTATCTGTCGAAGCGCGGACAAATCCGTTAGCGCGGGATTTATTTTTGGCAATTTGCAATGAACAAGGTAAGAGTAAGATTCGCACCCAGCCCTACGGGCTTTTTTCACATCGGCAGCGCGCGCACGGCGCTGTTTAACTGGCTGTACGCCAAACACACCGGCGGAAAGTTCATATTGCGCATAGAGGATACGGACAAGGAGCGCAATACGGAGGAGTCGCTCAAGGTGATAAAGGACGGAATGAAGTGGCTCGGCATGGATTGGGACGAGGGCCCGGAGGTCGGCGGCGACTACGGCCCCTACTACCAGAGCCAGCGTTCCGATATATACGCGCAATATTTGGAGCAGCTGCGCAAGAAGGGGCGCGCCTACGACAAGGACGGCGCGGTGTTCTTCAAGGTGTCCGGGCAGAAGCAGGTTTTGCACGACGCCGTTTACGGAGATGTGGAGGGATTCGAGGAAAAGGATTTCCCGATATTTCGCTCCAACGGAACGCCGGTGTTCCACTTCGTCAACGTGGTGGACGACATCTGCATGCAGATAACAAACGTCATACGCGGGCAGGACCATCTCACGAACACAAACAAGCATTTGGAGCTCTTCAAGGCGTTCGACGCGCCGATGCCGCGCTTTGCGCACATTCCGCTGATTTTGAAAGGCGACGGCCGCGGAAAGATGAGCAAGCGCGACCGCGGCGCCCTCGTGGAGGAGTACCGCGAGAGAAATTTTCTTCCTGAGGCCGTCCGCAATTATCTGTGCATGCTCGGCTGGAATCCGAAGAACGACAGGGAGATTATGGACACGTCCGAGATTGTCGAGCTGTTCGACTTTCCCGGAATAGTCAAGAGCAACGCGCGCTTCGACGAGCGCAAAATGGCGCACTTCAACACTGTCCACTTGCGCGCGCTCGACGCCGACAGATTCTGCCGACTCGCCTCGGCCGCCCTTTCGGACGCGGGAATTTGCGTCGATTGCTCCGACCCTTACGTTCGCCGCGCGCTTCTGCTTTGCCAGCCGAAGGTGAGCGACATGGAGAACTTCGCCTTGCTTGCGTCGTTCTTTTTTGACGACTCTTACGCGTTTGACGCGGCGGCTGCGGAAAAGGTGTTCAGAAAGGGCGAGCCGCTCAAACGCCTTGCGGAACTTGCCGAACTTTTTGCGAAACTCGACAAGTTTGACGCGGATTCTCTCCACGACGCATTGGGCGGGCTTGCGGAGTCCAAAGGCTTGAAAATTTCGGAGTATTTTCCGATTTTGCGCTACGCGCTTTCGGGATTGTCATCGGGGCCGGACTTGCTTCCGATGCTTGAAGTCATGGGAGCGGAGCGTGCAAGGGCGCGCGTCGCCCGCGCATTGGCGGAGCTTGAGCGTCCTGCCGCGCGGAAGGACGCCTGACGAAGTCCGCGCGCGCATTGCGAAAGAGCGCGTCTTTAAAAATTTTTGCGCTCCTTTCGCGCGCGTTCGCCTGTCTGCGCATTTTTTCGTTTTCTTGCGCAATTTTGAAGGCGCGCCTGAATTTGGGCGCGCCTGGATTTTCGTCGAGTGTCTGCGTCCGTTTATTTTCCGATTTTACGTTACGCGCTATCGGGCTTGTTGCTTTCGATGCCGGAAGTCATGGGAGCGGAGCGCGCAAGGGTGCGCATTGCCCGCGCATTGGCGGAACTTGAGAGTCCTGCCGCGCGGAAGGAGGCCTGACGAAGTCCGCGCGCGCATTGCGAAAGAGCGCGTCTTAAAAAATTTTTGCGCTTGGCGATTTGCGCCTTAAATGCGCGCGCTTTTTTGCGGGAGCCGACGCGTCGGCGGAATATAGCGGGCGCAAATTTGCGGCCGCATTGGGAAGTTCGATTTTGCAAGAATGAAGTCGCATTTGCAAGCCGCCCGAAGGGCGGGACATTTCCCAAATTGTTTCATTTTTGAGAAAGTTAAGCTTCGCGATGCGCAGGGCGCGTTAAATAGCTTGCAAAAAAGGAGGCCCGATGCGATAATCTCCGAAAAAATAGCGGGAGAGTTTTTGGGGGAACAAGTCGTGCCTGCCGCCCGGTTGCGTTTGCCGCAACTCGTGCGCGAAGAAAGGCTCCCGCCGCGCGGTTGTCTCTTTGATTTAGATGGATTTCATAGACATAAACTCTTTGATTCTCGGCCTTCTTGCAGTCTGCCTTTTTGCGGAGTGCATAATTCTTGTGGTGCGCATGAACTCTCTGCGCAACAAGATGGAGGCTGAAAACGAATCCGTCCGCGCCGAGGAGAAAATGAAGTTCGAGAAAAAGCGCAACGACTTTGAGATGCAGCTTAAAGAGCGCGAATTGGAGCTGAAGGGCGAATACGAGGATCTTTTGGGAGCCGCGCGCGCGGCGCGTCGCGAACAGGACGAAAAACTTGCCGAAGCAAGGGCGGAACTTCAAAATGCAAAGGCTTCTTCCGAGCGGGCGGAGGCGGAGTTCAAACGCTACCGACGCCAGAAGGAGCTTTACGCCGATTGCGTCCGCGAGTACGTCGGCAAGCTTGCGCGCCTGTCGGGGGAGGACGTTGAGCTGATAAAAAAATCGGCGAGAGAGGAAATAGAAAAGGCGTGCGCGCTCGAATTGGAAAACTACCGCGGCGAAGTGCTGAACCGCTCCATGTCGGACGCGGATTCGCAGGCCAAGAGGATTCTTCTCGACACTATGCAAAGGCTGTCGGGGGAGATGCCGGCCTCCGCGACGTGCGCGATAGTGTCGATTGGCGACGAGGCCATGAAGGGAAGGCTGATAGGCAAGGAGGGCCGCAACATACGCAGCTTCGAGGCGGAGACGGGAACGACTTTGGTCATTGACGACACCCCGAACTCCGTGATGATTTCCTCATTCAATCCGTCCCGCCGCGCGATTGCAAAGCTGGCGTTGGAGGAGCTTGTGGCGGACGGGCGCATAAATCCGACTTCGATAGAGGCGGCGGTCTCGCGCGCGAAGGAGAAGATTTCCCAGCTGGCTTACGACGCCGGGGCGGAGGCTGCCGAGTCTCTCGGTCTGGCGCGCGTCAGTCCCGACATACTTTCGCTGTTGGGGCATTTGAGCTTCCACCTCTCCCTCAACCAGAACACGCTTTTGCATTCGGTCGAAACCGCGAGATTCGCCGGAATGATAGCGGCGGAAATGGAGTACGACGCGTCTATTGCGAAGCGCGCGGGGCTGTTTCACGACATAGGCAAGGCGATAGCCGCGTCGGATTTGTCGCACGCGCGCGCGGGGGCGGAGGCGTTGCGCAGGGCGGGGGAGTCGGAAATTGTCGCCAATGCGGTCGAGGCGCACCACGGGGAGGTCGCGGCCGCGAGCGTTTATGCGGCGATAGTCAAGCTGGCGGACTCCATTTCGGCGGCGCGCACGGGCGCGCGCATGGAGGCGGCAGAAGGCTATGTCAAGCGCATAAGGACGCTCGAAACTTTGGCGACTTCCTTTGAGGGCGTGGATACGGCGTATGTCCTTCAGGCCGGGCGCGAGCTGAGGGTCGTCGTAAGCCCGGACGAGGTCGACGATGCTGCCGCGTGCGCGCTTTCGTCCAAGATATGCGCAAAGATAGAGGAGTCCGTCGGCAATTCAATTCCGGTAAAAATTACTATAATACGCGAGCGCCGGTTTACAAAAACGGCAAACCTGCCGCGCGGATAGCGGGTTTTCGCGTCGAAACGTCAAACTGCAAAGGATATTGGATATGGGAAAATATTATTCCATAACTGTGAAAAACGGCGGGCTTGAAATGGAAGTCTGCAACGTGGGCGGGGCGATAATGCGCCTGCTGACTCCGGATTGCAACGCCAAGATGGGCGACGTCGTTCTCGGCTACCGCAAGCCCGACGCGTATCTGAAGGGAAGGTGTTATTTCGGCGCGCTGATAGGGCGGTACGCCAACAGGATAGGCCGCGCGAGGGCGGTTGTCGGCGGCAGGCGTTTGACTCTTGAGGCCAACGACGGGGCGAACAGCCTGCACGGCGGATTTCGCGGGTTCGACAAGGCCCTGTGGGACCTGCGCGAGTGCTCCGGAGACGGCTGGCGGGGAGTGTGTCTTAACTATCACAGCGCGGACATGGAGGGCGGCTATCCGGGCAATCTGGACGTCTGCGTCTATTACCGCCTCACCGACAATGCGGAATTGGACATCGAATACCGCGCCGCTTCCGACAAACCTACGCTGTGCGCCCTCACGAACCATTCCTATTTCAACCTGTCTGCCGGCGCGAGTCCGGACATTCTCGACCATCACGTAAAAATCAACGCGGACTATTATACGCCGGTGGATTCCGGCCTGATTCCGACGGGCGAAATTCTTTCGGTCCGCAGAACCGCGCTCGATTTGCGGAAGTTCAAAACCGTCCGCGCCGGGGTCGAGGGGGCGTCCAAGCTCATAACCGACGCCTTCGGCGGATACGACCACAATTTCGTATTGCCGAAGTCGGGTTCGGATATGGTTTCGGCCGCCTGCGTGTTCGAGCCGCTTTCCGGACGCTGCATGGAGGTTTTGACGAGCGAGCCGGGCGTGCAGTTTTACACCGGAAATTTCGTTAACAACGAAAGGGGGAAGTCGGTTTACAACAAATACGCGGGCTTCTGCCTTGAGACGCAACGCTGGCCCGATTCCCCCAACAAGCCGCATTTTCCGAGCGCGGAACTCCTGCCCGGCCAAACCTATTCCTCGCGGACGGTATACAGGTTCAGTTCCATGCGCGAGGCCTGAGGCTTAAGGCGCGATGCTCTTGGGGATTTTCAGGCTGGCGGTTTCGGCGGTCGCGCTCGCCGGACTGTGGATTGTTTTTGAAGCCGGCAGGCGCGCCGATGCCGCAAATGTTGCCGCTGCTGATTTCGCCGCGCTCGCCGATGTGGATTTCCGGCTTTTGGCCGAGGAATACTGGGCCGGAGGCAATGCGGAAGCGGCCCTTGCGTGTTTGGAATACGTCGTCTCGAACGATATGTCCGATGCGCCGGCCTCGCGCGTTCTGTATGACAAATACTTGGCGCAGATTCGCGCGCGAAAGAGCGCGCTCGGCAGGCTCTCCGCCGTGGGCAAGGGATTTTTGCTGGGCGAGGTCGACGGGGCCGACGCGCTCGCGGGCTCGGTTCTGGCCGACCTGCTCGTCTACGGCGACGTGCGCGACATCGTTCGGGAGGGGCTGGTAAAGGAGGACGGGAACGGATTTGTGCTGGCGATGGCTTCGCTCGGGCTGGTCTCAACGGCGTTTCCGCCGGCGGATTCGTCGGTGTCGCTGTTGAAGCTTTTGGCAAAGACCGGATCGCTTTCCGAACCGCTTAAGAGGACTTTTATCAAGTGCGCAAAAACGGCGGCGGAGGCGGTGAAAAATCCGTCCAAAAGCGCGGGCGCCGCCGCGGAGGCAAGGGCCGCGCTGGAACCTGTCGCCGAACTTTCGAAACGCTCGCGCTCGTGGACCCAGTTTGCGTCGGTCATGAAGTATGCCGAAACTTCAAAGGACATTTCCGCCGCCGCTAAGCTGATTGGAAAGAATCCGTCGAACGCGCGGAAAATGGAGCAGATTCTGACGCTTTCGCGCTTCAGGGCGCCGGACATGTTCCGCGCGATAATGCGGACTGGACAGTTCGGCATGGACCGCATATACGCCGCGCTTAGAAAGGGGCCTGCGGGACTGTCGCTTTTGGGGAAGCACCCGGCGTTTGCGGCGCGCGCGGCAAAAAATTCCGCAAAGGTTTATCCGCTCATGATGGATTTTTTGTCGCTTGAAATCGCGAAGGCTGCGGGTTTGAAGTATGCGGCCTACGGGCTGCTGTGTGCGGTTCTCGCGGTTGCGGCGTTTTCGCCGCGCGGAATTTACAGGTTTGCGCGCTCGCAGAAAGCGGGAAGGGCGAAGTCCGTTTTTGCGGTTGCCGTCTTTCTTTTTGCGGGCGCGTCGCTGTTTTTCGGACTGGCCTGCTATGCGGATTTGAAGCTGTCGGAACGCGCGGACGAAAGTTCGCAAACGCGCGGAGCGCAGAGCGGACGGGCGGGATTGAACGCGTATCTGGGGTACGCCACTTGGAATGTCGACGTCCGCATCGACGCTGGGCGGTGGTTTTTGGATTCGTTTGAATCGGATTTTTGCGCGCCCATGATAAAAACCGGCCGCGGCGTCTTTATAGCTTGCGATTCGAAAAATCTCGGACTCTTTTGGAAAAATTCGGCCAAAGGCCGCGTATTCAATTTGGACATATCCGCGCAGCGCAGGGGCGACAACCCGCTTTCATTCATTCCGGACGAAATATTTGTCTGCAAGGCGAATCCGCGCCTTGCGCTGATAAGGGTTCCGGAAAAGTTTTCGGAAGAGTTGAGCCTTGCCGCGTTTGATTCGCGCGAACTGCCCAGGGGCGAACGCCCGATTTTGTTTGTTCCTGAGAGCGGATTTTCTTCGCGCTCTCCGACGCTCTCGGTTGAAGACGGCGAATTTGCTTTGTATGTCAAAGCCGGCGCGAAAGTAGGGGATTTTGTCGTCACCACTCCGCGCGGGCTGTTCTTGGGGATTGTCTCCGAAACTGGCGGTGGCGCGTGTGCGGGCGCGGCGTTGGG
>QALA01000055.1 GCA_003343565.1 Verrucomicrobiota bacterium | reverse complement strand
CACTTATACACATCTTTAGATCGGGCGCAATCTTTGAGCGCATGGGGGTATGTATAGTTGCTGGATAATATCTGTTTCGCGTCGTTTTTAACCGTCGTGAATGCGGAGAACGGGCGCGCGGGACGGAGGCTTTGTGTGGGACAAAATTTCTGCGCCGGTTAAAAGTCTTGTGTGGAGCAAAAACTTTGCACGTGGCGAAACGCATTGCGCGAAGTAAAAACTTTGCGCGTGGCGAGGGTTTGGGAGTGCAATCTTTTTAATTGCCCGCGCAGCAGGGGCGATGGCTGAAGCGGGGGGGGCGCGAATAAATTGCAATTTAAACGTTGCGCAATTTGTGAGGGCTTATTTTATATGCATGAGTTTACCTTATGAATTTTATATGAATGTTGGAGGAATAATATGAAGCGCGGTAATTCGGGAATGGGGAAATATTTGAGACTCGCAGTTTGCGTGTTGATTGCGTTGGGAATAGCGGCCTTTGCCGTTAGCGACGGCGGCGCGCAAAAGGGCGAGTTGCAAAACGGCGTTTGGCGCGCGGAATACGGCAAGCCCGCCCAATTCGACTTGCTTGACGCGGTGCAGTTTACTCCCGATAAGGCGGGATTGGATAGGCTGCCAAAGGCCGAGCTTCCAATAAAGATAGACGACGTTGCTTTCCAGCTTCAGGACGGCAAAGTCTATCTGCGCTTTCCGCTGGAGCGCGACGAACAAATATACGGCCTGGGCCTCAATTTCAAAAAAGTCAATCAGCGCGGCACGATAAGGACGCTGCGCATGGACATATACCACGGCCGCGACGACGGCAGGACGCACGCTCCGATTCCGTTTTTCATATCGAGCCGCGGATACGGAGTGTTCATAAATTCGGCTCGCAAAATCGACGTCTATTGCGGGACGACGCAGCTTAAGGACAGCCCTAACGCATCTCCCGAACGCGACCGCGCAACCGATCCGAAATGGGAGGCCAGACCCTATTCCGACTGTCTGGAGATACTGGTTCCGCAAAGCGGAGTGGAGGTTTATTATTTCGCCGGCAAGGACGTTGCGGACGTAGTTCGCCGCTACAATCTCTACTTCGGCGGCGGGGCCATGCCCGCGCGCTGGGGATTGGGATTTTGGCATAGGGTTCCGCTGAAGTTTACGGATAAAGATGCGCTTCGGGAGGCGGACGAGCTCATTGCCAAGGGTTTTCCCTTCAGCGTGCTCGGCCTCGAACCCGGCTGGCAGAGCAATTCCTATCCGTGTACCTACGACTGGGACAAGGAGCGTTTCCCGGAACCGGCGGGATTGATTGGCGAGCTTCGCAAGCGGGGAATCGAAGCCAATCTCTGGATGAACGGATACGTCTCGAAGAAATCCTCCATTTACGACAAATTGAAGGACTTTTACGCCGACCACACCGTTTGGTGCGGAGCCGTTCCGGATTACTCCATGCCGCAGGTCAGGGAGATATTCATAGACGCCTTCAAGAAAAACCACTTGGATATCGGGGTCGGCGGATTCAAGCTTGACGAAAATGACGGAAACGACTTTTGGCTCTATCCGGATACGACGATTTTCCCGTCGGGCATTTCCGGCGAGCAGTTCCGTCAGACGCACGCCGTGTTCATGGCGCGAATGATAAACGACTTGTACGAGCGCAACAACCGGCGCACATTCAGCCTTGTGCGCGGAACGAACGCCGGAACGAACGCCTATCCGTTCGTGCTGTATAGCGATTACGGAAACCACAAGGACATTTTGACGGCGGCGGTAAACAGCTCTTTCATCGGGACGCTTTGGACTCCGGAGGCGTGCAACGCGCGCAATGCGGACGAATGGTCCAAGAGGATACAGTCGGTCGCATGGTCTCCGCTGGCGATGCTGAATGCGTGGGCCAGCAAGAAAAAGCCGTGGAGTTTCCCCGAAGCCGAAAAGGACGTGCGCGAGACTTTCCAGTTGCGCGCGCGCATGGTTCCCTATTTGTACAACGCTTTCTACAAATACCACAAGGAGGGCGTTCCTCCGCTGAGGGCGATGGTGTTGGAGGAGTCGTTTTCCGGCCTTCTCAAGAACGGCGGGGCGAAGCTTTCGGACGAGTACAAAAAATTGGCTGAGGACGTGTCCGACCAGTGGATGTTGGGAGACGACATTCTCGTCGCTCCCATGCTCGGCGGGCAGAGCTCGCGCAAAGTGCTGCTTCCGGCGGGCAAGTGGTTCGACTTCTACACCGGCAAATACGCCGGCAGCGCGGAGGTCGTATCCGTCGATTTTGCCGCCAACGGCAACCGCATTCCGGTCTATGTGCGCGACGGCGCAATCATTCCGATGTCGGCTGCTCCGGATTTGAAGTGCAGGAAACTCGTGTTGCGCCACTACGGAAACCTTCCGGGCAAGCTCAATCTGTACGACGACGACGGCGTGACGTTCGACTACAAAAAGGGCAATTTTGCGATATTGCCGGCGGAAGTCGACGTTTCTCCCGACGGAAAAAAGACGGGGAAAGTTGGCCCGGAGCTCAAAAACCTGTTTAATTACGACGAGGCGGAATTTGAGTTCATGACAAAGTGATTCCCCTTTTTTCCCGAAAGCGTTTTGCGCAGTCTGAATTGCGGCGATGCGCCCGATATAAAGGCCGCCTTGCGTTTCGGCGTTCGAATGGGGATTTTGAGCGGGGATTTTCCGGCGGCGCGGCGTTAAATTTTATTTAATTAATTATTATGAAAATGGGACATTTTTTGAGATTTTCCGCAACCGCGCTTGCGGCCGCGTTCGCGTGCGGTTCGGGCTGGGCGGCGAATGCCGAGTCGGCGCGGAGGCCGTCCGAAAAATACGCGGCAATGCAGGCCGCCGTTCAAAAGATTTTGGACGATGCCGTTGCAAGCGGCGCGCAAACGGCGGTCCAGTGCTGCGCGTACATAGACGGCGAACTGGCCGTCGATGCGTGGGCCGGAACGTACGAAAAGGGCGGAGACAGGAAAATCGACGGTGATTCCCTCTTCCCGATATACTCCACCGGCAAGCCCATTTTTGCGACCGCCGTAAATCGCGCCGTCGAAATGGGCAAGATGGACTACGACGCCAAAATTTGCCGGTTGTGGCCCGAATTTGCCCGCAACGGAAAGGAGGGCGTGACGCTGCGCCATGTAATCACCCACCATTCCGGGCTTCAGGGCGGAGTCAATGGCGGAACGACCGACGAACAGTATTGCGATTGGAAATATATGACAGACCAATGCGCCGGCTTCAAACCGCTTTGCCCTCCGGGAACGAAGGCTCAATATCTGTCCAGAACCTACGCGTGGCTGTTGGGCGAACCGCTGTCGAGGGCCATGAAAATGTCCGTGCGCGACGCCATAACGCAACTCGTTCTCAAGCCGGCCGGAATAGAGGACAGCTTTTATTTCGGGGTTGACTCCGCCGCGTTGAACCGCTGCGTCACCGTATATAACGGCAACGGCAAGTATAACATAGAAAAGATGAATTTGGAGATTCACCGACGCGCGTGTGTTCCGTCGAGCAACGCCATGGCCAGCGCGCGCGGGATTGCGAAGTTTTACGTGAGGCTTACCGGAATGGACGGCAAGCCGCCGCTCCTCAAGCCGGAGACCCTAAAGGCCGTCACGACGCCGTATTTTTCCGAAGGCGAGAGCGGCAAATTGAAATCCGGCGGAATGCACGGCGGGGACGGAGGGGAATCGCGGCCCAAACTGGTGTTCGGATACGGCTGCTTCCTCACCGGCAAGGCGCCGAACTATGGGGACGTTTTCGGACAGGGCGGGCTTGGCGGCTCAAGCGGAAGCGTCGATGTGAAGAAGCGTTTAGTGTTCGCATACACTTGCGCGGTAAATAGCGATTCTTCTCCGGAGTCCAATCTCGGCTGGAGAATACGCAGGGCAATGGGATTGTAAGCCGGCTGGGTTGTCGGCTGAATTGCCGGGTTGAGGCGAATTTCCGACAAAATTCAAGTTTGCCCTTGCGCGCTTTGCGCCGCCCGCAGACCTAAGTTCCGAACGCAGTGTGCGGAATGAAGCCTGATTAGTCGGTTCCCGCCGCGGTGCCCGCGCCGCGCGGGAAAATGGAGTTTGGCCGAAAACGATTTGCCGGCGCAAAAATTTCGATTTACGTCCGCTGCCTATGCGCGCATGCGACGCAAAACTTGCATTGCCGGCGGAAAACATTTGGCCGGCGCACAAGGAGGCCCGATTCGCCTTCAAAGAATTTCGGTTTTATTGCGGCGGAATTTGTCGAAAACACGGAAGCGGCGGCCGCAGAGTCTTCGAGATTGCGCGTCGAACGCGGACGGAGGTCGCTTCCAAACTTTGCTCCGAAACGAAGATTTCGCCTGACTTTCTCCAAATATTTCCGAACGCGCCTTTGCCTATTTGCCGAGCAGGGACATCAGGGCATTCGGAATTTCAACTTTCCGCGACTTGCCCAATTCTACCAGAGACGAAACGTTTTTCTTCATCGCCGATATGTCGGACGGTATCGTCTTGGCGAGGGTCATGGTGGGCTCAAACGACTTTGCAAGCTTTATGCGCTCGACAGCCGTTCCGGAGGCCATCAGCTTTTTTGTTTCCTCGGCGATTTCCAAGGCTTGTTTGCCTGCGTCGAGTTCTCCCTCCAGCGCCTTTTTAAAATAGTCCAGCCCCTCCGCGTATTTTTTCTTCAGATCGTCCGAGACTTGCGCGGGAACGTCCTTCAGCAATGAGGCCTCCGCTTTTTCCGCGATGCCGCTCGACAACTTTGAAATCTCGTCCGCGGTTATTTCGCTTTTCTTGTTGTCGACAGCCTTCAAGGCGTCGTTTGCCTCTTTGGAGATGCTATCCTGTCCCAGAGCCTCCATGACGAGAGAATAGCCCTTTAGGAGATTTTGCTTGCTTTCCGTATAGGCGGAGACCATGGCGGTCTGTTTTTCCTTTAGGGCCGCGTTGTCGCCGGTCTCCCCGGCGGCGCTTTTTACGAGGCTGCCGAGGTCGAGCGCAAACGCCGGCACAACGCAGAAATGCAGTAGAACCAATGATAGAATATTTTTCATGCAAAAAAAAGAATCGGAAATCTTTTTGCGCTTACAAGAAAAATAAGCGGTTTCGAAGAAAAGATTTACTTGCAATTATGCGAAATAGGTGTCTTAATTGCGCCTTAAATTTCGGGGCCGTAGCTCAGTTGGAAGAGCGCTAGAATCGCACTCTAGAGGTCGTGAGTTCGAACCTCATCGGCTCCATTTCTTTAAAGTGCGCGTGTCTCCGTGCGGGGTGCGCGCGTTTTTTTTAGTCTATATGTGCGTTCCAAGCCTGCGGATATTGTGCTGGGAACGGGCGCGGTTTGCGGATTGCGGGTAGCCGAAAGACGGCCGGGTT
>QALA01000068.1 GCA_003343565.1 Verrucomicrobiota bacterium | reverse complement strand
CCGCCCAGAGGCTGCTGGGTTATCAGGCTGTACGGCCCCACCGCGCGGGCGTGAATCTTGTCGGCCACAAGGTGGTTGAGCTTCATCATGTAGATGTAGCCGACAACGACGGGCTGGTCGAAATATTCGCCGGTAAGACCGTCAAGCAGGCGTATCTTGCCGCTCTCCGGCATTCCCGACTGCTTCAAATACCCGCGAATGTCCTTCTCGCTTATGCCGTCGAATATGGGCGTGGCAACCTTCAAGCCGAGCTTCTTGCACGCCCAGCCCAAGTGCGTCTCCAAAACCTGGCCGACATTCATTCGGGAGGGAACGCCCATCGGATTCAGGCAGATCTCGACGGGAGTGCCGTCGGGCAGGTAGGGCATATCCTCCTCAGGAACTATGCGCGCAACCACGCCCTTGTTTCCGTGGCGCCCCGCCATCTTGTCGCCCACCTGAATCTTGCGCTTGGTCGCAATGTAAACCTTCACGCTCTTGATTGTGTTCTGGTCGGAACCGTCGCCGTTTTCAATGGAATCGACCTTGCGGGCGCGCTCGTTCTCTATCTCGTCAAACCGCCGCTGGTAGCCGTCGATAATCTCCATTATCTTTATGCGCACGGGCGACGGATCGATGTCTATGTCCTTCGAAATGGCGGCCAGACGGCGCAGGAGTGTCTTGGTAATCTTCCTGTTGGCCGGTATTATGACCTCTCCGGTCGACTTGTTGCGAACGTCGAGGGGAATCTTCTCCCCCAAAAGAACGTTGGATAGAGCCTCCGTAAGCTCGTCGCGCAATTTGTCGAACTGGGCGCGGTGCTCCTCGTTGACCTTTCTGGTGCGGCGGCGCACGTCGCTGGGATTGAGCTTTTCGCTCTCGTGCTCGGACTTCGTGGAACGCTTGACGTCCATCACTATCCCCTTGACCCCGGACGGGACCAAAAGCGACGTATCCTTTACGTCCGCGGCCTTCTCGCCGAAAATCGCGCGCAGAAGCTTCTCCTCCGGAGCCAGCTCCGTCTCGCTCTTGGGCGTGATCTTGCCGACGAGAATGTCTCCGGCCTTGACCTCCGCCCCGACGCGTATCACGCCGTCGCGGTCGAGATTCCTGAGGGCGTCGTCGCCGACATTCGGAATGTCGCGCGTGATCTCCTCCGGCCCGAGCTTCGTGTCGCGCGCGGTGACCTCGTACTCCTCGATGTGAACCGACGTGAACACGTCGTTTTTAATCAGCTTTTCCGAAAGCAGTATGGCGTCCTCAAAGTTGTATCCGTTCCACGGCATGAAGGCCACCAGAACGTTCTTGCCCAAAGCGAGCTCGCCGCCGTCCGTCGCCGCGCCGTCAGCCAGAACAGTGCCCGCGCGAACTGCGTCGCCCTTCTTTGCCACGGGCTTTTGATTGAAGCACGTGCAGGCGTTGGAACGCATGAATTTGCGCAGCTCGTAAACGTATATCCCCTTTTCCTTGTCGGTCTTGAGCTTGCCGGAAGTCTTTTTCGGCATCTCGCCGTCCGGAGTGACGACTATCCGCTTGGCGTCCACGCTGGCTATCTTGCCGTCCGACTCCGAAAGTATCACCGTGCGGGAATCCGACGCGACGCGCGCCTCTATCCCCGTGGCGACATACGGAGCCTGCGTCTTGAGAAGCGGAACCCCCTGGCGCTGCATGTTCGAGCCCATCAGCGCGCGGTTGGCGTCGTCGTGCTCAAGGAACGGTATCAGGCCGGCCGCAACCGAAACGAGCTGCTTGGGGCTGACGTCCATGTAGTCGACGTCCGCCGGATCGACCTCGCTGACCTCGTCGAACTTCCTCGCCGTGACGCGGCCGACAAGCCTGCCGTCCTTGATTTCGCTGTTGGCCTGCGCCACCGTAAGGCCCTCTTCGTCGTCCGCAGACAGGTACTCTATCTTGTTGAGCACCCTGCCGTTTTCAACCTTCCTGTACGGCGTCTCTATAAAGCCGAACTCGTTTATGCGCGCGTAGCACGAAAGCGAGTTTATCAGGCCGATATTCGGGCCTTCAGGCGTCTCAATCGGACAAATCCTGCCGTAGTGCGACGCGTGAACGTCGCGAACCTCAAAGCCCGCGCGCTCGCGGCTCAAGCCGCCCTGGCCGAGCGCGGAAAGACGGCGCTTGTGCGTAAGCTCGGAGAGCGGATTTATCTGGTCCATGAACTGCGAGAGCTGGTTGCGCGCAAAGAAGTCGCGTATCACGGTGGTCATCGCCTTAGTGTTGACCAGGCGGCTCGGAGTGAGGGAGTCGCTATTCTGGTCGGAACCGTTCATTCTCTCGCGGATAACCTTTTCCGTGCGCGCCAAACCTATGCGGCACTGGTTCGCCAAAAGCTCGCCGGCAGTGCGGACGCGGCGGCTGCCAAGATTGTCGATGTCGTCGATTACGCCGTCGCCCTTCTTCAGGCGGCAGAGATAACGCGTGGCCTCCACAATGTCCTCGCTGGTCAGTATCCTCGTGTCCAGCGGAGTCTTCAGGCCCAGTTTCTGGTTTATCTTGAAACGCCCGACGCGGCCGAGATCGTAGCGCTTCGGGTCGCGCAAGGTGCGGCGCATGAGCACGCGCGCGTTCTCTATCGTCACGGGCTCGCCCGGACGCAGCTGCGTGTAAATGTACTTGAGCGCGCTCTCCTCGTTCTTGGTCTTGTCCTTCTTTATCGCGCGGACTATCGCGCCGTCGTCAACCGTCGTGTCGATTACCTTTATCTCCTGAATGTTGGCGGCCTTGAACTTCTGGACGGCAATGGTCGTGAGAGTCTCGTACTGCTTCAGCAAGACCACGCCCTTGTCGGTATCCGTGACGGCCTCCGCCAAGACGTAGTGCGAGATGTTGTCCATCTTGAGCGCCTTGCTTACGGACAAATCCTCCACCTTGTAAAACAGATTGACAATCTCCTGGTCGGAGCTGTGGCCAAAGGCGCGAAGCAGCGTAGTGATTAAAAATTTGCGGCGGCGACGGCGGCGGTCTATGTAGACGTACAGCAAATCGTTCTGGTCGAACTGGACCTCTACCCAAGTGCCGCGGTCGGGAATGAGGCGGTAGGAGAACAAAACTTTGTCGGAACTGTGCACGCTCTCCTCAAAACAGATTCCGGGACTGCGGTGAAGCTGGCTTACTACGACGCGCTCGGCCCCGTTTACGATAAAGCTGCCGCTGGCGGTCATCATGTTGATGTCGCCCATGAAAATGCGCTCTTCCTGAGTGCGGTCGCCCTCGCGCAGGCGAAAGGTCACGTAGAGGGCTACGGAATATGTCGCGCCTTCCCTTATGCACTCAACCTCGCTCATCTTCGGCCCCACCAATTCGTAGGAGACGTATTCGAGCTTGTGCTTGCCGTCGTAGCTCTCTATGGGGAATATCTCGCTGAAAACCGCGTGCAGACCCTTCATTTCCCTCTTGGACGGAGGAACGTCCTTCTGCAAAAAATCGGCGTATGACTTGACCTGGTTCTCAATGAGATTCGGAAGGGGCAATACTTCCTTCAGCTTTCCAAAATTTTTTCGCTCTGACATATTCTTGGATTTTTGAATGTTTGTTCCCTCTCGATTTTTACGAATCGCGCGCGCCAAACGCGCGCACTCCGCGCACATTCCGCGCCGAAAACGTCCGGCCCTTCAAAAGCCGTCCGCGCCTTGTAAAACGCCGGCATTTTTTCGAAGTCCCCGGCACCCCGAATGCGGCCCCTTTAAAGACCGCATTTCGGCAGGCTGCCGACACCCTCCAAAAAACGCCGCACGCGCCAAACGCACAGGCATTCCGAAAATTTCGACGCGCTCCGCATATCTGCTTTCAAAGGCCGCAACCCCTTCGCAGATCGCCGGCGATTCAAAAGAACGCAAAAGGCGCACTCCTCGCCAAAAGCGGGCGAAATGCCGAAGTCCTCGGCGATTCAAAAGCCGGCAGCAATGCCGAAAATTGAAAGCCGACGACGGCATTGAAAAACGTCGGAGCCGCAAATAATCCCGGCTCCCCGAAAGCCGTCTTTCAAAGACCGCAAGGCTTCCGCAGCCCGCCGAGGCCCCAAAAAGCGCCGCACCCGGAAAAAACGCCGCAACTTTCAAAGGCAACCGGCATGCAAACGCGCCGCCGACTCTCTTAAAAAAAAGACGCCGCGCCCCGCCTCAACCGCAAGACAGCGCAATGAAACGGCAAAGACAAGCGCGTCCCGACCCGGCTTTCGCACGCTCCGATAATTTCAAAAGAACGCGAAAACGCAATCGCACCCTACGCCATGCCATATTGCCTGCCCATTGCGACGCCCGAATAGCCGCCGAAGAACGAGCCGCCCGCATTCCCGAAAAATGCTGCGCGCCAATACCCGCGCCGAATCCCCCGAAAATGCCGCCGCCCAATCCGCAACAATGCGTCGAACTTTAACAATTCGTAAAAATTTGAAAGAACTTTATCTGCAAGCCCGTTTTTTACGCTTCGAACTTTTTAAGCGGAAAAAGCGGACAGCCGCGACACGGGATATATCCTCCGCGCCGCGAACTCTCCGCGAAATGTGTCAACTGTGGTTATAAAAAGCCAATTACTTGATTTCGACCTCCGCGCCGGCGTCCTTGAGCTTCTTGGCCATCTCTTCGGCCTCCGCCTTTGTGACGCCCTCTTTGAGAGTCTTGGGCGCGCCTTCGACGAGAGCCTTGGCCTCCGCCAATCCCAGAGAGGTAATCGCGCGGACTTCCTTAATGACCGCAATCTTCTTGGAAGCGTCAACCGACTTCAACACGACGTCGAAAGCGACCTTCTCCTCTTCCGCGGGAGCCGCAGCTCCGCCGGCGACAACCGCCACGGGAGCCGCCGCGCTTACGCCCCACTTTTCTTCCAGCTCCTTGACCAGCTCGGCCGCCTCGACGACCGTGAGCGCGCTGAGCCATTCTATAACCTGATCCTTTGTGATGTCTGCCATGATTTTATTCTCCTTCGGACCCTTAGCGTTCCCCTCGGAACAATTAAGAGGCCGACGCCTCCTAAGTTAGTCCATTAGTTGTTGTTTTGCACCTTCCCGAACTTCGGCAAATAGTCCGGAAAGCATTGTTATCAAGCGTTTGCCGCGCCCGAAAATTGACTGGGAAAATTCCGCCCGCGCGCCGCGGGCGAAATGCGAAAAAACTACTCCTTGCCTTCGAGCTTCTCGCCGCGAACGAATATGACGCGGACAATCTGCTTGGCGGGCGTGTTGAGCAAAGCCAGGAACTTCGCCCGAAGCTCCGGAAGCGACGGAAGGCTGCCCAGGTGGATTACCTCCTCCTTAGTCATGACCTTTTCGCCCAAAACCCCAAGCTTGATTTCGGCGTTCTCGCGGGTCTTGAAAAATTCCGACACGACCTTGGCCACAGCCGCCGGATCCGATCCGCCGCAGATAAAGCCGGTCTGGCCCGAAAGAACCGAAGAAACGTCCGGAAGCCCAAGCTCCTTGGCGACTATGTTGATTATCGAATTCTTGGATACGTGGTACTCCGCGCCGACTCCCGCAAGCGCCTTGCGAAACGCCGCCGAATCGGAAACCTTCACCCCCGTAAAGCTGACGAGAAAGAGGTGTTCGGCCAAAGATATGCGGCTGCGCGCCTCCTCAACGAGAAATTTCTTTTCTGGTCTCATTGTCTAAACTCCCTCCTCTATTCCGAAATTTCGCCCAGCGATATCTTCACCGAGGGACTCATCGTCGAACTGATCGACACCGAGTTTACAAACTTGCCCTTGACGACTTCCGGACGGGCCGCCGCCACGCTCGCAAGCGCGGTCTTGACGTTCTCCGCGAGCTTCTCGGCCGAAAAGCTGCGCTTGCCCACCGTCACGCTCATCTTCGCGGTCTTGTCCATCTTGTACTCCACGCGGCCGGCCTTGACTTCCTGAATCGCCGAAACAACGTCGTCGGTCACCGTGCCGCTCTTGGGATTGGGCATCAGTCCGCGGGGACCCAGCACTCTGGCCACCTTGCGGACCTCCTTCATCGCCGAAACCGTCGAGATTGCGACGTCGAAATCCAGCCAGCCTCCCTCAATTTCCTTTATCAGCTCGGCAAATCCGGCCTTGTCCGCCCCGGCGGAAAGAGCCTCTTCCGGCTTTTCGGTAAAGACGATCACGCGGACCTTCTTGCCGCTCCCGTTGGGAAGGCGCACCGTGCCGCGAACCATCTGATTGCTCTGCTTGGGGTCGACGTTCAGGTTGAACGAAAGCTCAACCGTCTCGTCAAAACGCGCGGCCGGCATCGCCTGCAACGCGTTCACCGCGTCGACGACGGAAAGCGCCTTCTCCGAAAGGCCCTCCGCCGCTTTCTTGTATCTTTTGCTTCTTTTAACCATGACTTTTTTGTTTGTCTCCTGCCGAAACCGAATCCAGCAGTGCGGTTTTACTTGTCTGCGACCCGCCGCTTGACGGGTCAAAAAAAATCGCTCGCTCAATGCCGGGGCGAAACTTTACGGATTTTCCGCACCCTCGCCGCCGCCCTCCGATGTCGAACGGCGGCAGAACGCGCCCCCTTTATGCAAAAGCCGGAATTATCCGACGATTTCGATGCCCATGGAACGGGCAGTGCCCTCTATTATTTTGCAAACGGCTTCGGGACTCTCGGCATTGAGGTCGTTCGCCTTGATCTTGGCTATTTCCATAACCTGGGCCTTCGTGACCTTGCCGACTTTGTCCGTATTGGGCTTCGCGCTGCCGGAAGCGATTTTGGCCGCCTTCTTCAACAGGACGGCCGCCGGAGGCGACTTCAACACAAACGTGAAAGACTTGTCCTGATACACGGAGATGACCACCGGAAGAATCATTCCCGCCTGATCTTTTGTGCGCGCATTGAACTCTTTGCAGAAACCCATGATGTTCACGCCCGCCGCGCCGAGCGCCGGACCTACCGGCGGAGCCGGATTCGCCGCGCCCGCGGGAAGTTGCAACTTGATTTCCTTTACTACTTTCTTTGCCATTTTTATCCGATTTCCTTTGGAATTTTCCTTGCTGAGGCTGTGCGTAAATTTTTCTGAAAGCCGCCCATAATCTATGGATTATGGAAAAAGCCAAGCGTTTTTTTTAAAAATTTCAGCTTTTTCCCGCAGGCAAAACAAGAAAAGTTATTGCTTTACGGTCTTTTCAACCTGCCAATATTCAAGCTCGACCGGCGTAAATCTGCCGAAAATCGAAACGCTGACCTTCAACTTGCCGCGCTCCGGGTCGACTTCGTCTATCACGCCCACGAGACTGAGGAAGGGCCCGTCGGTTATCTTTACCTCCTCGCCGGCCTCAAAGTTGACCTTGGGCTTTTCCACGCCCTCCGACTGCCTCATGTGCTCGAACACTTCGCGTATTTCGTTTTCGCGCAGGGGAAGCGGCCTGTCGCCCCCCATGAAATTTATGATTCCGTTTATGCCGCGGACAAAATACCACGGCTTTTCGAGAAAATTCTCGTTCTCGTCGTAAAGCTTTACCTTTATAAAAATGTAGCCGGGATAAAGCTTGCGCTTGCGCGTGGTCTTCTTGTCGTTCTTGACTTCCGAAACAAGCTCCTCCGGCATGAGAATGTCGTCTTTGGAAATGTATTCGCCCATGTCCTCGACGTCTATCATGCGCTTGAGGCCCTCCACGGCCTTCTGCTCCATATTGGAGCGCGTCTGAACCGCGTACCACTTGTAGAGACTGTTAGGATCGTATTCCAATTCCATTGAAGATCCCTTTTACTTTCCGCCCCTGACGAACGAAGTGAACAAATCGACAACGTTGTAAACGGCGAAGTCCACCACGCTGACGAATATCCCCAACAGGCCTATCGCCACGAAAACCACCACGATGGAACTGCGCAATTCCTTGCGCGTCGGCAACGTGAGCTTCCTGAGCTCCGTCATGGTCTCTTTGTAAAACTGCCTGATTTTTGGGAATGGATTTGTCATTGTAATTTGCTGGCGGCCGACCGCCTTCGACATTCTTTGCCCGCGCGAGACCGCGCGCCGCAAACGTTTTGAACGCAGGGAAGGAGGGACTCGAACCCCCAACACGCGGTTTTGGAGACCGCTGCTCTACCAATTGAACTACTTCCCTATGTTCCGCCGCCGCAGGCCAAAGCCCGTAAAAATATCCGGCAAAAGACGCGCGGACGGCAAAATTTTTTCCAATAAATAAAAGAACTGCGCGCTCCCGCCCGAATCGCGTCAAAAAATCGGTCGAGGCAAATAATGCGCCTTCGGAAAATCTTTTGACGAAAGCGGGAACGCGAACTCCATGTCGCAAAACCCGGCGGAGAACCGCCTCCGCCGGATTTGAAAAACGCCAAACTTAGGCCAGAACTTCCGTTATGCGTCCCGCGCCAATCGTACGGCCGCCTTCGCGGATTGCGAAACGCTGGCCCTTCTCCATGGCGATGGGCTTCTGGAGGTCGATTTCAATGGAAACGTTGTCTCCGGGCATGACCATCTCGACGCCTTCGGGCAGTTTGCAGACGCCGGTGACGTCGGCCGTGCCGAAGAAGAATTGCGGACGGTAGTTCGAGAAGAACGGCGTATGGCGGCCGCCCTCGTCCTTGGTGAGGACGTAGATTTCAGCCTTGGCCTTGGTGTGCGGGGTGATGGAACCCGGCTTTGCCGAAACCATTCCGCGCTGGATTTCGTTCTTTTCTATGCCGCGCAAAAGCAGACCAACGTTGTCGCCCGCCTGTCCCTGGTCGAGGAGCTTGCGGAACATTTCCACGCCGGTGACGACCGTCTTGCGGGTGTCGCCCATACCGACGATTTCGACTTCGTCGTTGACCTTGATTACGCCGCGCTCAATACGGCCGGTGGCGACGGTGCCGCGCCCGGTGATGGAGAACACGTCCTCGATGCTCATCATGAAGGGCTGGTCGACGGGGCGCTGCGGCTCCGGAATTTCGGCGTCAATGGCGTCCATGAGGGCGTCTATGCTCTTCACGCCAAATTCGGCGCCTTCGAGAGCCTGCGTGGCCGAACCGCGAATGATTTTGATATTGTCGCCGTCGTACTGGTACTTGTTGAGAAGGTCGCGAACTTCCATCTCGACGAGTTCGAGCAGTTCGGGGTCGTCGAGCAAGTCGCACTTGTTGAGGAACACCACGATTTGCGGAACGCCGACCTGCCTGGCCAAAAGAATGTGCTCGCGCGTCTGGGGCATCGGGCCGTCGGCAGCGCTTACGACGAGGATTGCGCCGTCCATCTGCGCCGCGCCCGTAATCATGTTCTTTACGAAGTCGGCGTGGCCGGGGCAGTCCACGTGCGCATAGTGGCGCGTCGGAGTTTCGTACTCGACGTGGGCGACGGCGATTGTGACAGTCTTGGTAGCGTCGCGAACAGTGCCGCCCTTAGCGATGTCCTGATAGGACTTAAATTGAGCCAGGCCCTTGTCCGACTGAACCTTCAAGATTGCGGTCGTGAGTGTGGTTTTACCATGGTCAATATGGCCTATGGTGCCCACATTTACGTGGGGCTTTGTTCTGACGAATGATTCTTTCGACATGGTTCTTTCGGTTTGTTTTTTTAGGTTTAGTTGATGACTTTTCCAACGAGCCCCAGAGCGGATTTGAACCGCCGACCCCGTCCTTACCAAGGACGTGCTCTGCCAACTGAGCTACCGGGGCGACGCCGAAAAAGCCGCCAGTTGTCTGGCGTTTCTAATTTAAAGCGTCAAAATGTGTATAAACCGCAAAGGAACGTCAACCATTTTTTTTGCGCGTCCGAAAAAAAGTCGTTGACACCCCGCAAAGTTAAGTGCGACAAAAAATCCGAACCAACCGCGTTTGAAAACATGGAGATTTCCACACAGACGCGCACTGTCGCGCGCGGGGAGCTGGAGGACTGCCTAAACGTCCGCGCCGCGCGCGCGGCCTGCAAGGCGTGCGCAAATTACGCAAAGGTGTGGAGCTGCCCGCCGTATCCGGCAGGCTATCTGCGCTTCGCGATTCCCAAGACGTGTCCCGAAGCGCTGTTGATACGCCGCCGGGCCAAGCTTGCGCCCGGCGAATTGGACGGCAAATCCGCCGCGGAGACCTTCAAGCTGCTGCGCAGGGACTTCGACCCACACGTTTTGGACATCGAGCGGCGCACGCCGGGGGGATTCGCGCTACTTGCGGGAAGCTGCTGCAACTGCCTGTGCGACTCCGGAGAGTGCCCGCGCAAAAGCGGCCTGCCCTGCCCGACGCCGGAAAAATTGCGGCCGTCGCTGGAGTCTTTGGGATTCGACGCGGAAAAAATCCTCGAAAAATTTTTCGGCGAAAGATTTTTTTGGGGCGAGAGGCCGAAAGAGCTGACTCTGCTTGCCGCCGTCGCAATCCGAAGCGGCAGCGCATGTACGGCCCGACACTGCGAAACGTCGGACGGCGGCGCCCATTCGGGCGATTTCGCGCGCCCGGAAACCGACTTCGCCGACTGGCTGAACAAAAAAGCGCAATAAGGCGGTTCGATAAGCAATTCCGCACTTTGCGCCATGCCCCCCCCTTTTCCCGCGAATCTCCCTTTTAGTAAGTTTCCCTTTTTACAGGCCTCCCTTTTTGCAAGTTTCCATTTTCGCAACCTCCCCCCTTCCCGCATGTTTCCCCCTTTCCCGAAAGCCTCCTTCCCTCTCCGCATGCGCAAAGCGGCATATCTTTATCGGACGCTCGGAGGCGGCATTCGTTTTTGTCCGGCGTCCCACTTTCCGCGCGTAGCTTAAAATAAAAGCGCGCCGCTTCAAAACCGAAAGAT
>QALA01000060.1 GCA_003343565.1 Verrucomicrobiota bacterium | reverse complement strand
GGTCGGGTGCGTGTTCGAGAGCTTTTTCATCACGCTAAAGCGGTAATAGTCGGTATATTTTCCGAATCCCGGAACGCTGAAATCCGCGCGCACCGAAAATATGCCGCAGCCGAGTTTCTGCGCGTCGATATCCACCGGAACGCAAAGCGTGCCGTCGGGGCCGATCTCTATGTCGAAGGACTGTTTAAAGAGCGTTTCATAGTAGATGTTTTTTATCGACAAATCGACCTTGCCGCGCGCGCCGGGAGCGCCGAAAAGCTCCATTCTGGCGTCTATCGGAGAGCCGAACGAAACGTCGTTGAGCGGCGCCCCCGCGGTCAGAAAATTCATCTCTATCGGCGGCGCCGCAAATTCCGTCGGCTCTCCGGATTCCGACATCTCAAGCTGAATGCCGTCCATAAGGACGTTTTCGGCCTGTATTATAAACTGTTCCCCCGCGGCGTCGCCGTCTATTACGCGTTTGAATCTCTGCCAGTCGGACGTGGGCTTGAAGCGCGAATCCTTATTTTGAAAGTCTCCGTAGCCGTACTTTCCCGGATAGTTGCCGCCCTTTCCGGCGTTCTGCACCGTGACGCGCAACTTGGCCTTTTTCGGGTCTCCGACCGCCTTTGCGTAAAAACTGAGGACGTATTTGGCTCCGGGAACGAGCGAAAACGGAAAGCTGTACTGCGCCGTTCCGGAAAACAGAGCCGCCTTTTTTCCGAACAATCCCCCGTCGACGACGCGCATGGTCTTTACGTCCCCCTTATACTGGTTGCCGCCGCGTTCGCGCCAGTATCGCGTGCCCTGCTCAAAGCTTGGATTGGGAAATATGTTGCGCACCGGCGAGGCCGGAACGTGCGTTGCGTCGCACTCCCAGAAATCTATGGAGCCCGTCGGCGGAGGCGAGTCTTTGAGAACGGCGCATTCGCCAAAGTCGATGCGAAGTCTTCCCTTTTGGGGAGTGACGGACTTGGGATTTTTTGCAAGCCTGTAAAAGAGCGAGTACTCGTCCCTGCCGTGTTTGCGCTCCAGAGATTCGCGCAAATTCGCCGTGCCGCTCTCGTCGTCAAACGAAATCTTGAAACCGTTTACAGGAGACCCTCCGTCAAATTCCATTGACGCCCCGACCACAGCTTCCACGCTGCCTTGCGCAAAATCAGCCGGAGAATTTGCAAATTCGCGTCCGCCAAAGAGAACTCTCTTGCCCATGCGCCGCCAGTCCTTCATGCTCAACCAGAGGCAGACCGCGTCCTTAGAGCCGGTGTCCCACGACAGTTCCACGGTTTTGTCGGGCATGGCCTTAAGCGTCATTTTAAAGACCGCCCTGTTTCCGCTGCTGTCCGTATAGGGCTTGGAGTATTCGTAAACTCCGTTTTTTTCGTCGAAAGACATTGCGTCCTTCTCGCCCTCCGGAAGCTGGAAGGGATAACCGCCGCCGTATTTGTTTCCGCCCCAAAACGAAATGGACAATACGAGCTTGTCGTTGATGAAAAGCTTGGGCCTGTTGGCGTCGCTTCTCAAGCGCAGGGGGGCGTCGCTCGCGTCCCCCAAGCGGCCGCCGCCGCGGCAAAGGTAGAGAGACTTATTCCCCGCCTGAAAGTAGGGAACGTCGAATTTTTCCATGCCTTCGGAGGCCGAAGTTTCATGCTTCAATACGGGAGCCATGCGCTCTCCCGAAGCAACCGGCGCGCGAAGCGGAACGGGATTCGGAAGCGAGGGCGCCCCCGCGTTTCCCGCCGAAGTTTCCGAGCACCCCTGGCACAACAGGCACAGGAACGCGCATGCCAAAATCCGTTTTCCGACCCCAAAAACCGTATGCAAACTCATAAAAACAATTTTAAGGCGAACCGTTTTTGCGTCAATAAAAAAGCGCGGGAAGAACCGTCCCGCGCCCGTCCCCGACAGCCGCCATGCGGCGGCGCAAGGAAAAATCTTCAAACGGGCTATTTGCCGGCCCGCGGATTTTCGGCTTCGCACCCGTCGCCTTCGCGGCGTTGCCGTTTGCAACAGCCCCCGCCGGCGCACGTTCCGGAGCACGAACAACCGTCCCCGCCCTTCCGTTTGAAGATACTCCACGCCAGAAAGGCGAGGGCAAAAACCAACAACACGTAAGCGAATATTTCCATACTAAAAACTCCCTCTCTATTGAATCAATTTATTGCCCAAATCGAAAAATACGCCCGCCTGATATACGATCAGCGTCACTAGATACGCGAGCGCAAAAAGGGCGAAAGCCTCAATCAACGCCGCCTTGCGCGAATTAAGCTCGCGCCTGATTATTGCAAGCGTCGCAAAACAGGGAATCGACAGAAGGCTAAACAGCATTATGCAAAAGCCTTGCAACGGCGTATAATTGGCGGCCAAACGCTCGCGCAAAGACTCCGACTCCTCGTCGGACTCGCCCTCCGCGTACAATATCCCCAACTGCGACACAAAAACCTCCTTCGCCGCAAGCGCGCCTATGCTCGCCGTCGTGAGCTTCCAGTCGAATCCTATCGGCCTAAACACGGGCTCCAAAAACCTGCCGACGCGCCCGCTTATCGTATATTCCAAAGATTCCGCGCTCTTTTGGTTCTCCAGCTGCGCAATTTTTTCCTCCGATCCGGAAACCTTCTCCAACGCCGCAATCTGCGCGTCGTAATCAGTCGAAAAGACCTTTTTTACCGGAAATGTGTTTGCAAAAAACAAGACTATGCTGGCTGCCAGAATTATGGTTCCCGCTTTGTGCACATACATCTTTGCCCTGTCCCACATGTGGAATAGCAGGCTTCTAAGCGTCGGGATTCTGTACGGCGGCAACTCCATCAGATAAACCTCGCCGTCGCCCTTGAAAAGGGTGTTTTTCATCAGGCGCGCCGCAATCAGGGCAATGACAATGCCGATTACGTATATCAAAAACATCATCAGAGCATGGTACTGCGCCGCAAAGAACGCGGGAATAATCAGCGCGTAGATCGGCAGGCGCGCCCCGCAGCTCATCAGGGGAAGAACCATTATAGTGATCTTCCTGTCCTGTTCGGACTCTATCGTGCGCGTGGCCATAATTGCCGGAACGTTGCAGCCGAATCCGAGAATGAGCGGCACGAACGACCTGCCCTGAAGCCCGAAAGTTCGCATCAGCCCGTCCATTACAAACGCCGCCCGCGACATGTATCCGCTCTCCTCCAGCAGGGCTATCGCAATGAATAGGAAAAGAATATTCGGCAAAAATACCAACACCCCGCCGACGCCGCCGATTACGCCGTCGGTCAAAAGGGAACACAAATACGGGGCGAAATCCTCCGGCCAAAATCCCCTCACAAACTCCGAGAGCCAGCCGAACGCCCCCTCTATCCAATCCATAAACGGCTCGGCGAACGTGAAGGTAAACCAGAATGTGGCGTACATTATGAGAAAAAACAGCGGAAGGCCGAAAAAGCGGTTCGTCAAAACCGTATCGATTTTGTCCGAAATCATGCCTCTGGTCATGGCGCTTTGCGAAACGGCGTCGCGGCAGGCGCCGGCAAGCAGGGCGTACCGCCTGTCGGCGATAAAGGTGTCGGCCTCGATGGCGTGTCCGGCGCTCAGGTGCTCAATGCTGCGCGCGACCTCGCCGGAAAGCCCCGCAAATTCCGGTATGCTCCCGACGCACCCGTCCGACTCCAAAAGCTTGACGGCAAAAAAGCGCGACGGAATGTGGGAATAGGAATCCGGCTTTACGGCTTCAACCGCCCCGGATATTCTGGCTATTTCGTCGTCCAAGTCCGCTCCGTAGCTGAGCATGGGCTTGGAAAATTTGGGCGGAGCCTTCGCGAATTCGGCAAGGCGGTCCAAAAGCGGCTTTACCCCACCCGACTTCGACGCGGTAGTGCGCACGATGGAGGCGCCGAAATATTTTTCCAGCTTTGGAATGTCGAATTTCAGCCCCTCCCTGTCGGCCTCGTCGCTCATGTTCAGGACGATGAGCATCGGAATGCCGAGCTCGGCCAGCTGCGTCGTCAGATAGAGGCTTCTGCGCAATATCGTGGAATCGACCACGTTCAAAATCAGATCCGTCCCCCCCGCCGTAAGCTCGCCAAAGGCGACTTCCTCCTCCGGAGAACCCGACGAAAGCGAGTAGATTCCGGGCAGGTCCACAATCTCGAAATCGACGCCGCCAACGCCGAACCTGCCCGACTTGCTTTCCACCGTGACGCCGGCGTAGTTGCCGACATGCTGGCGCGCTCCGGTAAGGGCGTTGAATATGCAAGTCTTGCCGCAATTCGGATTTCCGGCCAGAACGATTCTATACCGCTTTTTCATGACACCTTTCCACGCTTCAAGAGAATGTTTCTGGCCGAGTCGCTGTGAATGGCCATGCTCGTCTCAAGAACCTTCACGCGCAACAGGCCGCCAAACGGCGCATGCGCCTGCATGAGAATCTCGCTCCCGACGACGATGCCGACGTCGGAGAGTCTCTTTCTGCCGCGCGTATTCGGCAATATCTTGACGATAGTCGCCGTCGATCCCACCGGAAGCTGGGCGAGAGTCATTTCGTTTTTGGATTGAGGCGCGGCCGTCGCAGTGCGCGCGGCCGCGGAATTTGTCTGCCTAATTTTTCCCATAAGTTGCAAACCTTTCTAAAATTAAAAAAATTCCTTCAAGAAGTCTAGAAGTTTATTTCAAGACGCGCGCCGAGCACGTAGGCGACCTTCGTCTCGCCGCGTTCATTCGTTGCGTTGAAATACGTCTGGAATGTCGGCTGGAGCATTATCGCCTGCGTCATCTGCATGCGGTAGGTCAGCTCCAGCATCGTGTCATATCGGTTTATGTCCTCGGACCTGCGGAATCCGGATCCCAATTCCATTCCGGAAAATCCCAAGGCCAGAACGTCGTCTGCGCGGTCGGGTATCGGGCCAAACCAGAGTATGCCGACGTCCAAGTACTTTGTGTAGCACGCAGTGTCCTCGTCCGGCGCCCAGGCCATTCTGACGAAACCGCCGAGTATTGCGTTGCCCTCCGAATCGGTCAACAGATCCTGCTGAAGCCCCCAGTAGAAGGAGTAGAAATTGCGCGTGCCCTCTTGCGTGTAAAAGTTCGTAAACGTTCCACTGTTGTAGTTGCCGCCGAACATCGCGCGGCCGGAAAGCCCGCACAGAGTGTAGTTGTATCCCAACTGGTACCACAGCGCAACGCCCTGCAAATCGTAGTCGAAACCGTGATTTCCCGACACGTCCATTCCGCAATTTCCGTTGTAGATGCCGACTATCGCGTCGAAATCCCCGTTGTTATAATAGACGGTGGCGCCCAAAGTGGCCAACGCGTACTGCGAAAACGCCCCGTTGCCGTTATATAGGTCGATGCCGGCGTTCGTCGGAATCGCGCCGAAGCTCGAATTGAGGAATATGTCGGCGTAATCCATTCCCATGAAATCCTCGTCCGCCGCGAGCTGCCCGATTCTGAATCCGAAGGCGCCCCACTCGGTCTCAAACTCGTTTTGATAATATATTTCAAAGATCCTCACCATGTCGCTGGCGAATATGTTGCTGGGATCGCTCTGGCTTCCCACTCTGGAGGTAAAATCCCCAGACGAAACGTAATAAAACGCGGTCAAGCCCAATTTTCCCAGCCCTTTGGACGAAAGAGCCTCGGATATGTCCTGTTCGAAGCCGAAGGTTATGAGGGAATCCAACTCGACGCCCGTCTTGGTCCCCCCGGAGGCGTTTCCCCAAAGCTCGCCCGTCCACGTCATCAGCGGCGTAAAGCCCTTCCACGGAAGATATTTTTCGGCCGCGGACTGGAGAACGAGGCTCTCGCGCTCGGTCCACGGCTCAGAGGCGGACTCCGCCCCGCTTTCCGAAGTTTCCGCCCGAATCGCGGCCGTCGCCGCAACTGCGGATTCCTGTCCGCGCGCCGCACACAGCGCGCCCGAAGCAGCCAGCGCAATAAACGCCAGCACGGTTTTTACAACAGCAATACTGCCCGTATTTCCTTTTTCCATTTATAGTATCTGTTATATTTTTCATGTCTTTACGTTTACTGTTTAAAGTTTTCCCGCCGCTCCGAAGCCAAACAGTGCAAAAAACCCCGGAGGGCGGGAGCGGAATAAAAGTTCGTATAACCTAACTTTTATCCGCCGTTGGTCTGATTTTCATCTGACGCCAACTTATGGGAAAATAACTCCCTTCCCTCAGGCGCGCCCGCGCCCCTTTTTGACAGATGAACCGGCGGTTTTTTTCGACAATCCGCGAACCGCCTTTCCTTTTTTTGAAGCCGGTGCACTTCCGGCTTTTGAATTGGATCCGAACTCGTCGCCGATGGCCTCCATCAGTTCGGCGAGCTTTACGGCTATCTTGCTTCCTATGGCATGCTCCATTCGGCATGCGGCAATTTCGGCCTCCTTCGGGGGAATGCCGAGCGTTTCGCCGAGAAAGCGCAGCAACAGTTTGTGTTTTTCAAAAGTGCGTTTGGCTATTTCCCTTCCGAGGGGAGTGAGCGTCACGGGCCTGTACTTTTCGTAGTCTATGTATCCTTCGGCGCCCAGCCACGCCAGAGCGTCCGACACCGTGGCCTTTGAGACCCCGTGTTCCTTCGCTATGTCCACAAGCCGAACCGGAGCCCCGTCTTTGGCAAGGCGAAGTATCGTTTCAAGATAGTCTTCGCGCACCTCGCTCAAATTGATTTCGCTCTTTTTCATTTTCGACGGCATATAAAATCTGCGGGGAGCGGGGTTGTCAACAAAAAAGTTAATTTAGGCTAACTTTTTTTCATTTGTCTAACAATTGCGCGCTTGGGGACGGCGGGCGGCGCGAAAGGCGCATCACCCAAGAAAAATCTTGATGTTTTGCCCCGGCGGATATTTCATCGATTCAATGCGCGCCGACAGGACAATTCTGCACTGCGACCTCAACGGATTTTACGCGTCCGTCGAGGCCCTCGAACACCCGGAGATAGGCTCCAAACCCATGGCCGTCACCGGGAACGTGAACAACAGGCACGGCGTAATACTGGCAAAAAACGAAGCGGCAAAAAGGATCGGAATAACGACGGGCGAACCTACCGCAAGAGCTCTGGCAAAATGCCCCAATTTGATTCTGTTGGATCCGCACCACGAAAAATACTCGCGCTATTCGGCGCTCGCAAACGAGATATACGCGGGCTTTACCGACCGCGTGGAACCGTTCGGCATAGACGAATCGTGGCTGGACGTAAGCGCCTCGAAAAGGCTGTTCGGCGACGGCAGAGCCATTGCCGACAAGCTTAGGAAAACAATCAGGGAAAAGCTCAAATTGACCATATCCGTCGGGGTGTCGTTCAACAAGGTCTTTGCAAAGTTGGCAAGCGACTACAAAAAACCGGACGCCACCACGGTATTCGGCCGGGCCGAGTACGACTCCATTATACGCAAGCTTCCCGTCAAAGACCTGCTTTTTGCGGGTCCGTCAACCGCGGATACTCTCGCCGGAATGGGCATATCCACAATAGGGCAGCTTGCCGACGCCAACGACGAGGCCGTATTTAAGGCGCTTGGGAAAGCGGGGCTGACGCTGCTTTCCTACGCGCGCGGAACGGACGACTCGCCCGTGGCCTACTGCGGTTATGAGGAACCGGCCAAATCGATTGGCAACTCCACGACGTTCCGCCGCGACCTCGTGGGCGAAAGCGACGTCGGGCTGGGGCTGAAAATGGTTTCGGAAAAAGTCGCGCGCCGGCTGAAGGAGAAGTCTCTCAAATGCCGGTGCGTGCAGCTGACGGTAAAAGGCGTGGACTTCTCCGTTTTGACGCGCAGAACGCTTCTGAAAACGCCGTCAAATTCGATGCGCGAGCTTGAGGATTCGGCCATGCGGCTTTTTAAAAAATCCTGGCCGAAGGGCGGACCCGTGAGAATGCTGGGCATAAGCGCGTCCGCGCTCCTTCCGGCAAATACCCCCTTTCAAGCCGAGCTCTTCGACCGGCCCGCCCTCGAAATATCCGCAAGAAAAGACAGGGCCGAATGCGCGTTTTTCGACGTCCGAAAGAAATTCGGGCGCGACTGCATAAAATTCGCAAGCCTCATCGACGCGGATTTGCTCTGACCTGCGGCCGAGCCCGCAAGGGGGAATCCGGCGCAATAACGCGCGCAAATCGCGCGGCTAAATTCCCATTGCGGATTTTAGGGAAGACGGATTTTTAAAAAAGGCGGTTCCCGCCACAATAGTATCCGCTCCCGCCGCGATTGCATCGCCAACGTTTTGGGCCGTTATGCCCCCGTCCACTTCAATGCGAAAACCGAGCTT
>QALA01000039.1 GCA_003343565.1 Verrucomicrobiota bacterium | reverse complement strand
CTATTGCGCTGGTAGTCCTTCATCGGCAGGCAGAACGCGCTCGAACCGTAGGCGTTGCGGCGCGCGGATTCGCGGGCCGATATGTTCTCCGACTTCAAAAACGACGTATAGCCCCAAATGTCCGCAACCACCGCGCCCATGAGCGCGCAGAAGACGAGCATGCTCACCGCAAAAAAGCGGCGGCTGAGTTTGGAAATGTAGCACATCGCAAAAAGCATCGGAAAAAATACGAGCGTCGAGCCTAAGTCCGGCTGCAAATAAATCAACAAAATTGGTATAAAAAAGACAAGGCCCAATTTCAGCCAGAATTTCCAATCCTCCTTGAGAGTCCCCATCTTATGGTTTGCAAACATGGCCGCCGCCATCACGCACGTGCCGATTTTGGCCAACTCCGACGGCTGAATTGAAAACACGCCGAAATTTATCCAGCGCGTCGCGTTGTACCTGGCCTCGACAAGCGGAATCGGTATGTCCAAGCTCTCCTTGAGAGCGAGCGGCACAAGCAACAGAACGCTCGCCGCGTATATTATTCTGGCGCAGTTGTAGACCCACTTGTAGTCCGTCCACCCAAGCGCGGCGTACACCGGGAGGCCGACAAACATAAAGTAGAAAATCTGCTTCAGCCAAAACTGGCGGCGCAGGGGGATTTCCTCTATATTGTAGCTCTGCGTAGAATATATAAAAGCAACTCCCATTAGAAAGAGAATCAGCATGGCCGCCGGAACCAAGTAGTCCACGCTCAGGCGCCTCACCTGAGTTATTTCGTAGTTTTTTGCCCGAAACCCCGCCACGCGACACTCCCCTCTATGCTATTGGCGAATTTCCGCCGCGAAAAGCCTGCGGATTTCTTCCGCGTCCATTTTCCTGCGCCCGGCAATGTCGGCAATCTGCTCCGGCGTCGCCACCGGGCGAAGGTAGCGCGCGTGCGGATTTGCTATCCATATTCCGCACACGCTTGCGCCGGGAGACATCATGAAGTTCTCCGTCAGCCTTATTCCCAGATTTTCCCCAAAGCCCAGCAGCCGCGCGATGACGCCCTTTTGGCTGTGATCGGGATACGCCGGATACCCGCATGCGGCGCGCACCCCCACGCGCAGCCTGCGCATCAGTTTTTTTGAAAAGCAATATTCCGCATCGTCCCCGCCGTCCGCGCCGACGGGAGCCGCTTCCGACGCCTGCGCGCACGCCGCGCAGCCGCATTCCCCGCCCGCTTCGCCGTGCGGGCGCAGAGCCGGAAAAAAGACCTCCGACTGCGCCCATCTGGCCAGAGCCTCCGCCAGGCAGTTTGAGAGGGTTTTCACTATCATCGACCTGTAATCGTCGCCCTCCGCGGCGTACTTTTCCGCCAAGCTTTCGGCCTCGACTCCTGCCGTCGCCGCAAACAGGGCGATTCTGTCCTCAATCCCGGACTCGGCGGGCGCGACATAGTCGGCAAGCGACGCGCACAATCCGGCCCCGTCGGGCTCCTGCGTGCGCGCCATTGCCAGACGCGCGGCAAACCCGCCGGAAGGCAGATATTCGAGCACAATGTCGTCGCCCTCCGAGCGCGCGCCGAAGTACGACGCCGCAAGCTTCGGGAACGCCGACTCCCCAAGTTTTGCGAAAACCTCAAGCGTATCCTTGAAGAACTCGCCATGCTCCGAATTGCGCCCCAAATCCGCGAGCGCGCTTAAGCCCGACGCGCCTATTTCCCACGCCGAAAAATACATCTGCCACGGAATGAACGGCTCAAGCTCCCTAACTTTCGGCGAGAACACTTTTACGCCCTCAAAGTTCGGGACAATCAGCGGACGGCTCGGAAATTCGCACTTGACCCGGCGAGAGCGCGCCTGGGAGAGCGAAAGCGCCGCTGCCCTATCGCCGGATTTCTCCGCCAGCGACTTTCGCAACGCCGCATGCCCGGCCTCCACCGACAACTTGAAAGCCTCCGCGTCGGACTTGGAAAGCAGGGCCAAACATATCGCCGCCGACACCCCCGCGTCCTCCGCCCGAACCACCGTTCCGCTGTACAGCGGCGCCATCTTCACGGCCGTGTGCAGGCGGCTCGTGGTCGCCCCGCCCACGATTACCGGAATCCTTATTCCCTCGCGCTCCAACATCGTCAGCGCCCTGCACATCTCCTCAAGCGACGGCGTTATAAGGCCGCTCAATCCGACAATCTCGGCGTCCTTCGCAGCCTCGACTATTCTCTCAGGCTCGACCATCACTCCGAGATCCTCAACCCTGAAGCCGTTGCACGCCAGCACCACCGAAACTATATTCTTGCCTATGTCGTGAACGTCGCCCTTGACCGTCGCCAGCACGACCTTCGCGCCGCCGCGCTTGGAATCCGCCCCCATGTACGGCTCCAGACAGCCCACCGACCGCCTCATCACGCGCGCGCTCTTGACGACCTGCGGCAGAAACATCTTGCCCTCGCCGAACAGTTCGCCAACCTTCCTCATCGCGCCCATGAGCGGGCCCTCGATGACCTTCAGCGGATCCTTAAACTCCTCCAGATAGTGAAGCGCAAGCTCTTCCGCGCGCGCCTCGTCGCCCTTTACAAAAGCCCGCAATACGCGCTCCGGCCAATCAAGGCTATCCCAATCGTCCGCGCGCGCCTCGCGGCGGCCGGACGCCGCCCCCCTGAACTCGTCGGCTCTGGACAGCAGATTCTCCGCCGCCTCCGGCGACGAATTCAGTATGACCGCCTCCACAGCCTCCCTCAAATCCCTTTCGATATCCTCGTAAGGCGCGAGCATTCCGGCATTGACTATCCCCATATCCAAACCCGCCTTGCAGGCGTGGTAGAGGAATACGCTGTGCATGGCCTCGCGAACGGGATTGTTGCCGCGGAAGGCAAAGCTTACGTTGCTGACGCCCGCGCTCGTGCGCGCGCCGGGGCACTCGCGCTTTATCCGGCGGACGGCCTCTATGAAGTCGGCCGCGTACGGATCGTGCTCCGGCATGCCGGTCGCCACGGCGAGGACGTTCGCGTCGAATATTATGTCCTCCGGATCGAATCCCGCCCGCTCTACAAGCAGACGGTACGCCCGCCGGCAAACGGACACGCGCCTTTCGAGAGAGGTCGCCTGCCCCTCCTCGTCGAACGCCATAACGACGACCGCCGCCCCGAATCTGGCAATCTCGGCCGCGCGCGACAAAAACTTTTCCTCCCCCTCCTTCAGGCTTATAGAGTTGACCGCGCACTTGCCCTGCGCGCACTTCAAGCCCGCCAAAATCGCGCCGAAATCCGACGAGTCCACCATCAGCGGCACGCGCGCAATCTCCGGCTCCGAGCCTATGAGATTGACAAACTTTTTCATGCAGGCGGACGCGTCGAGCATCGGCTCGTCGAAATTCACGTCTATCATGTTCGCGCCGTTTTCGACCTGTTTTCGCGCCACGGCCAAAGCGTCGGAAAAGCGGCCCTCGGAAATCATCTTCTTGAACGCCAGAGACCCCGACACGTTCGTGCGCTCGCCCACAAACGCGAACGGAGCGTCGTCGCCGGCGATTTTGAGCGCCTCAAGGCCGGAGAGCGAGAGGCTCTTTTGCCTTCCCCTCGGCCGGCGCGGAGCGGCTCCCGAACACGCGCCGACTATGGCGGCGATATGCTCCGGCCCGGTTCCGCAACAGCCGCCCACTATGTTTAAAAGCCCCTCGCGCACGTAGCCGCCCAACAGGCGCGCCATGTCCTCCGGAGTTTGGTCGTACCCGGACTCGCAGAGCGGATTGGGAAGCCCCGCATTGGGATAGCAGTGGGTGTAGCGTTCGGCCTCCCTGTCGAAGGCCTCTATGTACGGGCGCATCTTGTCCGCCCCAAGCGAACAGTTCAGCCCCACAAACAGCGGGTCGGCATGGCGTATCGAAGCGTAGAACGCCTCTATCGTCTGGCCGCTCAATATCCTTCCCGACGCGTCCGAAACCGTCATGCTCACGCCCAGCGGAACGCGCCAGCCGCGGGCTCGGCTCGCCCCGATGTATGCGTATATGGCCGCCTTGACGTTGAGGGTGTCGAACGCAGTCTCTATTAAAAGCAAATCCGCGCCGGCGTCCAACAGCGCGTCGATCTGTTCGCCGTAGGAGGCGGCCAGCTCGTCGAAATCCACGCTGCGCGCGGCGGGGTCGTCCGCCGACGGGGATATGCTCGCCGACTTGTTCATGGGCCCCAGCGAGCCCGCCACAAAACAGGCGCGCCCCGGCGCGGCCCTCTCCGCGGCTTCCGCCGCGCGCCGGGCAATTTCCACAGACGCCGCGTTCATCTTTCGCACAAGCTCCGCGCCTATTCCGTAGTCGGCCTGGACTATCGAGTTCGCGCCGAAGGTGTTTGTGGTGACTATGTCGCTGCCGGCGGCAAAATACTTCCCGTGAATGTCCCCTATTATGTCCGGACGCGTAAGGCTCAATACGTCGTTGTTGCCCTTAAGCTCGCAGGCGAGCGCCGACAGCTCCGGCTGCGAACCTCGGAAATCGCGCTCGGAAAGCCCCTCGCGCTGAATCAGCGTGCCCATCGCGCCGTCCAAAAATACGACGCGCTCGTCAAGCAGGCGCATCAGGCGCGCGCCGCGCTCGTTAAATTCCAGTTTGCGCATACCCTACTTCCCGGCCATGTGGGCGATGAGCCTGTCGTTGAAAGTCTTTGCGCCGTCGTGCCCCATGAGGCGCAGAGCCTGAACCATGGCGGCCACCTCCACCAGGCGCGCCATGTCTCGCCCCGGACGCACGGGTATTATGAAATGCGGAATTTGCACACCCAAAATGTCGAAGTAGTTGTACTCCAAACCCGTCCTCTCCTCGACGATGTCCGGAGTCCACTCTATGAACGTCACCACTATGTCCACGGACTTCTCTATCCGGACGCAGCGTATGCCGAACAGCTCCGCGACGTTGATTATGCCTATGCCGCGGCACTCCATGTAGCCGCGGTTCAATTCGTTTCCGCGGCCGAGCACGATGTTGTCGCTTATCCTCGTGCAATACACGTGGTCGTCGGCGACGAGCGAATGGCCGTGGTCTATGAGCTCGAGCGCGCACTCGCTCTTGCCTATGCCGCTGCTGCCGCGAATCAGCGTCCCGATTCCCTTTATGTCAAGCAGCGTCCCGTGAAGCGACATTCTGGGCGCGAAAAGCCTGTCGAAGCGCACGAGCATCTCCGCGGAAAAATCCTTCGACTTAAGCTTTGTCCTCAACAGCGGAATCTTGAATTTTTCCGCCGCCTCAACCATCGCGGGAGTGGGGTCGAGATTGCGCGAAATTACGACGCACGGAACGTCCTTCTCCAAAATCTCCCCCATGGCCGCCGACTGCCTTTCGGCGGAAAGATCGCGCATGTACGCCATCTCTCCCGCCCCGAAAAGCTGAACGCGCTTGGCGGCAAAATTCTTGAAATATCCCGTTATCGCAAGCGCGGGCCTGTTGAGAGACGGCTCGTAGATTATCCTGTCCAGCCCCTCGGCCCCGCCCAAGACCTCCAGCTGGAGAGTCTCCTTATACAAGTTGAAAAACTCCCTTACGGAGATTTCCTCCACCGTCTTGATCTTTCCCTTCTTCAGCGACATCTTGCTGCCTTTCGATTTT
>QALA01000024.1 GCA_003343565.1 Verrucomicrobiota bacterium | reverse complement strand
GAGAGGGATTCGAACCCCCGGAGCCTTGCGGCTCAACGGTTTTCAAGACCGCCGCAATCGACCACTCTGCCATCTCTCCATTCCCAAATTAGCAAAAGGTTTTATCTTTCTTTTGCAATCAGTTTTTTTATTTTCATTTCTCATAGTCTTTTTGATATATATTCCATCTCCTTTTCTTACTCTTTTCTAAATGAATATCATAGATTCTCATGCCCATATGGATCTTTTCGTCAGAAATGGCTCCATATCTGAAATTCTACAACGCGCGTCCGATGCCGGCGTTTCAAAAATCATAACTTGTTCCGCGTCGGAGAACGACTGGTCTGTGTATAGGGCCTTATCTTCGGAATATGCCGGAAAGGTTTTTTGGCAGGTCGGCATTCACCCCCTGGACATCTCCGAGGATTCCTTTGTCGCCCTTGACGCGATCTCTTCCTACTTCTTTGACGATATTCCGCCCGTTGCAATTGGAGAAATAGGTTTGGACTACTATCGGATTGAAAAAAATTCCGAAGATTCGCGGCGCATTATAGATCTTCAGAAGAAATTTTTTCGTCGGCAACTGGATTTTGCGCGGGAATTTGGAACTAAGGTATGTGTGCATGCAAGGGACTCTTTCGACGACTGCCTCAGCGAGATTTCCGATTCCGGAGTGGATTTTAGGAACGTTGTATTTCACTGTTTTAGCGGCTCGGCGGATCAGGTTCGCCTGTTGAATTCCCTGGGGGGACGGGCGTCGTTTACGGGAATAATAACTTACAAGTCTGCGGGCGAAATGAGGGACGCCATGTTGGCCCAGGGTTTGGATCGCGTGATGTTTGAAACCGATTGTCCCTATTTGGCTCCCGTTCCAATGCGCGGAAAGACGAACGAGCCGTCCTTTTTATCCCATACGGTAATAGCGGCGGCGGAAATTTTCGGCGTATCTTGCGAAGAAATGGCGGAGATCGCGTTTAGAAATACGAGCGAGTTTTTCAATATTTGAATCCGCAACAAGATTAATTGTATGGAGGTCCCAGGCGATGATGTCGCCTTTACGGACGCATCAGGCGCGTTGACGCCGTTCTTGCTCCACTGCCGAATTGAAGTATGTCTTCCGACTGCGGGAATGTATGAATATTTTATTTTGCGCTTTTTTATTGCGCGGTTCCATCGCCTGCGATGTGTGCGATTTTCAATTTGCCGACGCGATTATTCAAAGGCGCCAACGCATTTCGGGGACGTATTCTAAAAAAATAGTCCTAAATCCCATACTGGATTTTGTGGGCGCGCCTTGAGAGTGCGAATTTTTTATTGGCGCTTATTTTTTGAAGGTTTTTTTTGCGCCGTTCCCGCCGCCGGGAAAGCGATATGGTTTTTAACCGATGCCGCCTTCGCTTTCTGTTTAATTTGAATTAATGTTAAATGATATTAAAAAATAAATTTCATGCATATAAAACGAAAGAGTCAATCTCATATTGGCGCGAACATTTGCGGAGATTGCCGCTGCGAATTTAAAGTTTCTTCGGGGGGCCGGCGTGTCGGAATTGCCGCTCTGTATTCTGAAAAGTTTTTTTGCGTTTAAAAGTTTGTCGCCGTTTTCGAATGGGCTGCGAAATGCGCGTTGCGCCGAGTTATGCGCGGCTGTCATGCCGGTTGCGGGCATTTATGATCCGCCGCCGGCCGAATCGCGCTTCGCGTCAGTTCTGCGGAATCAAATCTACGACGATTTCTCCCTTTTCATTTGGGCCAAATTCCCCTGAAAAAGTCGCCCGCGAATAATCCGGATTTTTTGCGTCCCACGAATTTCCGCTGTCGGCGGAGAGGACTTCCGCTTTGAATCCTCGCGGGGAGACGAGTTTAACCAAAAGGGTCTTGCCCGACGGAGACGTTATCTCAATCGTGTTTGCGTCCGCCACCCGCGCGTTTTTGTGCGTGCACATTGTCCATCGGATTTTTGAAGCTTTGGCGCCGTTTTCTATTTCGTCGCTTACGCGAAGCTTGCCGCCTGCAAGCGCGATGCGCCGGACGGACTTCTTCAAATCCGGGGCATAGAGGGCGGTCGTATCCATTGCGACGCGCATATCTTTGGGATTTGCGGAGCATTCCGACAGGCGTATGTCGGCCGTCGGGCTTATGAGCGCGCCGTTTACCGTAAGCATATTGTGCATATGGTTGGTGTAGCGCCACACTTTCCAGCGATCGCTGTTTTTCAGGCTGCTGTTTCCCCAAATATTCATGCCGAGCTTTTCCAGGGAATTGTAATTCTGTCCGCCGAGGTCGAAAACCCAGCGTTCTCCGAGCGCGTCGAACACGAAGCTTGAGGCGTCCATATGTCCGTGGTTCGTCGAGGCATGGCCGCCTTTGGCTGCGAAGTACAGGTCGTTTTTGCCCCAGCCCGTGCGCGCCATAAATAGCGGGACCTCCCCTTCGGTTTCGAACCAGCACAATTCTTTTGGCGGCGGCGCGCCGTCCGCGTTCGCGGAAGAAGCCGTCAATATGGTAAAGAGCGCGGAAATTCCGTCGGACGGCTTGTCGAACAAGTCGCGTTCGGTATAAACCAAAGAGGCGTCTCCCGTCTTGCCGGCGAAGAAAAACAGGAGCGGGCAGGCGGAAACAGACTGGCCTGAATCGTAGAAGCTGAACGGCCTTCCGGTAGGTCCTCTGGAGTGTATGATGAATTTCGCGCTTTTGAGAAGCGATGGATATTTCTCGTACAGTCCCATGTCGCTTCCGAATGCGCTGACGAGCGCCTCGTTAAAATACAGCTGGTAGCTTGTGCCGTAGTTCCAGTAGGCAAAGCCTTCCGTGTACGCTCCCGAAGGAGAATAACAGTCGCGCAGGCCGTAGGCTATATTGTCGAGCATCAGCGAAATTATTTTTTCCGTCGCGGCCGCATCGGTTTCGTGAACGGAAATTGCGGCGCAAAGCAGTCCCCCGCTGCAAACCTGATTCCAGTTGTTTGCCTGCCGCGGGCGGAACCAGAAATATTTGGCGGAATAAAAGGGCGCGAAGGCTTTGCGGGCCAGTTCGCCGGCTATGAGTTTTTTTGTGTCCGAATCGAACGCGTCGTGGAACCAGTCGTAGGCAATCGCAAAGGCCAGCGACATTTCGGCAGTATCGAGAAAATGCGCGGGATTCCAATCTTCGAATGTCGCCACGTTTTCAATCTCCCGCTTCGCGCGCGAGACATAGGACTCGTCGCCCGTCATTCGCCACGCATATCCCCAGAGAAACATTCTATTGAGCATTTCCCGGCTGGTATGAAGTATCCTAAACCCGATTTGATTTCGGGTCAAAAGCGGTTTGGACTTCGCCTTTTCGGCCTTTGAAAGAATGGCGTTGTGAATTTCTTTCGCGCGCGGATTCGCCTGAATATTCCGCCTGAGCGGCTCTTCGTCCGACTTCTTCAAAAACAGGCGCGGGTGCGGCGCAATTTTGGAAAAGTCCGGCCTGTCCCCCGAATGGGGCGCGCCGGCCGCGGACGCGGAGGCCGCAAGCAACCCCGCAAGAAATATTCCCAACGTCAATGTCTTCATACGTATTTTTCCCCCTTAGTTTTTTTTAACGCGCATTTCGCCTTTGCCGTATAAACCCCGCGTCCGATTTTTTGCGGGCGGAATAATTGGCGGGCTATTTTTGCGGAATCATCTCGACTATTATTTCAACTTTTGCGAAGGGCTCCGCTTTGCCCTCGAATCCCAGAAGCGCGCGGTCGGGATTTTTTGCGTCCCACCCGTTCTCCGGATTGGCCGACAAAATCTTCGCCTTAAAGCCCGCGGGCGACTCCAGCTTAATCAGCATCTTTTTGCCTTTCTTGGAAGTCACCTCTATCGTTCTATCGTCCAAAATATTGGCGTCTTTCCACGAACAGACATTCCAGCGCACCTCCGAGGCGCGCTCGCCGTTTTCAATGCGGTCGATTACGCGCAGCTTTTTTGCGCCGACTACGGATATGTCGCGGACGGCCGAGCGCAGGGCGGGGGAGTACAGGCCGCCCGTGTCGAGCGTCGCGCCGAAATCGTCTTTGCCGGTGCGCACGCCGGCGATCTTTATGTCGGCGTTCGCGTTCACGAGTTTTCCGTTTACCGTGAGAATGTTGTGGGAATGGTTGTTGTAGCGAAACACTTTCCAGCGGTCGCTATTCTGCCGGAAACTCCAAATTTGCATTCCGAGTTTTTCCAGGGAGTGATAGTTCTGCGAGCCGAGGTCGAAGGCCCAGCGTTCTCCGAGAGCGTCGAACACGAAGCCTGATGCGTCCATGTGCCCGTGGCTCGAGGCGGCCTTGCCGCCCTTGACTCCCAAAAACAGGGCGTCGTCGTCCCAGCCCGTGCGGCCGAGAAATATCGGAACGGGCGATTCCGCGTCAAACCAGAAGTTTTCGGAGGGCGCCGCGTCTTCATATGCGAAGTCCGGCATCAGTATAAACATCTCCTGAAAGTTGGCGTTTAGGTTCGCCTTGGATTTTCCGCCGGCCTTGTACGTCCAGAACATGAGCGACGGATCGCGCGTTGCATGGGCGAAATAGGTAAGCAAGGAAAGTCCGCCGATGCGTTCCCCCGAATCGGAGAAACTGAAGTTTAGCCCGCTGGGCCCCGCCATGTTTAAAATGAATTTTCCGCTGTTTAGAAACCGCGGATATTTTTTGCAAAAGCCGAGGTCGTTTCCGAAGGAGCTTTTCAGCGCTTCCACGAACATGACATGAGATGTCGTTCCGTATACCCAATATCCGCTGCCTTCAAGATACATTCCCTTTTCGGAAAAACAGTCCAACGTTCCCTTTTCGAGAGTCTTTATGGAGTCCTCGACGACCTTCGCGCACAGCTGCGGATCCTCTTCGTAAATGGCCAGAGCCGCGCAGAGCATTCCCGCGCCGCAAACTTGGCTCCAATTATTTACATGTCTGCTTGTGTGGAGCCAACCGTGCTTCATCGAGTACATCGGGGCAAAGGCTTTCTTTTTTATTTCGTCGGCGATAAATTTTTTCGTATCCGCGTCAAAGGCGTCGTAAAATCTGTCATAGGCGATTGCGAAGGCCGTGGCCATTGCGGCGGTGTCGAGAAAGTGTTTGGGATTCCAATCCTCAAATTTGGCCAGAGCCTGAAGCTCCGTTTTTGCGCGCTCCACGAAGGCCTTGTCGCCCGTCATAATCCACGCGTATCCCCACGCGCCGAATCTGTCCGCGGCCGGTCCGCCGCCGGACATTCTGAATCCCTTGTCACTGCGCTTGACCGGCTCGGCTTTCAGTTTGGAGTACGCGTCCTTGATTATGAGTTCGTGCGTGGCCTTTGCGCGCGGATTTGAGGCGGTTTCGGCCAAAATTCGCGCCTTTGCTTCCGGAGTGAGGAATAGGCGCGGGTGCGGGGCTATTTTCGAAAAATCCGGTTTCGCCAGTTCCGGAAGCGCCGCGGCGTTTTCCGCCGCGGCAAATGCGGCGGTCGCGGACGAGGCGACCGCCAAAAGAACCGCCGGCAAAAAGCCGCATATTGCGGACATCGATTTTGTGAACATGTTTTTTCCTCTCCTTTGCATTACATTTTACCGGCGTCTTTGCCTTCGGCTGAAACCGGCTTGAGCTCGACAAAAATTTCCGCCTTTTGAGCGGGTTGCAAATATCCCTCGAATGCGGCAATCGCCATTCCGGGGTTTTTATCGTCCCACGGATTTTTCGAAGACGCCGGCAAAACTGCGGCTTCAAAACCGTCGGGGAGCCTTGCGGATACGAGCAATTTCCTGCCTCCCGGCGAAGTTATTACCATGCGATTGCGCCCGATCTTCTCTATGCGGTCGTGGGTCATCATACGCCAGCTGATTTTCGACCTCGCGCGGCCGTTTTCTATTTTGTCCGACACTTCGAGCCTTTTCCCGTCGACTATCGCAACGCGGCGCAGGCACTTTTTCAGCGCGCCAAAATAAAGCGCCGAAGTATCCATTTCCGCTCCGCGCGCGCCGGGGGAATCCAGAACCCGCGATATGCGCACTTCGGCGGAGGAGTCGGCGAGCGCGTCGTTTACGGTAATCATGTTGTGCGAGAAGTTGGAGTAGCGAAACACCTTCCAGCGGTCGCTATTCTGGCGAAAGTCCCAGATTTTCATGCCGAGTTTTTCCAGCGAATTGTAATTCTGGCTGCCGAGGTCGAAAGCCCACCGCTGGCCGTCGGCGTCGAACACGAAGCTTGAGGCGTCGATGTGCCCGTGGCTGAGATTGCCGCGCCCGCCTTTTACGCCGAGAAAGAGCGAATCTTTGGTCCAGCCCGAACGCGCAAGGACGATGGGATTGGCGCTTTCGGTGTCGCTCCAGACGAGGTCCTTCGGCGGGGTTATCGCGTCGAAATCCGTGTCGGAGGCCCAAATGAGCGCGAATAGATTTTGCTGCATGGAGGGTTTGAATTTCCTGTCGTAAAACGCCTTTTGCGAAAAGAGAAGCGACGGGTCCGCCGTCGCCTTTGCAAATCGAAAGAGCAGGGGCTGCTGTCCCGTGCCGCGCGCGCCGGCGTCGAAGAAGTTGAATACGTATCCGCAGGGGCCCGCCATTCTGTCGGCAAACTTGCCGCTGCGCAAGTATCCGGGAAACTCCTTTGTGAGTCCGAAATCCGTTCCGAACGCGGTTTCGAGCGCGCTGAAATAGAGCGTCTGATAAAATGTCGTGCCCGCCCAGTAGCCGTAGCCTTCGATGTAGGAACCCTCCTTCGAATAGCACTGCGAAAGCCCCTTGCGTATGTTTTCGAGGGACTGTATTATGAACTTTTCGGAGAGCTCGGCGGATTCGTCGAAAATCGCAACGGCTCCGCACAGAAGCCCCATATTGCATATCTGGTTCCAATTGTTCACGCGGTCGGCGTGAAACCAGCCGTGCCGTTTTCCGAAAAACGTGCCGAAGGCCTTTTCCTCTATTTGGCGGGCTATTAGACGCTTGGCGGACTCGTCGAAGGCGGAGTCAAACCAGTCGCGCGCGATGGCAAACGCCAGGGTCATTTCGGCGACGTCGAGATAGTGTCGGGGGTTCCAGTCGTCGAATTTGGAGAGATTTTCGATTTCGCGCAGGGCGCGGTCGGCGAATGCGCGGTCGCCGGTCATGCGCCAGGCATATCCCCAATACATCATGCGCAGCGTGGCCTCCTTGCTTGTGTGGAGTATTCTAAAGCCTATCTGGTTGCGCTTTAGAAGCGGCCTGTCCATAAGTTCGCGCGCAAATTCCAAACACGACTCGTGCAGCATGCGCATCTGCGGGCGGGTTTTTATGTCGTCTAAAATTTTTTGTTCTGCCCCGCGCGGCATAAACAGGCGCGGGTGCGGCGCAATTTTGGAGAAGTCCGGCGCGGCTATGCGCGCTTCGGTTTTGGAATCGGTCGGAGCGCGGTTGCCTTCATTCGACGCATTGAGCGCAGTTTGGGCGCAGACATTCACTCCAAACGCAAATGAGGCGCAAAGCCAAATCCAAAAGACAAATATTCCTTTTCCCATAATCCGTTTCGTTGCCGAGCGCTAAATTTCCCGGCGCTTCCTCCCCCGCCGAAACAAAATTCCCGCATTCGCCGTTTTGTTGGCAAATATTTATATAAATAAAATAACTTCGTCGAAACCTTTTTTGGAAGCAGTGTCCGCATTTGGACAATAGGGAATAATCGCCCTGACAAATCTGTTTTTGAAACGTCGGCGGCGCCGGTGTGTTAAAAGCAGATGCCGAATGCGAGGCGGGTGGGCGCACTCCGTTTAAACCCGCGGTATGGAGCCCGCCGCAATGGGAACGGGCGGAGCCGATTTATGCGGCGCAGCATGATAGAAAGAGTCGGCGGTTTGGAAAACAAACTTGCGGGGCGCAACGGGCTTGCAAATGGCGGTGCGATGCGCATAAGTTTGGGCGGGTGTTAGAAATTTAGGCGGCTGTTATGCGGCTTGCCGGACGGTGAAAAAATTTGACGCGCGCGAGCCGTTTTTTACAATAAGTTATTTTGTGCGGCTTAAAATGCCTCGGACAAAATTGATGCCGCACTTTTTTCATCAGTTGCAAAAGTTGCAAAAACGGCAAATTTTACAAATAAAAACGGACTTTTATATTCGTTTATATCCAGAAATGTTCGCGGCCGGAACAAGCTACAACCCGCATAAACAAAGGCCTCAGAGCGAAAAAGCTCACATTTAACCGCGATACCCGGCGGGGGACTCGAACCCCCAACCAATTGATTAAGAGTCAACTGCTCTACCGATTGAGCTAGCCGGGCAGATGGTGGCTAGACCAGGAATCGAACCAGGGACACAAGGATTTTCAGTCCTCCGCTCTACCAACTGAGCTATCTAGCCTAAATTTTTAAAGTCCTGTATCGAATATCTTTTTTTGGAAAGGTCAATTTTTTTTTTCGGAAAATTAAAATGCCGTTTTTCGCATTCGCGCACTCATGCAAGCCGCGCGTTTTTATGCGCATCGGCTTCGATTGGCTATGCCGCACTTTCGCGGTTTTTGCATTTTAACCCTCGCGTTTTTTCCCTGCCGTTTCGATATAGGGTAGGCGGAATTTTTCAGAATTGAGCGGCTGTTGCCGTGAAAAAATTTTGCCGCGTACAGGGGAAGAATTGGAAGCGAAAAGAACCCGTTTTTTTGGGGGGCGAAAGAATCCTCTTGGGAATAAAAGTTTCCGCGCTTTTGAAATTGGCGTCCCGCGCGGAATGCGGTTTGTCGCGCGAACGGTTAAACAATCGATTGCGCGCATTCGTCGCTCATTAGGCGGCGTCAATACTCTTTTGCCCGCCGCGCGCACGGGGGACGGAGGCAGCGGGAATCGGGAAGGAAAATAAAACGGGAAAACGAAACGCAAGCCGCGCGTTTTTGCGCTTGCTCGGCCGATTTTTTTTTGTCGCTGCATTGTCGCATTTTTCGGTTTCGACATTGCCATGGTTGTGGCAAATCGCGCGCGCGGTTTGCCGCCTGCCTAGCATTTCCCAAAAAAGTTTTAGGCTGGGCAAAATTCGAAGCGGTTTATTTTTCCCTTACCGGCGTTCGCGGTCTTTTGCGAGCGCGTCAGTGCAAAAACGGGTCGGCTCCGAGCGTTCCGCCTATGGATTTCAGATAGTTGATGCTCTTTATCTGCCTTAGGCACGCGCGCGCCTCCGCGGCTTTTGCGTTGGCTTCCGCCACCGTTTGGGTGTCCTTCGACTTTGCGTATTCGTTTTGGCACGCATTAATGACGTTTTGTATGGCGTCCACCTCTATTTGCTGCCGGGTTATGAGGCGTTCGGCGTACCATTCCGACTTCACTATGGTTTCCCTTGAGAACATCTGTCTGACGGATTCGTCGTCGAGAGTTTTTCCCTCGAAGTGTCCGTCGCGCATTATGTGAAGCAGGGCTTTCAGCGGCGGGCACGCCCCCTCGATTGAGCCGTCCGCAAAATAGGCCTGCGCGGCGCGCCTGTGGGCGCCGACCATGTTGTCCATTCCGTCCGCAAAGGTGTCCATGTCCTGAAGTTCGGGCTTGAGCATGTCGGGGGTGAAGATGCAGGCCGGATTTGAAAACACCCTGCCGAAGTAGCGGATCACGAAGTCCTCGGTTATGCGCCAGCCGAGGCGCGAGGCGAGAACCTTTGAGCCGTTGTAGTCGAAGTCGGCGCAGCGTTCGAGCATTCCCTCCTTTATGAGGTTGGCCGCGTCGCGTTCCGAGCTTCTCATCTTGCACCAGATTTCGGGAATCAACAGGCTGATGTCGTGGTCTATTTTGTACTTCGGTCCCAGATACCCCGCGCTGCTCAGCCACACGTCGTATCCGCACAGGGCGAAGGATACGAGCGCGTTGTTCAAGTCGGTTATGGCGGTAAGCGCGTTGAAGGGCCCCTTGGTCATGGCGCCTTCAAGCCCGGCGCCGACGGTGGAGGGCGACTTGCCCGTCATCGAGGCTATAAACTCCATGAAAGCCTCCGGCAGCGGGAGGTAGTGCAGCGGACCGTGCACCGCGAGCGAGCGTATTCCGTCGCCGGCCGGATTGTTCCTGCGCCCGGCAATCACTGCCGACACCGGGTGCGGCACGCCCTTGTCCTGCGGAACGCCCCTCGCCAGACGCTCTCCGACTTCCGCAACGTAGTATTTTTGCCTGTTTACGATGTCGTCGCGGTTTTGCAGATAGCGGACATTTTTGCTCGGCTTGCCGTCGATCAGGCGCGGATTTGCGGAGCTGACGACAAACTTCGGCGAAGTTTCGCGCAGGAAATTCTCCAGATTTTCGCGCATTGGGAAGGTGAACGCCTCAAAGCGCAGCACGTCTTCGGCCATATTGCGCACTTCCTCCCTGTCGAGCGGCTGGTAGTTGGATATGAACATTCCCCTTTGCGACATGTCGCGCTCCGTGCGCTTGTCGTAGCCGCGTACGACGGCGTCGTCGGGGCGCTGGAACAGCCTGTATTCGCAATTGGCGGTCAGCTTAACGGATTTGCCGCGGCCGCGCAGGTCCTCCGGAAGGTAGTCTATGGACGAGTCCGGAACGACGGTTGACGAAGTGATGTCGTCCTCCATCTGGAGTTTCGCCGAAGGCGAGAAGTCGTTTCGCAGGCTGAAAATCCGCCACGAGCCGTCCGACGTGTATCCGATGCGCAGATACGAGGCAAGAACTGCGGCGTTCTTGTACTTTAGCACGTTGCCGAACGTTCCGTTTATCGTGTCCACCGAGAATTTGTCCTGCCAGTAGTTTCCCCATTCGGGCCGGTAGTGCCGCTTGAGGGTCAGGACGAATTCGCGCACGTGAAACGGTATGGTCGCCAGCCATGCGTTGTATTCGTCGGTGAAGTCGTCCGACGGAGTGAGCAATTTTACCACCGAGCCCATTGTGCGGCGCTCGTCGAGAATCGGGCGGCTGTCCTTGCCCTTGTTGTTTTTTGGATCCTTGTATCTGTCGCCGTAATTTTTTTCGATGATCTCTTTAACCGCTTCGACGTCCTTTTTGAAATCGACGACCATCGAGGCTCCGTGTATTATCGCGTCGGATATGTCCTTGGATATTTCGGACTTTCCCCCGCCCGACACCGTTGCGGGCTTGTGGCAGTAAACTCCCTCCTCGACCGTGCCGACCAGCCTCCACCTGCGGCTCTCGTGCGGGCGCAACATCTCGACTTTATAGCCCTTCGGCGATATGTAAACCTGGCGCGGGAGTATTTTTATGCCGCGCTGAACGTCGTCTTTAAGCCATGTGATCGTCTGGGTTTTCAGCGAGAAATACGCGTCTTCGGGCACGTATATGACGTCGGGAAATTTTTTGTCGCGCGCCCAGCCGTCCTCGAACGCTTCGACGGAGTCGCCGAGGGTTTTGAGCAGGTCGTCGAAAGTCGCCCTTACTTCCGGGCGGTAGGAGGCCATGTAGAAGTCGTCGCCCAAGTCGCGGCTCGAATAGGCGATTGCGCCGCCGCTGTGTTCCTCCTCGGCCTGTCCGTAGAGGTTGGCGGAGTAGCTTATGTGCGTCTTAATCTCCTTCTTTGAGTAGCCGAAGTAGTTGTCGGCAATTATGGTCACTATAACTCCCCCGGAGTCGCGCGCGCAGATTTTGAATGGCGATCCGGAGTTGTAGAGTTCGTCTTCGCTCTCCCAGCACATGCCGTCGCGCTTTTGCCTTTCGGTCGCGTCGCACGCGCGCGGCAGGCCGAGCTCTTTTTTTGTCAGCCTGGTCAGGTGGGGAGCCAGAACTATGCAGCCGGTGTGCCCCGTCCACGTGTTCCAATTTAGGGTGGAATCGTTGCGGGACAGATAGGGATTTCCCGCGTTCCCGAATATGCTTTCGACGAAATCCAGATTGCATATGAGCGCGCCCGGCGCGAAGAAGCGTATGTCCATGCGGCGTTCGGGGCGGCGGTTTGGAATCTCCGGGCACACTATGGGGCGCACGAAGAGCGAGACCCACGTGCGCGCCTTCTCCTTTTGCGTCGAGGTGAACGGAAGCTCAAGGAGGCTTTCGGGGGCGTCGAATGCGCGCTTCCAGAGGTTCTTGAACGCTTTTTTCGGAACGGCCTTTTTGTCGTCGGGAATGGGGAGGCCGCCTTCGGCTATATGGAATACGCCGGCGGTTGTGCGGCGGTCGTTTTTGGGATTGTTGAGTATCCCCTGGCGGACGCGGTAGGAGGCGACGTATTCGTTCGAAGTTTCGTCGGCGTCGGCCGGAAGCGAGAGCGTGCGCGCCGTTCCGTGGACGTCCAATATGAAGGTCTTTAGCGGGAGGGCCGGCAGTTCCTCGCGCGGGTCGAGCGCGTCGGCCAGATATGAGCGCATGAACGCCATTACGCGCCTGTCGGCCGGGCAGTATCCGAAGCTTGCCGAATGGCTCACAAATTCCCTGTAATTGTCCAGCAGCGGCCGCGCCAGGTCCAAAACCGGGTATTGGCGCTCGTCTCCGAATACGGGAAGCCCGTTGGCCGAAAGGCGCATGTTGACGTATTCGCGAAAAGTCTTTCCCGCGACTTCGTTTTTGCCGGTTTTTTCGTCTATGCCCAGTGCAGTTTTGTAGTCCATAAAAAATGCCTTTACCGGAAAAAGTCTGGAACAGTCCGCATTCTTATTCAATCCAATTTTAGAGTGCGGAGCTTTTTGACTTTTTTTGGGGGAAAGATACTTGTAAACGACATTAAATATTGTTAATTGTTTGCGAAATAAAAACGGTTGCTGCGCGTTTCGCATCTTCGGAAATGCCGCGGCGGTTGAAAATAGAGGGAGACTGTATTGTGAAATTCAAATGTTCTGTTTGCGGCTTCGTCTTCGACGAGGAAAGAGAGGGAAGGAAATTTGCCGACCTTCCGGAGTCGTGGGCGTGCCCGGTGTGCGCGGTTTCAAAAAAAATGTTTGAGCCCGCGCCTGAAGAAAGCGGGAGCGACAGCGCGCGCTCCGAAGGCGAAGGCGGCGCAAAGGGTCGGCCCGACAGCGGGCAAAACGGCGCCGGTTCGGATTCGGATTCCGGCGGGAAGGCCGGCGAAACTCAAACCGCACCGGAGCCGCCGCGCACGGTCGCCGACGCATTGATTGAAGAGTTTGCCTCCCGCGGGCTCAAATGGGTGTTCGGAATGGTCGGGCACTCCAATTTGGGGCTGGCCGAAGCCGTGAGAAAACAGACCGAAAAGGGCGCGCTTACGTATGTGGGCATACGTCACGAGGGTGCGGCGGCCTTCGCCTGCTCCGGCTACGGAAAACTTACCGGACGCCCCGCCGCATGCCTGTCCATAGCCGGACCGGGAGCGACCAACATGCTGACGGGGCTGTGCGACGCCTATTGCGACAACGCTCCCGCAATCGCCCTTACCGGACAGGTGCCGTCCGGATTGATCGGGGCCAAGTTCTTTCAGGATATCGATTTGAACGGCGTATATTCCTGCGCTGAGGCTTTTGTCCAGACGGCGTACTGCGGTTCGGACGGGGCGGCATTGGCCCGCCGCGCGTGGAATTGGGCGGTTGCAAACGGCGGGGTGTCGCAGTTGGTGGTGCCGGACGACGCCCAGGTGTCGCCTGCGGGAAAGCCCGCGGACTTTTCGGAGCAGGCTCCTGTCGAAATTCCCGCAGCAGACTCCGCCGCGGTCAAGGCGGCCGCCGAGTTTATCGCCGGCAGGAAGCGTCCGGTGATAGTTCTTGGCTGGGGCGCGCGCGGAGCCGTGCGCGAAGCTTTGGAATTGGCCCAAGTTTTGCGCGCTCCGATTTTGACGACCTATCGGGCAAAGGGGTTTATTCCGGATTCCCACCCGCTCGCCTGCGGAGTTGTGGGGCTTAGCGGAACTTCGGTGGCCAACACCCGCGCGGCCTTGTCGGACTGCATAATAGGGGTGGGAATGGGCTTTAGCAAACACTCGGCAATATCTGTCAAAAAGCCCGTCGTCCGGATAGATTGCGACTTGCGCGCCCTCGGAGCGCGCCGGAACTGCGAATTTCCGCTTCTTGGCGACGCCGCAAAGACCCTCGCCAAACTCGCCAAATTTATGCCCAAGGAAATCTCGGCGGTCGATTCCCGCGCGGAGATTGCGGAGGCTTGGCGGCAGTGGCGCGCGCAAAAAAATCAGCGCGCGGCCGGCAGCCTCAAGGGGGAAATCAGCCCCACGGGACTTTCCGACGCGCTGTCGAAATTCGTTCCGGAGGACGCGATAGTCTCGGTTGACGTCGGCAATTTGGCCTATTCGGTCGGACGCGCGTTCGAGTCCAAGAGGCAGACTTTTTTGCTCTCATTCTACTTGGGCTCGATAGGCGTCGGCCTGCCTTCGGCAATCGGCGCATGGTGCGCCACGCGCGAGAAAGGCTCGCCGCACTTCGGCAAAAAAGTGGTTGCGATGGTCGGTGACGGAGGCCTGGGGCAATACCTTTCCGAGTGGACGACCGTCGTCAAAAACGGAATGGACATAAAGTGCGTGGTGTTCGACAATTCCGAGCTGGCAAAAATTTCCCTTGAGGAAAAGAACGCGAAAATGCAGGTCTGGCAGACGGAGTTGCGCAATCCCGACTTCGCCGAATTTTCAAGGCTGTGCGGCGGAAAGGGTTTCCGCATTGAGGACGTCTCGGAATTGGACGACATGCTCTCGCAGGCGTTTGCGGCCGAGGGCCCCGTCATGATAGACGTTTTGACCTCCGCGCAAACCGTCCAATAACGCCTCCGCGAAAGGCGCCGCGTCCCCTCTAAAAAATCGGGTGCTCGCGCGCAAGCCTTTTGCCGCCCGGCGGCGCCGCATTCGGCGGCGGGCGGGAAGGGCGGCGGACTATTCCTTCAGGGCGCAGATGAAGGAGTCCAACATCTTCGGATAGTAGCCGCTTCCGATAATGAGCTCGCACGGCACGCCGAGCTCGTCGCAGCGGCGCTTGAACATGGCGCCGAAATTCGACGAGTGAACGGGGTCTTTGGGCGGATTCTTGAAGTCGGGCTCGACGGGGTAGCCCAGTATGATTTTCGGCGCGCCCTTTTTCAACAGCGCATAGGGGGAATACGTCTCTATTTGGCCGAGAGTTTTCTCCCTGCCGCCGAGCCATTCGCCGAAGCTTCGCGCGCCGAACGCGGCGTGCCCGTAGGCGATATTCGGTATCCATGAGCGCATTTGCGCGGGGTCGAGCGACGTCTGCGCGATTGCTCCGCCGGCCGCCTTGATTTTCGGCAGTCCGGGAATTTTTACGGACGCGCCTTCGGGATTGGAGGCGCAGGCTATGTACAGGCTGGAACAGCCGCCTGCAGATCCGCCTATCACGCCTATTCTGGAGACGTCCACATTCCATTCTTCCGCCTTCTTGCATATGAGCGCGATCGCGCTTGCGGCGTCTTCGAGCGGAGCTTTTACGGGCGGAGTTATTCCGGCGTCGCGTGCGTCGTCGAGAAATCTGTACTCCACCGCGGCCACGTTGATTCCGCGGCCGGCGCACTTTTCCAAGAGCGCCTTTAGGCGGGAGTCCTCCGGCGAATTTTCAATCCATGAGCCGCCGTGTATGTAAACGGCGGTCGGGGCGGGTTTGCCGCCCGCGTTTTCGGCCTTCCAGAAATTGACGTACTGCTTGTGGTGCGGGCCGTATCTCACGTTGGAGTATGTGGGCGCGGGTATGCGCTCCACGCGCTTTGTGTAGAAGTCGAGGTAGGTTTTTATTTCGGGATTGCGCGTTCCGAAGGTTCTGGATATGGCGTCGAGATAGGCCATGCCGTCGCGCCGTTCGGGGAATACGACGCAGCCCTCGGTCCATTCGTTCCATGCGTTGACGAGCACGGCGAAGGGCTTTTTCGCGTCCTGTTCGGCGTGCTTTTTTGCGTCGGCAAGCAGGCTCTCAAATTTGTCGGGCGTGTTTTCGACGACCACCGGCCTGTACGGATATTCGTCGACCGGATAGGGAAACTTTACGCTCTGAACGCAGCGCGGAGTGCTGTCCCACCCCTGCGTGACGACCGGCAGGTTGACGAGCGGACAGTTTCGCGTCATATTGGCCCAGTGCCGCCTATGCAAGTCGGCCAAATGGGAATACTGCATTATGCCGCCTTTTTTTCCGTCGGAGTCGATGTCTCCGTGGGGCGGGGGTAGGTTGTAGTCCGTGAGGCTCGAAAATCCCGCCCGCTTCAGCTCTTCGGCATGTTGGGGGCCGCTTGCGATTCCCACCCAGTGAATCGGCGGCAGCGAGGCTTGCGCCATTTTGCGGTCTATTGCCGCGAAGAGCCGCCGCACGTTTTCGGCCCCGCCGAGGTCTTTGACAAGCCGCATGGGCTGGTACACGGCAAAGTAGATTTTCCCGCCGACGCGCCAGTAGTTGGGCTTGTTAAAATAATGGCTTATGCAGTAGTCCATGGCCTTCAGGGTGTCGGCCTCGCTGTGCTTTGCGGCGAACCACAGCTTTCTGGGCTTTCGGTACTCAGGGCGGAATTGGTCGTTTCTATCGTGGTTTGCCCACATGAGGGCGAACTTTATGTCGGAGTTGTTCCCGGCCTTGAGAAATCCCTTTTCCAGCCCCTCCTGAAGATTCATAACGCCCTCGTACCAATACCAGCAGTAGAGAAACACGTCCACGCCGGCTCCGGCGGCAAGGGCGATTTCCTTTTCGACGTCTTTCGGATTTGCGCTGTCGAAATAGGCGTAGGGAATTTTAGGCTGGCGGTGGGTTTCAAATTTTTTCTTTGCGCTCTTGAGCAGGGAGTACTCGCACCAGCCGTCGGATTTGAACTGCGCCTCAATCGGGGAGGCGAACCAGTGCGGATAATACACCATCGCCAATTCTATGTTTCCGCCCTTTTTTGCGGCGTCTTTCGGCGGCTCATACGCAGAGGCGTGCGCGCTCAGAAGCGCGCACAGCGCGATTATTGACGGCTTGATAAGCGAAAATATTGCATTTTTCATTGGTTTTTTTCCCGGAGTTTTAAGAGTTGGACTTCCCGAACCTTAATATTTTTGTAAGTCGGAACGGCGGCATTATCAAGAATTTTTGACATGCCTAAAAATGTAGACTATATTTGTTCCGCGCGAATGCCGCCGAATGTTTTCCAAAAAGTTTCTGCCGCTTGCAATTTTTGCAAATTGCATAGCGCCGCCGCATGCCTTGCGAAGCGAATGCGTTTGAATCCCGTTTGTGCGAAGTCTTGAATCTGCCGGCTGAAGCGCAATATCATGTTTGGCCGCTATGGCCGCCGGAAGCGCAAGGCGTTGCGGCTCCGCTATGGTTGTCAGAAGGGGAACGGATTGTCCGGCGCGGGCGCGGGGGCGGAATTTGCGGGGGCGCTTCTCGACGGGAGTTTGTAGATTCGCATGGAGTCGTTCCACTCCTTGGCCTTCCGATGTTCGGACAGGCCCTGCACGACTATCGCGCGGTGCGGGCGAACCGGACATATGTATTCGCATGCGCCGCAGCCTATGCAGACTTCCTCGTGAACGTGCGGTATGAACTGGGCCGACTTGCGCTCCGTGTTAAAGGGCACCATCTCTATCGCCTGGACGGGGCAGTGTTCCGCGCAGGCCGCGCAGTCTGTTCCGTCGGTCTTTACGACGCACAGCGAGGGCTTGAATTTTGCCGTTCCGATTTTGACCTTCTTTTTTTCGCGCCCGCTTAAGAATTTTATCGCGCCCGTGGGGCAGGCCTTTGTGCACGCGTGGCAGGTGTAGAGGCAGTATCCGTCGGTGAAGTCCATGTACGGCTGCATGAGCCCGGACAGTCCCCACTCCAAGAGCGACGGCTTGAGAATGTTGGCCTTGCACGCGGCCGCGCATATCTGGCAGCCGGTGCATTTTTCCGAAAAGTTTTTCAGGCTTTGCGCGCCTGCCGGCACGCCGAGCCGCTTGTCGGGCCTGTTTCCGGCGACTCCGAACGGCGATGCGTCCGCATCGACTTTAAACTCCCCGCGATTCCTTCGCCGCATGCGCCGGTTTACGCCTGTCGCGCCGAGAGGAATCCATGCCGCAAACGCTGCGAGCGCCGCCGCAAATTTTCTGCGCGAGGCCGAAACGGCGAAAGAACTTTTCCCGCGGCTCCCTTTGGGCGCGTTCGGAGTCGACGGCGCGTCGGCGGCTGCGGAGAGGATCGCGCTTGAGATGTCGCCCCCGCTTGCGGAGGCTTTTGCGATAAATGCTCCGCCCGCATTCGCGAAGGCCTTTGCATTTGGGGCGCCGTTTCCGCCCGCGGCGAATTTTGCCCCGAATGCGCCCTTCGATTTTTTCGCCTTGTCCGCCTCGGCCGCGTTCGCGCTTTCGGAGCCCGGCCGTTTTAGGAGCTTTGCGAGCGGGCTTGCAAGGCGCACGACAACGGCGTTCTTTCGGCATTTTTTCGCGCAGTTGAAGCAGAGCACGCAGCGCGTAAAATCCAACTTTCCGTTTTTTGCGTCTATGCATTGGGCTTTGCAGGAGCGTTCGCAGAGGCCGCACTTGACGCATGCGTTTGCGTCTATTGCGATTTTGAAAACGGAGAGTTTTGAAAGCAGCCCAAGCCACGCCCCGACCGGGCAGATCGTGTTACAGTACAGCCTTGCGCGGAGGGCGGAGGCGCACCAAGTCAGCGCGAGTATCGCCAGCGCGAGCGAAAACGCCCAAATCGAAACTGCCGGGTTTCCGTCGACGGCGGGAAGCCAGTACGCCTCACGCGCGGCCAGCGCGGCGGAGGCCGCGTTTGCGGTTTCGGCGAGCGCCGGCCGGAAAAATCCGCCCATGATTTTTCCGAACAGCGAATACGGATCTATAAATCCGAGCAGTCCGGAAAACCCCGCCGCAATGAGGGCGCAAGCCAATGTCAAAAACGCCGCCCGCACAGCGACGGCCGCCTTTGCAAAGCGCAGGTTTTCGGACGACGACAGCGTCTTTCCCGCGCGCGTCGCCCTTAAAAACGGCAGTTTTGAAGCCGCGACCGAAATTCTGCGCAGCGCGTCCATCAAAATTCCGAACGGGCAGAAACACGAGCAGTACGCTCGCCCGAATATCAGCGCGCACGCCGAAAATGAGACGAACGCCGCTCCCGCCAAAACTCCCGCCCCTCCGAGCATCTCAAGCAGGGAGGGCATGAATTGCATGTTTGTGGGATTGTATATCCAGTACGGCTTGGGCAGCTTGTGGTAGATGTCGAAAAACTGCGCTCCGATAAGGCAGAACACGGCGACAGACGCCGCAATCCTCAACATGCGCGCGGAAATGAAAAATTTGCGCATACGTCTTCCCGCTTTCCGGCCTGCGTCACGCAAGCGAGATGTTTTTTGTCCTCAGTTTTCCCAAGTCGGAAGTCCCGATTTTGTGAGCTTCGGCCAGCGCGATGTAGTCTATGTCCGACACCTCGTAGGGCTGGCCCATTTTAAAGCGTTTTGAAAGGCTTGCGAAAATCCTCGTCGCAGCCGCGTCCGCGGCCACGATGTCGGTTGAGATTATCTGGTATTTCGCCACCGGGGCGTACCGGGGCGAACGGCCTATCGGACCGTATTCCAGCATGACCCGATAGGCGTCGATTATGTTCAAATCGACCTTTTGCCACGCGGCGTAATCGGCTATGCACTGCGGCATGTTGTGGCTGTGCCACCATCGCCTGTCCAGCACGCAGCCCATAAAGTTCTTCATGGCGGCCGTAATCTTTGCGCCGCTGTGGTGCTTAAGGACGGGAATGTTTATGAATACGTCGGGATTGACCGCGTGCCTGAACACTTTGGCGCGCTTTAGAATCGCGCTCTTGGGGAGGTCGCAATCGACGTACATGGAGTCGCTTCCGGAGGGCAGCATCTTGCCCCCCGCGCTCTCCACGGCGTCTTTTATTCCGCTGACTTTATAACGGTATTCCCAGTCCGTTCCGCACGTGTGGTCGAAACATAGAACCTCCTTTGCGCCGGCCTCAAAGCAGGCCTGCGTCACCGCGCGCATGAGCTCCGGATTGGTGTTCGAGCCCATTTCCGGAGGCTTGTCCCAGCCGATATTCGGCTTTAGAACTACGGTCTGCCCCTTCTTTACAAATCTTTTCATTCCCCCCATTTCGGCTATTCCCCTGCGGAACATCTCGGCCGGTTCGCCGCCGTAGAGCGCGACGAAGTCCAGCTGCTCCCCGCCTTGCACCGCATTTGCGGGAGCCGCGAGAGAGTCGGAAAACGGAAGCGCCGCCGCGGACGCGGCCGCCGCCTTTACAAAATCTCTTCTTTTCATGTGAATCCCCTTTTTGGATTGTGATGTCTTTTCGGAAAATTTTTTTATATAATAAATCGGCATCGCCTTGAGTCAAGACGTTTTCAAGTCTTCAGTGGCCGGCCTATCGGGCGTATTTTTTCGTTTTATCTTGGTAAAAATGTTATCGAGCAGTTCGGGGTTGAATTGGCCCCTCCGGAATGCGCGCGGACTTTCCCGTGGGCGAAAGGGATTTTTTCGCTTCGCTTCCGCTCGAAGGGAAAGCCGTTTTTGCGCGGGCGGTTTCGCCCTCTTCTATTGATATGCAAAATTTGTCGTCAGATGCGCGAGGCTTGTCGCCTTTTAAACGCGGGAGATTTTTTTTCGGTTTTCTTAAAAAATAAACGCAAAAATGCTTTGATTGTTTCCGTGGGAATGTAAAAAATGTCGCCCCGTTTTTTTAACCGCCGCATTTTCTCCGTATTTCCCGTGTTAAATTCGATTACAACGTTGTTCGATTCCCCGTTTCAGGCGGCCGCTCTGGCTTTGTGCGCGCTGTTGATCGGCATGTCTAAGACGGGAATGCAGGCGGTCAACATGGTTTCGATTCCCATGATGGCTGTCGCATTCGGGGCAAAGGAGTCTACGGGGGTGATTCTTCCCATGCTTTGTTTTGCGGATTTGGTTGCGGTTTTGTACTATCGCCGCAATGCCGAATGGAAGTATGTAGCCAGGCTTCTGCCGAGCGCGGTTGCGGGATTTTTTGTGGCGTTGGCAGTCGACAGGGCGATAGATCCGGCATGGTTTAAAAACCTGATGGGCATATGCATCATCGCGGGACTTGCCGTCATGTTCTTCGAGCGGGGCGCGCGGGAGAATCCGGCGTGCGGCAAGTGGTGGTTTTCGGCCCTATTCGGCCTGCTTGGAGGTTTTACTACCATGATAGGCAACGCGGCCGGCGCGGTCATGGCTGTTTACTTGTTGTCAATGCGCCTTCCCAAGTTGAACTTCGTGGGGACTAACGCGTGGTTTTTTCTGACGGTAAATTACCTGAAGCTGCCGGTGCAATATTTTGCGTGGGACAATATATCTGCGCACTCCCTTGCGGTTGGCGCGGCCGGCATTCCGTTCATACTCGCCGGCGCGCTGTTCGGAATATGGTTTGTGAAAAAGCTTCCGGAGAAGGCTTTTCGCGCCTTCGTCACGGCGGCCGCGCTTCTTTCGGCGATAGTATTATTCTTTTAGGTTTCGTTTGCGTCCTTTTTGCGAGCCGGCCTTCTTGCGGCCGGATTTGTACGGCCGCAGCGGGGGCGTAGACTGTGTCGGTTTCTATTGCGGCGCCGGTGTGGGAAGGGGAAGGGCGCGGCGGGGTTTGGAAAATTTATTTTGTGCCGTGCGTGTTGGCGGGGAAATTGTTTTTTTTAAGATAAAAATTCAAATGGCGTTTCGGAGTTCGGATTGCCGGAGGAAAGGATTTTGATGTTTGATTTTTTATGGGACGGATTCGCGCTTTTTGCAAAATGTTGCGAGATGGGAAAAACGGGATAGGCCGCGAGTTTAAAGTTTTGCGGACTGTCGGCGCAGGAGTGTTGGCAACAAAAGATGTCCGTTAAGCGGTTATGGGCAAACGTCGAATACCGTCAAGTTGGCGGATATTGCATAGCTTGCATCGTTTTTGCGCGGTTTGCGGAGGGGGAGGGGGCTTGGGCAAATGGGGCGGCGTGCGATGCCTATATTTTTTGCCTGCATCGCCGTGTGGGAATGCAAAATGCAATGCGTCGCGCGGCAGAGCAAAAAGACGCTCCTAAGAGTGGGCGTGGAGGGGGGGATTTACGCGGGACACCCGTGTTAGGCTGTTGCGCGGGTGGCTATACAGACGCCGGCGCGGGCTGTTGTGTAGGCGGTTATGCGAGTCTCGCGCGGGCTGCTGCGCGGCGTTTTGCGCGGTTTGTCGGCGCGGCGCAAGCCGCACGGGAAGCGCGATTTTTTTTGCGCAAATGTAAATTGTGGGGATTGCGGAGATTCATTTTCTTACGCGCGTTTCCCGCAAACTTTGGCCGCATTTTGAAGTCGCGCGGCAGAGCAAAAAAAAACGCCCCTTGAAGCGGGGCGCGGTATGGCGCGCGGCAAAGAAAATTGCGCGCGCAATTTCCGGGGCTACTTGGCGGACTTTGCCGCCTTTTCGCGCAAACGGCGGCGGCGCTGCGCAAGGACGCGCTGGCGCTGTGCGTTGGGCTTGGCTCCCGGACTTTTCTTGCAGGGTTTGCGCTTTGCGCGCGACGACCATTGTACTAATCCGCTCATTTGTCTTTCCTTCTGTAAATTGATTGAATAGTTAAAAAAACGCAGGTTAGGGAATTTTTTGTCTGGCGCCAGCTTTTTTTTGCATTTTTATATGCGTTGCAACTTTTCGCAAAAAGCGGCGTTTAAGACGGCGGAAAAGGAAAGAGAATATGAGACCGTCGCAATCCATTCAAGTTATGAGGCGCGAGGATGAAGAATTTGGCGAGCTTTCCCCCGACGATGCGGGAATGCGGCCGGACGATGTCGTCGCGTTCGTGGAGCGCGCGTCTTGCGCGGCTGCCTGTTCCGATGCGGACACGCTGCTGATGGAGGACGTGTCGAAGGGGTCGGAGCAGGCCTTTAGGATTTTGGTGCAAAAGTGGAAGAATCCGCTGATGAACTACTTTTACCGCTCGGTGGCGGATTCCCACACGGCGGAGGATCTCGCCCAGCAGACGTTCATAAACGTCTACCGCGCCCGCGAAAGCTACAGCGCGAAGGCGAAGTTTTCCACATACCTGTTTTTCATCGCCAGAAGGCTTCTGATCAACGAGTATCGCCGGCGAACGAGAAAGCCTGTGGAGATTGTCGACCCCTTTGAAATGGAGGCGCCGGCGCAGCCTTCAAGCGAGCTTGAGATGTCGGAAATCGAGGATTTTTTTTACAAGACGCTGGAATCGATGCCCGAAAACCAGCGCACTGCGATTCTTCTGCTGAAGCAGCAGGAGCTTTCTTACGACGAAATAGCAAAAGTGATGGGCGTTGGCGTGTCCGCCGTAAAGACGTGGATTCACCGCGCGCGGGAGATTCTGCGCAAGGCCCTTGCGGATAGGAGATGGCAGAGATGAAAAGCGACGGCATGGATATTTTCATAGACAAGCTCTTGGCCGAACATTCGGTGTCGGTTTCGGAGGATTTTGCGGATAGGGTGATGGAGAGTTCGCTGTCGACTTCGCGCTCGGAGCTTGACGCGCGCGTCGACGCTTTGCTGCGCAGGCGTGCGGAATTTCCGGCGCCGGGCTTTGTAGAGCGCGCGGTCGGGGCGACCTTCGGCGCGGACAAGAAGGGCGGGGGCGGATTCGCCGCATGGCGCGCCGGATTTTTCGCGGCTGCGACGGCTTCGGCGGCGGCCCTTGCGATTACTCTGGCGCATTTTCTCCCCGCGGGCGCATCGGAGCCGACTGTCGGCGACTACGAAAAGATGTGTTCGATTATCGACGACATAAACAATATTACATATCTCGTTCTTGAGGAGGAGCGGTTTGACATGCTGCGCTTTTGAACCGGCTTATGCGCGGGTCGCGTTGCATTTGAATTTCATAACGTTCTGAAATTTTTTAAGTTAAATGGCGTTTGGCCCGTCGCGGCATGAGCTGGCCGGCCGAAAAAAGGCTCTTTGGGAAGTCTAAAGTTAAACTATCGGGCGCGCCCTGCGAAAGGGGCGCGCTTTTTTCATTTGCCCTTCGAAACATTCGCTTTTAGGAGCTTTTAGGAACATTCGCCTTTAGACGCGGATTGTCCGTTCTGTTGCGCGCCTTAAATGCGGCGGTAAAATTCCGAAAATATTACGGAGGGCCGCCCGTTTGCCTCCCCCGATAACTCGGCGGTTGGATTGCGGGTTTTTCGGGTCGCTTCGGCGGCGGACGGCGGGCGGATTTTCGGCGCAATGCGCCGGACAAAGTCGAAAAAATTTGCTTGCTTGCGAATGCGGCGCAATATAGGATTCAAACGTATGAAAACCCCCGATATAAAAAAGACCGATTCCGCAAAATTAAAGGGCGGGTTTGCTCTGGTTTTGGCCTTGTCCCTGATGGGATTCATGATGCTTTTGATTATGACGCTTGCGGCCTTAGTGCAAATGCAGTTGCGGTTGAGCCAACATTCCCTGTTGGAGCAGAAGGCGAAGCAGGCGGCAAAGTTTGCGGCGTATCAGGCGTTGTCGCGCGTGCAGTCGGCGCTCGGCCCCGACAGGAGGATAACGGCGAATGCGAAGATGTTTGACGTGCAGCTTGCCGAAGGCATCGGCAGGCTTGAGACAAGCGCGCTCTCAAATTATAATTGGTGGGAGGAGCCCATGGGAATCACCAGGGCCGACACGAACGACATAGATTCGGCCATCGGGCAAAACCGCTATTGGGTGGGCGTGTGGGACGCCAGGCTGGGATATTCTCCCGACAAAATAAAGCGCGAGCAGCAGCGCGACGAATACGTGCAAAAAACCGTTGACCAGGCAATCACTTGGCTGGTCTCCGGCAATATGGTGAGCAATCCCGACGATCTCGTCAAAAACGGGTCTTCCGAGAGCGTGCACTACAAGCCCTACTCCAATTTGGAGAAGGGGCAGTACGTCCGCGCCGTAAGCAAGGGCTCGGCGAGCAACGATTACGGCGAAATGGACAACCTGACCGACGTCCTTGTTCCGCTTGTGACCTTGGAAAAAGACCCCAATCCCGTTTCCGGAGAGACCGAAACCGACAAGCGCCAAACTCGGATAGCTTGGTGGGTGTCGGACGAGGGGCAGAAGGCTTCGCTTAATGCGGTGGCCTCGTACGACGACATACTTAAGGCAAAGAGCATAGACAAGTTCAGGCTTCAGACCCTTCCGTTCTATTCCGGCATACACGGGCTGACGCTGATGAATTCGGAGGGGCGCGCGGGCGAAAAAGCCTTCGACTTCGACATGGACGACAGCGAGGACGACTCCAGCTCGCTGGCCATTATCCGCCGCCTCGACGACATACGCGACCTCGACGTGTTCAAATCCTCCGCGATTCCCTCCAACATCAGCGCGTCGAAGGCGTTTTTCCATTCGGCGACGTTCGGCAGCAAGGGGCTTCTCGTCAACGTGCAGCAGGGGGGGCTGAAGAAGGACCTCACAATCGGCCTCACAAGAAAGGACTTTGGGAACGAGCCGACGACGCTGAACACGTCGGCGCAGTCGTCCTCCGGCACGACCAACATGTATTTCGAGCTTCCCATGGGGGTTGCCGGATACGAGTACAAGCAGACGGCCTATCCGCTGTGGAACTCCTCCGACAGCAATCTCGTCACATACCGCAGAATCCCGACCGACCAAAACAGAATGTTGAAGGGCGTCGGCCACATGTTCGGCCCGCAGATGTACGGCCACGAGCAGCTGGACGACTATGAAACGGCGTCGGCCATGACGGTATTGGAGGAGGCCTATTCGGATACCAATCTCTGGAAAGATCCCGGCGGCCCGCTGTGGGACCAGCTGAGGTCGTACTACAACATGCGCGCTCCGGACGATCCGACTTCCAACAAGCTCGACGCCCGCGTGCAGGTCGACGACCGCATATCTTTCAAGCCCGTCGTAAAGCGCTTCCAGGTGTTTTACGTCCCGACGTTTGTAAGGTACAACAGCGTGTCGTACACGTCGAAGGAGACTCCCAACGGCGGGCACCCCTACAGCGGCGCCGGCGGCGAGCCCTACGGAGTGCGCCTGCACATAATTCCCATGCTCGTGCTTTGGAATCCCTACGACGTGAAGATTCCGGGCGGGACGTATTATTTGATCAATCTGACTTCCCGCACTCCGATGGGCATGACGCGCGACCACAATCCGCTGGGCTGGTATCGCTTTGCCATTGGGTACAGGAGCGGAGCGTATTTCCAGTGCCTGCGCGACCTTCGCACGGAGCTGATGCCCTCTCTCGACGTCGAGGTTCTGAAAATGGCCAACAAGAATGTCGGCACAGACGAGACGTTCAATTCTGGCTCCACCGCCGACAGGGTGATGCGCGGCCTCTATGTTCCGTTCCGCTGGTGGGGCTCGTGGGACGAAGAGCTCTTCAGAAACGGCAACGGCACGTTTCTGTCGTACGACGCCCAAAGGGCGCCGAAGAAGAAGTATTCGATGTCGGCCAAGACATTCTTCAACCAGATAGGGGCTTATCCGCTGGGCTACGGCGCCGTGGCGACAACCTCCACAATACAGAATCAGAATAACGACTCCGAAGCGTGGAAGGCCTTTATTTACGACACGCAGGCTTCGTCCAACCTCTATCCGTCGCTTGAGGAGGTGTACAACCGCAAGACTTTGCAAAAGAGCAACAGCACAAATATGTGGTCTGCGCGCGTCGCGCGCGTCCCGCTGTACTTGAACAATATTCCCGCTTCCGTATTCCACGGAAAGTTCGACAACAAGAATTCCGACAACGACTTGTTCAAAATGCAGCGCGCCCTGAATCTGAAGAACGCCAGTTCGTATAGGAATTCCGTCAGCCGCGGGAGCGTCACGGGCATGGCGACGGCCGACAGCACCTTAATGGACGTTGGCATTCGCTTTTTGGTCAAGGACACGAACGGCATAGAGCCGGGCAAGGCCAAGGTGTTTGCGATGAAGCACATCATCAACTACCTCGGCAACGGCAAGGGAACGACCTCCAACTTCTACAACGGACCCAACGGGGACATTGAAGGAACGGGGTCGGGCACTTCCCCGTACGAGCGCCAGGAGGCCATGCTTTACGGAATCGACGACGGCGGCGAATTGGGCAACGGATTTTTCGTGGACGTCGTTCACCCGGAAAACGAGCACTATTACAGGTATAACTCCCGGTCGTGGGATACTTCCGACAGGAGGACTCCGCACATACTTTTCGACTTGGGCGTCATAAGGGCGTACGCCAGCCATCTTGTGGACGCGCAGGGCAACCGGCCGCCGACCTCCATAGACGAGTATCTTATCGATATGGACGACCAGTGCGGCAACAACTGGAACTTTATAAACAAAGACACGGGAATTTTCACTTTGGGCGCGCGTCCGAACTCGACGCCCATGGGATACGGATTGTACATTAGGCCTCCGGGTACGACGACGAGCACCGTCGGCACGATTGCCATAACGGACACCATGGGAGGCGAATTTTACTTTTTCACATACAGAAACGGGGCATATTACAGGTGGCTCGACGTCGACATGTGGATTTGGAACAGGGAGGGCTTGAGGCTTTCGGACAACAATCCCTCCTCGAACGCCGAATATGTGCGCAACACGCCGAAGTTCTTTTACGCCCGCGGAATGAGGGTGTTTTTGGGCGAGTACATGAAGAGTTTTCCGGACCCGTCCGTCGCCTACGGTTCGCAGAACACCATATACCAGATTCACACGAACGCCGCCAGCAGAAACTTCTTCCTGATGGGCGCGGTGAGAAATTCCCAGGGGTCGATGACGTCTTTAAATCCGTTCGACTACAATCTGTCTGACAGCATGTACAACCGCAACGACGAGTATGTGTATACGGAGGCGTCTACGGACGGTTCGGTGTCGGTCTGCAACGATCCCATACTTGAGCGCGTGGCCATAAAGGACGAGAGCACCGGGCTGCTCAGCCCGATTTCGGAGGAGGCCCGCACGCGGTACTATTTGAATTGGCTCGGACTGAACGCGGCGCGCCACAGCGCAAACTCGTGGGCCAGCTACAACGGCGTATTCGACCAGCAGATTGGAGATTTGGCTCCGGCGGCCGCGCATCCGTGCTATATTGTCAATTCGCCGTCGGTGTTCAACTACGGCAGATCGCTGCACAGCGCGATAATCAGCAACAGGGATTCGGTTCCCTACGGATTCGTATTCTCGCTTCCCTACGCCGACAACGAAATCGGCAGCGAGCCTCTCTTCAACAGGAGGCTGTTCGTATCCGGCTCCGTGTTGGCCTCGTCGTTCGACTTCGACTTGTCCACAAGGGGCAAAAACCACGGCATGGTGGAGCCTTCGGACGACCGGTACACCACGCTGTTGGCGGAGTTCGGGCGAATGAACAAATCCATTCAGGCCATATCGCAGGTGTTCGGCGAGCGCGGCGACGGCATTTCCGAAAACAATATAGGCTACCACATAGCCAATTTGCGCGACGGCAACCAGCACATGATTATTGGTCTGAGGCAGTCCACGGGCACGTCTACCGCGCCGATACACCATATTTTGAGGGAGAAGGAGGTTGTCTCCAATCCCGCGAATTTGGCGAGTGCGCACCTTACGTTCCTTGCGGGCAGGAGCCGTTTCGGATTTGTGAGCCAGCAGGGATTGGGCAGCGACAAGCTCAACCAGTCCTACGGCAACGACCAGCCGGAGAGCTTGAGCGTGGATTTTGCAATAGGAAATTCGCTGTGTCCGTACAGAATAGTTCCGGAGCGTTCGTACCATGTCACATGGCTCGACGGAGTGTCGCAGTTTGAAAACGGATACACCAATCAGGGCGAGTACTACGGCATAAAATACCCGTACGGCTCGGTAGATTACAATCGCGAATCGAACGCCTCTCGCGGCGGCTCCGCTCCGTGGGTTGAGGACAGGAACGTCCTGTACGACATGTCGTGGAACCTCAACAACATTCTTTGGGACGAGTATTTCTTCTCGACGCTTCCCTATCGCCGGGACGAGCGCGACTGGATTGGGACGGACTACATTACTCCGCAGAATCCGCGCCTGAAATACTACATTGCGGACGGCGCGCTGAGGGAGGAGGTCTGCTTCAAGGCCGACACGCTCGGAGCGGACACCGTGAAAGAGTATGTCGAAAACGCCGCAAAATTCTGGATAGACGGCGCCTTCAACGTCAACTCGACGGACATTGACGCATGGAAGGCCGTGCTTTCCACATACCGCGGGACGGAGGTCGCGCCTTATTCGGGAGCTTCCGGCTCGTCGGACAAGGAGAGCGTTCCGTTCCACAGGTTCCAGGCTCCGTACGCGGGCAGGGAATTTACTTCGGGCAGCTCGGTGGACGACGAAGACAGGGTCATGCAGGGCTACCGCTCGCTGTCTCCTGACGAGATCGAGCAGCTTGCCGCCGCGATAGTCGAGCACGTCAAGGACAGGGGGCCGTTCTATTCGATGGCGCACTTTGTCAACAGGCTCACCGGCAACTATTCGGCGGAGGAGAGGTTCACGGACTTGTATTCGACCGAGCAGCGCCTTTCGCTCGTTCCCAAGATGGAACAGTACGACGACAGGGTCTATTTAGAGAGCGAGTTGCGCAACGACGAGCTCACCTACAAAATTACGCACATGCAGAAGGGACTTTTGCAGTCGGCAATCGACGCGACCGAAATAAACGCCCCGTTCCACCGCGACCCCGACCTCATCATAGAGACCGGAACGGGAAGCCGCAACATGGGCGAGGCGTTCAAGAGCGACAGCCGCTATTCCGGCATGCGCGATCCGCGCTACGTGTGGGAGAATTGGCGCGCGGCCGTGGGCCCGCAAGCCACCGGCGCGCCGACCTACCTGATGCAGCAGGATATACTTTCCAGACTCGGTTCTTTCTTGACCGTCCGCTCGGATACGTTCAAGATTAGGGCGTATGGAGAAATACGCAATCCGATTTCGGGAATAGTGGAGGCGAAGGCCTGGTGCGAAATGACCGTGCAGAGAGTTCCGGATTACATCGACCAGTCGGACGAGAACCAGAACGCATACGCCATCTACGACAGGGAGTTTGAAATAGGCAACAATTCCAACAAGGAAAACCCCTATTCCAGCTCGATTCCGATGGACGGATTTGTGAATAGCGATTTGAGCGATCTCAACAAGGAACTCGGCAGGCGTTTCAAGGTTGTCTCTTTCCGCTGGCTCAACGAAAACGAAATCTAATATCCAATGATGAAGAAAGTTCTGGTATCGCTGTTCGTGGCATTTGCGTTTGGCTCGGCCTTGTTTGCGCAAGGGGCGTCAAAAAAAGACGACGATAAAAACCCCACGCTCTCAATAAAGCTCCGCATATACCGCTGGAGCGTGTCAAATTCCATAGTTCTTCCCGACCATACCGGGAATCAGCGCAGGTCCTCCACGCGCAATCCCATAACGGATTTGTGGTACAAGGATAAGGACGCGCAATGGAAGAGTATTCCGATGGCGTCCGGCGGAATCACAAAGGAGTTCGAATACAACGGGCCGCCGAACCTCGAATTTTACATGCGCAATCCCAAGGCCAAGCGCGACGACAAGGACGCCTTCAAGAGCGTCGGCAGGGTGATGCTGCCCTTCAATACGGAGTCGCTGTTTCTGCTCATGATACAGCGCGGCGAGCGGGCGCGTTTTTTCCCGATGAACGTCTCTCCGAAAGTGCTGCCCAAAGATAGGGTTGCCGTTCTCAACATGACGGCGCAGAACATCGGCGTAAACATGGGCGACAATAACACAATTCTGCGCGCCGGCGGATACGGAATATACAAGCCCGTCTCCGACGACGAATCGGCCAGCCAGTTCAAGATATTCAAATATGATCAGGAGAGATGGCGTCCGGTTTATGAGGGCAACATTGTCCCCAATGAGGAAAAGCGTTGCATGCTTTTAGTTTACGATCCGTACGGCAATCCGAAATATCCCAAGTTCTCCGTTCAAATTGTCTATTTTTAAGGAGTCTTGCCTTTCATAAGGGCTTGCGCGGAGCAAAGGCCTTGTGCGGGGCAAAAAACTTTTCGCCGGACAAAAGTCGAAAACCTTGCGCGGAACGAAAACCTTGTAC
>QALA01000040.1 GCA_003343565.1 Verrucomicrobiota bacterium | reverse complement strand
GTGGTCTTTGCCCAGCCCGTGGCGCGAGATTTGCGCCATCGCCTCGTCGAGGACTCCCCGCTCTATCTCCTGGCGCTCCTTGTTTATTTCGTTGAGTTCGCACGCGGCGCGGTAGCATACCGTGAAGTCGTCGCCGAGGAGCATTTCAAGCGGGAGGGAGGCGTCGGCAAGGCGGCCGCTGGCGTTGATTCGCGGGCCGAGCTTGAACGAGATGTCTATCGGGGTGATGTCCTCCCCGTCAGCTATGCCGCTTGCGCGTATCAGCGCCTGTATGCCCATTCTGTGGGAGGATTTCAGCCTCTTGATTCCGTAGCGGGCGACTATCCTGTTTTCGTCGAGCAGCGGCACCAAGTCGGCAACCGTGCCCATCGCGACGAGGTCGAGGTAGTCCTTCAGATTGATTTCCCACGAGCGGCGGTCGTTGCGCAGGCGCATTTCCTTCACAAGCCCGTGGGCGAGCTTGAACACCAGCCCCACCGTGCACATCTGGTGCCACGGCGCGCCCTCGACGTCGTGGACATGGGGATTCAAAAGAATGTAGTCGTCTCCGGGATTGCCCTTGGCCTGGTGGTGGTCGACGACAATCAAATCGACTCCTTTATCCCTGATGTATTTTATGGATTCGGCGGCGTTTGTTCCGCAGTCCAGCGCGATGAACAAATCCGGCGTTCCGTTCGCCATCGCCCTGCCTATCGCTGCGGCGCTCAGGCCGTATCCCTCCTCCATTCTGCGCGGCACAAAGTAGGCCGGATTGATTCCGAAGTGCCGCAGCACGCAAACCAACAGCGTGGTGCTGGTTATGCCGTCCACGTCGTAGTCGCCGAACACAAGTATGTTTTGCCGCTTTTCAATCGCCTCCGCCACCCTCAAGACCGCGCGCTTGAGGTTTTTCAGGCGGAAAGGGTCGTCCAGATCGAGGAGCTTTGGGCGCAGAAACATTTTCGCCTTGAGCGGATCGGTGTAGCCGCGCTGGAGAATCAATGCGCCCAGTATGGGGCTGACGCCGAGGTACGCCCCCAAATCGGCGGCCAATTTTTTGTCGTACTGCGCATATTCCCATTTCATATTGCGCGCCATTATAATTTTTTTGTCCGGATTAGCCAGACGTTTTTTATTTTCCCGCCGGAATAGTCGGCGGCAGCCTTTCGGGAAATTCGATTTTGCAAATGCAAAGGCGGATTTGGAAGGCGCCGGAATCCTCCGGCGGTTTTCGGCCGAGCCCGGAGTGTCGCGGCGGTTTCTTTTGAAAAAACGGGCTTTCGCGCCTCCTTTTTTCGATTCCGCGCAAGAGGCATTTCCGAATAGCGTCATCTTTTGCCGGTGTCATCTTCGGCGCGCGCTTTCACGCTTTCAATCGGGCTCGGCCGGCTGTCGGAACCGGATAGTTTCCGCGCATGTGCGCTGATTGCTTTTCGCGCCTTAAGGCCGGATTTCTCTGATTGCGCGCCATAAACTTAGCGGCCACAAAAAAGCGGCGGTGCGGCGCAAAGGGCGTAAAGGGCGCAAAGGCGGCTGAAACTGCGCAAAAAAATGCCTGGCATTGAATCTTAGTGCGCGGGTATTTGCGGCTGTTCAAGTATCTAAAGCTGCGCAAAAAAAGGCGGACTCCGAACGCGCCCGCCTCATTTTTAGCCTTTTTTGCCCGCGCCGGATTACTTTTCCCACTCGTGGACAACCTGCTTGTCCGACTCTTTCGCAACCTTCGCGCGGCTTCCCTTGTTCCACCAGTAGAACACGGGGCTTGCGATGAATATCGACGAGAACGTTCCCGCAACGATGCCCAGCATGAACACCAGCGAGAAGTCCACTATTATTCCCGTTCCGAATATGAAGAGCGCGAGGGCCGCCAGGAATGTCGAAAGCGAAGTCAGCAGCGTTCTGGAGAGCGTGCGGTTGATTGCGTAGTTGATTATGTCCCTCAGCGTCATGGTCGGCTTGAGCGTCAACTCCTCGCGTATTCGGTCGAATACGACTATCTTGTCGTTTATCGAATAGCCCATGACCATGAGCACCGCCGCAATCATCGCCGCCGAAAACTGGCCGCTTCCGACGCCCCACAGTCCGAGAATCACGTACAGGCCGACGGTAAGCACCACGTCGTGCACCGTCGCGACTATCGCGCCGATGCCGTAGCTGAACTCAAACCTCACGGCCACATAGAGAAGTATGACCAACAGCGACAATCCCAGCGCCTTGAACGCGTCTATGGTTATGCTTTTGCTCACCGCCGCTCCCACGCTTTGCTGGGCTATCATGTGCAATTTTGCGTCGGGGAACTGCTTGGCCAACTTGTCGAATACGCGCTGTCCCTTTTCGCTTTCGACTTGAAGGACGAGGTTTTCGGCCTTGCTCGAAAGATCCGTCTTGTAGGCCGCCTGGATTTCCCCCAATCCCGTGTCGGACGTGGATTCGCTCAGCGCCGTGATTTCGCCTATCGGAATTTTCTTTGCCGGATCGAACGCCACCGTGACGACGTCCCCACCGGTAAAGTCTATGCTCAGCGTCTTATCTCCGCGCATGGCTATCACGCCCACGCCGATTAGCACTATCAGCCACGATATGGCAAACGACGGCCTTGCGTATTTGAAAAAGTTGATTGCCGTGTTTTCCCTGATTAGCGAGAACGTCAGCGCCTTCTTGACCCAGCCGAATTTCACCGCGAACTCCAGCATCGCGCGGCTGAATACGAGCGCGCAGAAAAGCGTTGTGAATATGCCGACCGCAAGCGTGACGCCGAACCCCTTTACCGGCCCCGTGCCGAATATGTAGAGGATTATCGCCGAAAGCAGCGTGGTTATGTTCGCGTCCACGATTGTAGAGAACGCCTTTTCGTATCCGAGCCCAAGCGATGTCCACAAGGTTTTGCCGTGCCTTAACTCCTCGCGCATTCGCTCAAACACCAGAATATTCGAGTCCACCGCCATGCCTATCGTAAGAATCAGCGCGGCTATGCCGGGCAGGGTGATTGTTGCGTTGAAGCTGGCCAGCACCCCGATCAGTATGACTATGTTGGCCAGAACCGAAATCAGCGCGATTATGCCGAACCACGTGTAAATCAAAATCATGAACACTACCACCGCCGCCGTGCCTATGGCCGCCGCCGTGTAGGACTTGTCTTTGGCGTCCTCGGCAAGAGACGGGCCGACTTCGCTCAATGACGTGCGCTTCAATCCGAAGGCCAGGGGATTGTTCAGCGCGTTGGCCAGCTCTATGGCCTCGCGGCGGCTGAAGCTGCCCGTTATCTGGCCGCGCGACGAAATCACGCTCTGAATGTTCGGCGCGCTCAGGAGGCGGCCGTCGAGCACTATCGCCAGCGGCTGTTTGACTCCCGTCTTTTGGTCCTCCTCAAGTATGCTGCGCGTTATCCTTTCAAACGTTTTGGAGCCCTCGGAGGTAAATTCCATGTCGACCCTGAATCTGTTGGCGTCCTCCATTCCGGCGCTCGCCCTCGCCACTATCTCCCCGGTGGCTTCGGGGCGCTTCTTGACGTAGAAGGGCTTTTCGATGAGCTTTCCGTTGCGCTCCTCCTCCATGACCTTGACTTCGTATCCGACCGGTATCTCCCTCGCCGGAGGCTTGGCCGACGACGGCGTCTCAAACCGGTGCACGAGCTTGAACTCAAGCTTCGCCGGCCGCGAGAGCTCCTCTATGGCCTCCGGGTTGTCCTTGAGCGACACGCCGGGCATCTGGACCTCTATCGCGCTGTTGCCCATTATTCGTATGGTCGGCTCCGTGACGCCGAGCCCGTTTACGCGCTTGTTCATCACCGTCAGCACGTCCTCAAGCTGGCCCTTGCGCATTTGCTCGTCGGAGTTGAGCTTTTCCTTGTCGTCAACTTCGAGCGTGAACGAGACTCCGCCTTGCAGGTCGAGCCCCTTCTTTATCGCGCCCTTGCTCTGGCGGTAGAGCTCCTTCAAAAGAACGTCGTTGCGCTTCTTTAGAACCTTTATGTCCCTGACGTTTATTTCGGGAAAGAATTTGGACAGGTCTATGTTGTTGGCGTCGGAATAGTCGCGCAGGGCGATATACAGCGTCGGGGACTTGTCCGGATTGGCTTTTGTCGCGCCCTTTTGGACGCGCTCGCCGGCCTTTGCGAGCAGTTCGGCAAATTCCTGCGTGTGCGCGGTCGCGCGCGTCTTTATGAAGTCTTCAAACGGAGTGTCGTCGAACGGTACCATGGAGGACACCGCCCACAAGATTACCAAACCGGTAATCACAAACTTCCAGAATATGCTTTTGTTTATGTTGTCTGCGGACATGATGCGTGTATTTATTTATTAAAAATGAAAACGCCCGCGCGCTCCGGAAAAGGCGGAGCGCGGAAGCCGCGGGGGAAGCTCTCCCCGCAGGGGCTATTTTGCGGAAGCCTCCGAATTTTTGTCGGTTAACTTTTCCTGAATGGCGGACTTGACGAACTCGATTTTTGTGTTCTCCGAGACCTTTACCGTGAAGGTCTTGGCGTCGTTGTCGACGTTGGTTATGACTCCTATCATGCCGCCGATGGTCAGGACTTTGTCGCCCGTCTGAAGCTCCGAAATCATTTTCTGGTGCGCCTTTTGGCGCTTGCGTTGCGGCGCAATCATGAGAAAGTACATGGCCGCAAACATCAGTACCAGAAATAACAGCATGTTGAATCCGCCCCCCTGGGGAGCGCCTTCCGCGGCGGGCGCGGCTTGGGCAAGTATCGCTAAGCTTTCCATAAGATTCCCTTTTTTTAAAAGAGTTTAGGTAATAGTTTATTCCGCCGTCTTGCAAGTAAATTTTCGCTTTTTTGAGTGCGGGACTGCCCTTTGGCCGCGTGCGCGCGGGAATACTTAAAAGGATTTTTAAAGATATTTGGGCCGGCCGCAAAGAACCGCTTGCCGCGCATTCGCCCGCCGGACATTTGCGAATTTTTGAAATCTTGCGCCATTTTTCGTTCGCGTTTGCCCAAAAGTTTACGGGGACGGGCGGCGCAATATTCGCGGCGGCTTCGCCCTTTGTTTGCAGTTGGCGCTATTTTCCGCACTTGGCCGCATTTGGGTCGCACATCAAGCAGTTTTCGCCTTTTCGGGGCCGATGCGGAAAGTTTTTGGTTTGGAAACTTTAGGCGGAACCTTTCGGAAGGGCGTCGGAGAGGTTCGGGGGGGGGCGGCTTGCTGTTGCTAGAAATTCGGAGTGTCCCGAAGAGTTCCGTTTTAGAAAGGCGTCGGGGGCGGCTTACCGTTATGGCCCGCCGACGTGGGGGCAGGGAAAATTCCGCAGAAGCGCGTTTCGGCAAGGGGGAAATCCGCGCCTTGAGGGCGTTGTTTTTGTTATTTTTGCCCAATCGGCCGAGTTCGCCGCCGCGGATTCGCGCCGCTTTGCGAATCTGCGCAGTAATTCGCGCGCTGTGTGTGGGGGGCTCCTTTGAACCGCAGGCTCCGCCGTTTCGGCTAACGATGTTAACCGACAGTTCTGCCTCTCTCTCGTCCGCCGATTCCGAAATTTTTTTGAAAAAAGATGTTGCAATGCGCCGGACGTCGGGTAGGGTCGTTATCTTTACGCGCAATGGCTAAAGCCGCACGGGCGGCAGTCGGCGCATCGGACAATAACAATCAACCCGTCTCCCTAAAAAACTAAAAAAACGGGGGGCGACACAAGGAAAATAATGAGCAAAGTAATGGAGGAATTGCTGGCAAACAGCAGTTTCGCAGACCTCAAACAGGGCTCAATAGTAAAGGGCAAGATAATTGAAATCCGCCAGAACGAAGTCGTAGTTGACATAGGCGGAAAGAGCGAGGGCGTTGTGCCGGTCGGCGAATTTGCCGATATCAACGACGTTCAGGTAGGCCAGGAAATCGAAGTCTTGCTGGAGAAGCTCGAAGACCGCGAGGGCAATCCCGTAATTTCGTACGACAAGGCCCAGCAGAAGAAGAATTGGGAGCAGATATTGGCCAACTGCCAGGAGGGAGCAATCCTTCCCGGACGCGTGAAGGCCAAAGTGAAGGGCGGCCTCATCGTGAGCATCGGCGTGGATTCGTTCCTCCCGGCTTCGCAAATCGACGTCCAGCCCCCGAAAAATCTCGACCAATACGTCGGGCAGACCTATGACTTTAAGGTTGTAAAAATCAATGCGGAGCGCAAAAACATAGTGGTTTCGCGCCGCGAACTCATAGAGGAGCAGCGTGTGGAAAAACGCCGCAAGCTCCTCGCGGAGGTCAAGCCCGGCGACATTCGCAAGGGCGTTGTCAAGAATATCACCGATTACGGCGCGTTCATCGATCTCGACGGGCTCGACGGGCTTCTCCATATCACCGACATGAGCTGGGGCAGGATTTCACACCCCTCCGAGATGGTGAAGGTCGGCGAGGAGGTCTCCGTCATGATTATAGAGGTGGACTCCGAGCGCGAGCGCGTCTCTCTGGGACTGAAGCAGACCATATCCAATCCGTGGGAGAACATCGAGCGCAAGTATCCGGTCGGTTCGCGCGTCAAGGGCAGGGTTGTCAACCTCGTCAATTACGGCGCGTTTGTCGAGCTTGAGGAGGGCGTTGAAGGCCTCGTCCACATTACCGAGTTCTCATGGACTAAGCGCATTACAAAGCCTTCGGAGGTTTTGAAAGTCGGCGACGAGGTCGAGGCTGTCGTTCTCAACATCGCCAAAGAGGAGCAGAAAATCTCCCTCGGACTTCGCCAGCTTGAGGAGAATCCGTGGGAAATGGCCGTGCACAACTATCCGGTCGGCGCGCACGTTCGCGGCAAGGTGCGCAACCTCACCACTTACGGCGCGTTCGTCGAATTGGAAGAGGGCATCGACGGCATGGTGCACGTCTCCGACATGAGCTGGACGCGCAAAATCAACCACCCGTCGGAAATGCTCAAGAAGGGGGACGAAGTCGACGCGATCGTGCTCTTGGTCGATCCCGACAACCAGCGCATTTCTCTGGGCATCAAACAGCTCTCCGTCGATCCGTGGGAGGAAATAGACTCGCTGTTCAAGATTGGCGATCTAGTCTCCGGAAAGGTTTCCAAAATCACGAATTACGGCGCGTTTGTCGAACTCAAGAACGACATTGACGGACTTGTCCACATCAGCCAGATAAGCGAGGAGCGCGTCGGCAAGATTAAGGACGTTCTCAAGGTCGGCGACGAGGTGAAGGCGCGCGTGGTGAAAATCGACCGCGACGAGCGGCGCATAGGCCTTTCAATCAAGGCCGCCCAGTATGACGCCGACCGCCTTGCGGAAGAGGTAGCCGCGTTCGAGAAGATTCGCAAGGATCAGGATTTGGCTTCGCTCGGCGACATTCTCGACGAGGCCACGAAGTAGTCGCGCCGGCGTTTAGGCGCCGTTTCGCTTTTTTAAGCCGCGCCCCTCCGACGGAGCGCGGCTTTTTGTTTCGGCGTTTTTTATATTGTTCTGCGGCCGGAAGTATGGGGTTGGCTGTTTTAGGGGGACGCTATATTTGTTTGAGTTTTGCGGGCGAATGGTGAGTCGGTACTGAAATCACCCTTTGCCGCCGCAAGTAATTAAAAAAATACGACAGCCGCGATATTCTTGTACCCGAACCCAAGAGCGCAAAACGTATAATTCGTACCAATAGTGCGGTGGAGTTTGCAGGTCCTCCCAAACAGCCCGCATGCAATTTGCAAAGCCTGCCGCAAACGCATGCCCTCTGCGCGCAGACGCACAACCGTTCAAACCTGCCAACGCACAAACGAAAACTTATTCAAGAAGGCGCGCGCAAACTTTCAGACGCGCATTTGCGCGCAAGACAACTTCAGATGGGGTTGATGCGAACGGGATTGGAGAAGCTGCGAAACTAAAACTTATTGCGGCAAGCTGCGTGTGTGGGGACGTTTATCCGCCTTACCTAATGCGGCGCGGAATGCGCATTTGCGCGCTTGGCATTTTTTTGCTTTCGTTTTTCGCGCGGAATGAAAATTCGCGTTCGGCGGGTCGACCTGCGCCGATTTTTGTTTTGCGCATGGGGGTGAAGAAAATAGAGCGTTCGTCGTTTTTGCAACTTCAACCCCGCGTCTAACTGCTTCAAAGCCGCGTCTAAACATGGCGTTTTTTGCGCCCGGCCTAAAAATTTTTGCGACGCTTTTGCGGAAAAATTTTTGTGCGAAAGTTTCTTCGCAGCGCCTTCAGGAAACATAAGGGATTTTTTTTAAGTCGCACGCGGCTTTGCTCTTTCCGCCTTCCCGATTGCGCGGGAAATCGGAGCCGAAATTTCCGGTTTCAAAAGCGGCATAAATGGATTGTCGGAACAAAAATGGGAGGGGCGGAATAAGAAGTTGCATTGGGGCGGGCGGCGGCCGCGCCGTTTCTCTCCCGGTGCGGCGGTTTTTTAGATTCGCCCGTTAAGTTTCCTTCGTTCCAATTTTGGGAAGGCGGATTTTTTCGCCCGTTCGCAGGCGGAAGCGGACAGTCTTTCGTTCAAGCGGCCGAAGCTTCCGCTTTTTTGGCGGTCACAACAATAGGAATGCGGCGGATAAAATGGCGGTCGGAATAAAGGCCGACAGAAACAGCAGCACCGGCGAGACTCCGCCCTTGAAATACGGGCCCAATACCGCAATGCCGGCCGGATTCGGCGCGTTTGCAATCACGGTTAACCCGCCGCCCGCGATTGCTCCGGACATGACAAAGTATTTCATGGAGTCGGAGAAGTTCGGCACGAGCGAGGCCAAATACGTAATGGCGGCGTTGTCGTTGAACGCGGTCAGCACAATCGAGCACGCAAAGAGTTCGCCCTCGGAAAATTTTAGCAGCAGCGGCTCAATCCACCACGCCTGAAGGCTTCCGTGAGTGACGAGAGCCGCGAGAAAAAGCCCGACCTTAATCGGCACGCCGAGGCGCATCTTGTACTGGTATGCATGGGTGGATTCCACGAACGCAATAAAGAACATAAACGTGAAGAAAAACAGCGCCGGGTGGTGGAGACTCACGACCACAAAGAATAAAAAATATAGGTGCGCCAACACTATCCAAAGCGGGACGCGCTCTTCGGCCTTCGGCTCATGCGCCGAACGCGCCGCGTTTATCTTGCGGAATTGCCCCCTGAATATGAAGTAGTAAAAGAGCACTGAAACCACTATGCCGAGCGCGGCTTTCCAGCCGAAGTTCGACACCATAAATAGAAAGTCCCACTTCCACGCCGCCGCGACCATGAGCACCGGCGGAGCCGAAAAGTGCGACAGCGTCCCGCCCGCGGAAACGGCTACAAGCAGCAATCCGAGAGTCGCGTACTTAAATTTCGGCGACGGGTTGAACGCGTAGAAATTTTTGACCAACAGTATCGCGCAAATCGTTATTGCCGCGGGCTCCGTTATGAACGAGCCCAAAAGCGGCCCAATGCACAGGATTGAAATCCACCATGCGGCGGCTCCCCCTCCAAAGACGGAGGCGACCGCGCGGACGCAGTCGGAGGCAAACTGAATGACGGGCCGCGTGGCCGCGATGCACATTACGACAATCACGAACGCCGGCTCCACATACTTGCGCTGGACGAACACCAAATTGTCCAGATACGAGGTCAAACCCTCCCAGCCGTATACGAGCCAGAATCCGATAAACAGCGGAAGCAGCCACAGCCCGAAGATGATTTCAATCTCTCCGCTTAGGTGGAAAAATCTTGCGAAAAAATAACAGGTTCTCCCCCTTATTATTTTGTTCGGCGCGTCGCTTTCCTCAAGCTCGACGGCGCGTCTGTGGAGAATGTCGCCGGTGCGGGAAAAGAGCCTGTATGTGAAAGTGTTTAGGAGGGCAAGCCCGAATATCGCGGCCGCCGCGATATTGAAGGGCGCTTGCGCTGCGCGCTCGCGCAGGGTTTGCCACAGGCTTTCGGAGACGGCCGGATAATCCGAGAGCGGAACGGGATACGGGGGTGCGGAAGCCTCCGAAGCCGCCGCGGCGCATGCAAGCGGCAGAATAGTCAAAAGTGCGAATATCGCTTTTTTCGTCTGCGTCATATCGGCTCGACTTTTGCGGTTTATCTTTGAAATTTAGGGGGAGGCGAAGAACTGCCGACCATTAAGACAAAAAAACGCGGACGATGTTTTGGCGGCCGCGTCTTTATTTTGATTGGCCCGCGAAAAAAATCAAATTCCGGAGCTTTCGAGAATCGGGTCGGAAATGCGCCCGTAGTCGTTGTCCGAGTCGGAATTTTGGTCGAGCGACTTGTTCACCATCATGGAGTTTATTTCGTCGATTGTCTTTTTGCGGTTCTTTGCGAATATGAATTTGTCGCTTATGAGGTTGTCGCGCGCGTATTCGACGAGACTCCGCGACGGGCGGCGCATTTGAAGCAGCGTGTTTATGTGCTTGTCGAGATTGACGGCGTTGCCGGACTCTATTTCGAGCCTTATCAGATTCGTCAAGGCCAGTTGATGGCGCGGGAAGCGCTCCACGGCGTCCGACAGCAGCCGCATCGAGAAGTTGAGCGCGCCCAGATCCTCGAAGCGGCGCGCCGTCGAAAAGAGGACGCGCGGCGAAACCTTTCCGCGTTTGAGCACCTCGTCTATCAGCGCCTCCGACATTCCTATGTTGGAGGCGCCGTAGTAGGCTATCGCGCGCAGGCATGAGAATATGTCCTCGTACTGCTTTATCCAGACGGGCTTTTCGCGCATGATGTCTTCGGAAAATTTGGTCGCGTCCTTGTAGTTTTTATTCGCAATCATGCTCTCCAGCCAGAGCAGGCAGTAGGGAGCCATGGGAAATCCGCTGTTGAGCGCGCTGTTGTAAATGCGCCGCATAAACTCCACGTCGCACACGTCGGTGGCGAAGTTTGCCAGATTCAGCAGGCTGCGGTTGTCGTCCTTGTATTGGTTGAAGAGGGTGTCCACTTCCTGCATGACGCGCTTGGTGTCGCCGGATTTCTTCAACAGGCGCAGGAACTCTATCTTTTGCTCTATCGAGAACGGGTTTTCTATGGAGCGCAATACCGAGTAGCGGCGGGCCTCGTCGATGTTGCCCATTTCCATGTAGAAATTGACCAGCATTCCGTAGAGAAACTCCTTTTTCTCCATCTTGTTCAGATTCTTGAGAATTAGGTCTACCGCGGCGTTTCTATCGCCCATCTCCCACTCGTTTTTGGCGAGCCGCATGATGCCGGGAAGCGTCTCGGCAAGGCCGTATTTCTCTATGTATTCCCTAGACACCTTGTAATTGCCGTGCATGGCGTAAACTGTGGCCAGCGTAATCGCGATGTAGGATTTGGCCTGCACGTTCTTTATGTCGGCGTCGTTCAGGAGCTTTTCCCCGACTGCGACAATGCGTTTGTCGTCGTTTTGCTCAAGCAGCAGGCGCAGGTAGAGGCGTATGTATTGCGGATCGTCCTTTGCGAATATCAGGCCGCCTTCGAGCATGTTTATTGCGTGGTCGGGACGCTTGAAAAACACCAGATAGAACTCCGCCAGCATTCTGCGCCCCTCTATGTTTTTCGGGGAGCGCGCAACGCCGACGGTCAGCGTCTGAATCGCCTCGCGAAATTTCTTCGCCTCCAAAAGCTCCCTGGACTTCTTGATGTGGAAATTTCCGATTTTCTCGCGCTGTTCGGCCTGCGAGAACGGATAAATCATCGCCTGCCAGAAGGTCATTTCGTCGTATTTGTTGACGTGTTTCCAGAAGATATACAGGAATGTCGAGAGGGCTATCCAGCCCAGAAATGCCAGCGCAAGCGCGGCGGCCGCGACCCGGCTCCATATGATTTTTACATACCAAGTCCCGTTGGGCCTCCTCCTTCTGCGGACAAATCCCAGAAAGGCCGAGTATTCTTCAAAATTTTCCTTGTTCGCCATGAGGTTTTTTTATGAAGTAGAAAAAGAATTGTCTTTTCGCGTTCGCAAAACGGCAAATGCCGGAACGCCAAAATCGGCAATATTAAAGCATATCCATAATTCTATCGGCCGCATTTTTTCAACAAAAAAATAAATCCGTTTTTTTTGGGGAATTTGAGAATAATAACTTGACATCGTCGGCAATAACGGACAATAATTGAAGAAATTTTCAAGGGATATGTTGCAAAAGGCGTATATTAATGTGTTTCTTGGCAAAATTTTAAGCGTAAAAATAAAATGAAAAAAATAACACTCATCTCGGCATTGTTTGCTGCGGCGTTCTCGATGAATGCTGCTCCCCTAGTAACTATCGGAGACCAGCTTGACCTTTTCTTTAAGGGGGAAGTATCGGGCACTTGGAATAGCAATATCACATATCGAAACCAGGATAAGGTGAACGACTATTCCGCCGTATTCAGGCTCGGAGGCGAATTGGATTACGGTCGTAACAGCAAGTTCAAGGCAAATGTCAAGTTCTTGGAAAATTTGACGCGCTTTGCCGAGAGAAAGGAATTCAATTCCAATCTCGCCAGCCTCTTTGCCACGGCGTCCTATACGGAAAGCCAGTGGAAGGTTCTGGCCGACTTCTCCTTTGTGCAGAATTATCAAAATACTTCCACAACAACGCAGGCGAACGCCAGCGGCGACCTCGTCCGCTCCGATATCTACAACGCGGGCATCAACGGCACCTACGACTTTACCGAAAAGTTTTACGGCGAATTGGGCTTTAGATGGTACTCAATACAATACCAGGGAATGTGGGGCGACCTGTATTCCGACCTCGATACCTATTCCGTTCCCGTGAGCATTTTGTATCGCGTCACTGAAAAGATATCCGCGGGTCTTTCCTACACTTACCGCTATACGGAATTTTCCGGCGGCAATTTGTTCAATTCCCTCTACTACGGAAACAGCAGGAGCGACCATTCCGTCGGCGTGACGGTTCGCGGACAGCTGCTTCCGAAATTGAACGCCCTCCTCTATGGCGGCTGGGTGTATCGCGACCCGCAGGGAGGTTTGGATCCTTCGACGTCTGAAAGCGAAAGCACTTTCGCCCTTCGCGCGGAACTCGGATACGAACTCACTGAAAAAATCGGCCTTTTCGCAATCGCTACCCGCGACTTCGGCAGCGGAGCCCAGAGGCAGATTTCCCTCAATACCGGTTGCGAAGTCGGCGCAAATTACGCTATCACAAGCTACCTGACCGCGACGACGAGCTTCTCTTATACGAATGCCGAATATCAGCAGTCCGACGACCGCGAAGACGATATTTACATCGCCCGCGTCGGATTGTCCTATATCCCGAATAAGTTTATAAAAATTTCGGCCAATTACCGCTATTACAACAATGCCTCGAACTTGGAGGCGGCGGCGTACAATCAGCACTTGGTCGATTTGACCTTCGCGCTTCGCTATTAATATACGCTTTATTTTTGCGCTGGAGCGGCCGCGGGATTTGCCCTGCGGCCGTTTTTTTCGCACTGGAGTAATTTGTTTTTCGCAGGGGCGATTTCCTAATTTCCTGTGCCGAAAAGCAGATGTAAAATGGATAAACCCCGTGCGGCTTGGCATTTCATTCGCGCGGGAAAAACCCGAAGACAAAGTTGCATCAGTAGGCGCAAGCCTAACTTGTATTCCGAGAAACCCTTTTCTTGGAGATTTGAAATTTTGCACAATCTTTCGCCTGAGAAAACGGAGCGGTTGGTCTAATGAAGCCGGGATTTATGAAGCCGGGATTTCTTCAAATGGCATGAAATTTTTTTTAGGATTTGCGCCGCAAAGCCGTAAGAGTAGAGCGGGAAAAATATCCGTTATAACTCGAAGTCTGATTTTACAAAAATAATATGGGACTTGTGTGGCGTTTCCGTTCTTGGCAATTTTTTGCGGAGCGCAATGGGGACCCTTTGGGAAGCAATAACTCGCAGGCTTAATTCTTTTTCGCACCGGGCGCGGAGATAGGAGATTTTTTCGATGTTTCGTGCGCGATTTCTCAACTCTTTCGTTTGCAATACGCGCGAAGCATTTGAGTTTTCTCTCCATGAAAGGCCGTTTTAATCCCCCGCTTCATTTGTGTCGCCGGTGAAAAATGCCCCGAATCAGATTTTGGGGGAGAGCATTACTTTGCTACTTCTTAACTTGCTGTTCTTTAAATATTCTTAAGGGCATTCCGCCATTTTCGGCAATATTTTCGCTTTCAAATTCCCGTTGCCGGCGCATTTTGCTAAATCCGGACAAAAAGGCGCATTTGAAAAATCGCATTTAAACAAAATAAAAACGCGGATTTTAACTTCCGCGCTTTTGAGAAAATATGGCTGATATGTCCGAATAGTTTATTCTTCGTCGAACTTGCGGTTGAAGAGAGCCTCTATTTCGTCAAGCATGCTTTCCGCGCTTTCGCCTTCGGCTATAAACTTTATTTGCGAGCCCTTGCCCGCCGCGAGCATCATAAGACTCATGATGCTCTTGCCGTTGACCTGCTCCCCGTCCTTTTCGGCCACGACTTCCACGTCGGAATAGCGGTTTGAAATGCGGACGATCATTGCGGCCGGACGCGCATGTATCCCCATTTTATTTTGAACCGTCAACAGGCGCGATATTTCTGTATTCGACATTGCCATCTTATTTTTTTATCAAAGCATTGCATTGTACGGGAGGGCTAACCTTGGTCAAGTGTTTTATTTTCAATTTTTTTTGCGCGTTTAAGGGCCTGTTTTTTGCGGGCAAAAAACAATGCAGCTTATTTTGCGGCAATAAGTTAGTGGTAATTGAAAACTCTTCTGGCCCGTTGCAGCGAATCGGGCGGCTTGAAAAAATTTTTTTCAGCCGGCCGATTTATTTTTCAAGAGGTTTCCTACCATGCATAACCGGCTTGGACGGAAACAATGTGGGAGTGTCCGGTATATTTTCCGCTTACGATATTGTTTGGAGCTTCGACGGCGTTTATGTCGGAATCGTTATAAAATATAATGTATCCGTAAGCGACGCTGAGGCTTATGCCCTTGTATTCGTATCCCAGTCCCGTCGTCAGCCATATGCGGTCGGAACAGGGAATGCGGACTGTGCGCCGCGCCGAATTGGGAACCGGAGATTCGTCCCATGCGACGCCAAAGCGCAGGACCAGATTTTCGATGGAATCGGGGTAGAAGTGTATGCCCGCGGCCACGCGCGAGACGTTTTTCCAGTCTTCGTTTGTGTAGGACACCGGAGAGCCTGTGGCGTCCGAATTTATGACCAGCGACTCAAAGGACGACCAACACGTGTAGGAATAGTCGAACATGAGCGCGAAATTGCGGAAATCGCCGCCGAGCCTTTGGTATACGCCGAGATTGAAAGTTTGCGGCAGGGTCAAATTGGCGTTCACCCCCTGGTGCCCGACGCCCGCTATTTTTAAATTGCCCGTGATGTCGTGCGAAACCTTTGTCCTCCATGAGAAGCCGATTCTTCCGCCCTCCATGTAGTTGATTGTGGCGCCGATGTTGGCGCCGGCCGACCACGAGTCCCCCGTCACCTGCGAGCGCGTCTCCATTCCGTATCCGAGATAGACCGCTTGTGTGAGCTTCGCGTGCAGCCATTGGGCCGACGCCCCTGCCGATACGGACAGCCAATCAAAAACCTTCCATGCGATGCTCGGATTTACGTCGTAGGTTGTGACGCGGCTTTCGATTCCCTGAAAGCGGCCGATCCAGTTGTCGTCATACTCCGTTCCTATTCCGAACGGCGCAGTCATGGAGAAGGTAAGGGCGAAATCCTCGGCGAACCTGTAAACGGCGAAAAAGTTTGGGATAAGTTCGAGATCTCCGGCATTGCCGCCGTCATTGCCGCTTCTTCCCATGGGGTTTACGGATCTTCCGTCGTCCTCAAACTCAAAGGAGGGAATTACAAAATTCATGGCCGCATCGACTTTTACGGTGCCGACTTGCGTTTGCGTAAACATTGCCGCGGAGGGATTCCAGAAAGCGGCGGAAGCGTCCGAACTGGCGTTTGTGGTCGCGCCCGCCATAGCGGACCCGATGTTATTGGCGCCTTGTTCCAACACTTGGAATCCCGCACCGAATGACGCCGAAGCGCAAAATAATGCGCCCAAAGCGATTATTCTATTAACCATAATATCAGTTTATAAGTTTAGTATGTCTTCCCTTATAATCAGAAGGGAATTTAGAGGATAATGGGCGCTAAGAATTTTTTTTAAAGCTTTTTTTGTTTAAAAATTTCTGTACGTTTCCGCGTCCATGTTGAAAGATATTTTGTTGGTGGCCTTTGGCGGAGCGGCGGGCAGCGTTTCCCGCTATTTGTTGTCGAAGGCGGTGCAGGGGGTAGTGTCATCGGCGTTTCCGTTGGGCACGTTGGCCGTAAATGCGGCCGGGTGCCTAATCATGGGTGTCGTGTGCGGTCTGTCCAAAGGGGGCGGTGCGCCTCTGTCGTCCGATGCGAAGTTGCTGCTTGCCGTGGGGTTTTGCGGCGGATTCACTACTTTTAGCGCATTTATGGACGAATCGCTTGCACTTATCAAGGGCGGCGACGTTCTGTCGTGCGTCCTGTACGTCTGCGCGAGCATGGCATTGGGGGCGTTGGGACTTTTGTCCGGGTTTTATCTGGCAAAATAGGACGAATGCGAACGTTTATGCGCTCGTTTATGCGCTTGTATCGGCGTTCGCAATATTCCTTCAAAGAAATTGGACGATGCCGATTCCGGCAATCCCAATCGCCTGTTGCGTTGCGTTGTGCTGCGCCGCAATCCGAGGCGGGATTGGCTCGCCCGGCCGCCATATCGGACCGCCATATCGGACCGCCTTAATTTTGGAAGATTAAATTCCTCCTGCGAGTTTGCTAAAAATCCTCCGAAGAGCGAACGATTCCCGTACACGTTTTTTTGCGAAAAACCCCGATTGCAAAATTCCGCAAGATTTTGGCGGCCGTTTTTGCATGAATGGATTTCTAAAGTCGCCTTGAATTTTGCCGTTTATTTTGTCGGATATTGCGAATGGCGGCTTCCGCCTGCGCCGACCGCTGCGTACGGCCAATCCGGCCGGCCGCTTTTCGGGTCGAATTTGTCCGCCGCCGCTTCTTTTTCGCCCGACGCAAAACGCCCGCTTCCGAAAAGGCGGACGAAAAAAGGCGGGCGAAGTTGCGCTAAAGGGCGTTGACAATGCGCCGCCTTTCGGCAATATCGACAATAGCGCCGATTTGAAGAACCGGATTGGCATTGCGGAACTGCGAGGCGTTTTGCCTTTGCGGCCTTGCGGCGAAAAAATGGCGCATTGCGCATGCGCTTTCAATGCCGTTGCGCCTCCAATGCCGCGAAAGTTTCCCGCCGATTTTTTTCGTCGGTTTGGAAATTTCGGCGCCATATCCGGAACTTTTGGGAGCGTTTTGACATCGTCAAAATAACGCGCGCAAACGGGGGAGTGCGCATATCGACCTCAAGAATAAAGGAAAAAATATGAAAGTGGCAGACAACATACTTGAGCTTGTCGGCAGGACGCCTCTCGTCCGCCTGAACAGATTGAACGACTCCAAAGCCGAGGTGCTTGCAAAGCTCGAATTTTTCAATCCGTCCGGCTCCGTCAAGGACAGGGCCGCATTGGCGATGGTCGAAGCGGCCGAGCGCGCGGGCGTTTTGAAGAAGGGCGGGCTGATAATAGAGCCGACGAGCGGCAATACCGGGATAGGTCTCGCGCTTGTCGCGGCGGTCAAGGGGTACAGGCTGATATTGACTATGCCAGACACTATGAGCGTGGAGCGCAGAAAATTTTTGCTGAGCCTCGGAGCCCAGCTCGTTCTGACCGACGGCGCAAAAGGCATGTCCGGCGCGATTGAAAAGGCGCTTGAACTTAAGGCGGAAAATCCCGGTTCCTTCATTCCGCAGCAGTTCGAGAATCCCGCCAATTCGGAGATACATCGCGCGACGACCGGCATGGAAATATGGGAGGATACGGACGGAACGGTCGATATTGTCGTAGCCGGCGTCGGAACCGGAGGCACGGTTAGCGGGGTTGGGCAGGCGTTGAAGCGCTTGAAGCCCTCCGTCAAGATTTACGCCGTCGAGCCGGAATCTTCCCCCGTGCTTTCCGGGGGCAAGCCGGGGACGCATAAAATACAGGGCATCGGAGCCGGATTTGTCCCCAAGATTTACGATTCGACGGTTGTCGACGGCGTTGTGCAAGTCGGCGATGCGGACGCCGGCCGGACTGCGCGCAGACTCGCCAAGGAGGAGGGCATACATTCCGGGATTTCCGCGGGAGCCGCAGTTTACGCCGCATTGGAACTTGCCAAGCTTCCCGAAAACGCCGGCAAAAAAATAGTGGCAATCATTCCGGACACCGGGACGCGTTATCTTTCCACCTGGCTCTATTCCGAATAGGACGGGTTTTTGCGAAGCGATCGGCAATGCGGGGTGCGCGAATGGGCGTTGTTGGCCAACGGCGATAATGTTAGAAAGTGGCGGAGATTTTTGCCGTTATCCGCGGCTTTTTAAATTGAAGGCCTGCGCGGCCTATGCGTGCTATGTTTTGGCGAATGTCCTTTTTGTCTTTGCGGCCGTTTTGATTTCTCTGGTTTTGGCGGGCGCGCCGAAACGCAGGGAACGGGCGTTGTCGCGCCTGCTGAGGCTGCTTTTGCGCGCGTTTATTCTTCGCGCGTTTCCGGCGGCGGGCTGTTATGCGATTGAGCCGATTGGGGGGTTGGAAAGCGTGAGGGATTCTGGAGCGGTGTACGTGGCAAACCACACCTCGCTTTTCGATCCTTTGTTGCTGCTGGCGTTGATTCCCAATGCGTGCTGTTTGCTGAAGTCGAAATACGAATCGCTCTTGGCGGCCTGGTTTTTGACGCGGTATTTCAATTTCGTATCTGTTGACGCCTCGTCGTCCGCGTCGGTGGCCGCGGCGGAAGAAAGGCTCGTCGGCCTTGTGAGGGGCGGGACGAACGTCATAGTGTTTCCCGAAGGAAGGCGGAGCGCGACGGGGCGTATGGGGGAGTTTAAGCGTCTGGCCTTCAAGGTCGCCGCATCGACGGGCGCGGACGTCGTTCCCGTGGCGATACGCTACAAGTTCCGCTTTTTGGGGCGCGGGGATTCTCTGTTTTTCCCAAGGCCCGGCAACGTGTTTGCGGCGAGGTTCCTGCCTCCGATGCCGTCTGCGCGCCGTCGGGCGGCGGATTTGTCCGACGAGGCGTTTCGGGCCATATCTTCGGCTCTGCGCGCAAAAAAATTTGACTCCGGCGGCGATTCGTTCAGACAATTTTAACTCGATGCAAAATTATCCAGACGTAAAAGATCTGCTCGCGCACCGCGCGCCGTTTCTCTTTGTGAGCCGCATAATCCGGGTCGATGCGGACGCGCATTCGATAGAGGCCGAGTTCGACATAGACGCGAATCTCCCGTTTTTTGCCGGGCACTTTCCTGGCAAGCCCATAATGCCGGGAGTTCTCATGCTGGAGGCTATGGCGCAGACGAGCGGGCTTTTCTTGGGCTTTTCGGGAGGCGGCCGCGAGGCGGAAAAAAGCCGCGCGTCGGACGAGGGGGAAGGGCGCGGCAGAATATATTATTTGGCTTCGAGCAACGTCAAATTTTTGAAGGTCGTAAATCCCGGCTCGGTCTTGGTTTTGAAGTCGGAATTGAGGAGGGAGTTTGAGGGGCTGTTCAACTTTGCGGTGGGGGCGTTTGTCGGCGGGATTCCCGTCGCGTCCGGAACGCTCGTGCTGGCCTCGCAAAAGAATGCGGAATGAAGACTCTTCTGTTGAGGGCGAATCCGCGCAAGTGCGGCGCGACCGAAAAGCTTGCAAATCTCTTTGCCGGCGGCATGCGGTCGGCCGGGGCGGATTTGCTCGATGTGGATTTGTGCGCTGCAAAAATCGAAATGTGCCGCGGCTGTTTTGCCTGTTCGGCGACGGGCGAGTGTCCGCTGGACGACGACATGCGCCCAATACTCGCCGCCTTGGACGGCGCAGACGCTCTCGTGCTGGCCTCTCCGGTGTATTTTTACTCGATGAGCGCGCAGCTGAAGGTTTTTTTCGACAGGTGTTTTCCGTTTGTGGGCGGCTATTCGACAAATCCGGCGGACGGTTCGCCGTCCAGCCAAATGCGCTTCAAAGTTCCGCACAAGAAGCTTGTGACGATAGGGGCGGCCTCCGGGACTTCGGCGTCGTTTGAGGCGTTGTCGTCGACCTATCGGCTGCTTGCGCAGGCTATGGGGTTCGAGTATGTCGCGGACATTTGCCGGGCGGAGTCTCCGTACTTTGTCGACTCCGATTCGCGCTCGCTGAGAATGCGCTCGATTTTGAAGGCGTTTGAAAGGGCAGGCGCCGAGTTCGCACAATCCGGTAAAATTTCCTCCGAGACGCTGGAGCGCGCCCAGGCCCGCCTGTCTGAAAGCGACGAAGTCTTCGCCAGGCGCACGTCCATATTTTGGCGGCTTAAAAAATCCGGGTGCGGCGCGCGTCCGGGAGGCGGCAGAGGCGTTCGTTAATGTGCGCTCTTCATCGCGGGCTGGGGCGGCGAACTTTTCAAAGGCGTCTTTCAAAGGCGCTTTTCAAAGTTAACCTGCGCCTCCGATGAAATTAACCTGCGTGTTCGGTAAAATTAATTTGCGCGTTCGGTGAAATTGGTTTGTTCGGCCGGTGAATGAATTTGGAGTATCCGCAATGCGGAAGCGGCGGCTCCTCGAACCGGCGGGGAAGGGATACGGCGAAATGGGCCTGCGGATTTTTCGGGGTAGACAGACCTGCGGATTTTGCGTGAGAATCCGAAGGTAGCGTCGGAAAAATTTAGGCGGTGCGGGCAGAAGCAGACTGCGCAAAGCGAAGAGCTAAAGCGGAATTGCGCGCATTCGCAATTTCTCTTTGTTGAAAACGGAAGCGGGAAGGAATGAAGCCCCCGCAAACTTGCGAAGTTTGAGCGCAAGGGAAAGAAATGGGCAAAGCGTTTTTCAAATGGGGCGGTCCGAACAATTAGGGAGAATGCGGCAGGACAATTTATGGTAAAGCAGTCTGCGCTTTATGGAGAAACAGTCTGCGTTTTATGGCGAAGCAGCCTTATCCGGCGCGAATCTTTCTCCGGCTCTTTCTTTTCGTCAGGCCTCCCGTTCGGGCTCCTCAATTTCCGCGACGCAATCGCCCACCATGCGCTCCCCGACGCTCTCGACGGTCACGCGCAGACGCTGCCCGGAAAACAATATGCGCTCTCCGGGTTCGGGGAAACGTCCAAGCGTAAGAGTTATTAGGCCTCCGAAAGTCGATACTTCGTCGGTTTCAAAATCCACGTCGAGGAAGTCCTCAACGCGGTGCAGGCTGGCCGAGCCGGATATTCTGTACCTGTTTTTTCCGGCGGCCTGAATCGTCTTGTCTTGCGCTGCGCTGTCGAACTCGTCGCGTATTTTTCCCACCAGCTGGCTGAGAGCCGCATCGAGCGTCAATACTCCTATGTTTCCCCCGAATTCGTCCTCCACCATGGCCATGTGCAGTTTGTATTTCAGCATTTTCAGCATGGCGGATTCGAGCTTGTCGGTCTCCTTCAGGCGTATGGTGTCGCGCCGGATTTTCATTAGGTCTATCGAGTCCGCGCTCTCGTTGGAACAGACGAAATTCAGTATGTCTTTTATGTGGATAAGCCCGAAACAGTTGTCGAGGTTGTCGCGGCAGAGCGGGTATCGCGTGTAGCCCTTTTCGAGGGCGAGGGCGATGTTTTCCGAATTCGGGGACTCCGTATCCATGTAGGCCACCTGGCTGCGCGGCAGCATCACGTCGCTGACGTCGAGTTCGTTGAGGCGCAGGGCGTTGTTGAGAATCTTTCCCGCGTACGGCGATATTGATTCGGCCTCCGAATTTTGCGCGCGCAGCATGACTTCCACGTCGAGATATTCAAATGGGGCGTTTTCGCAATGTTTGCCGCCAAAAATTGCCGCTCCCAATTTTTGCGCGAGAAACTCCAGCGGCGCGAATATCGCGTAAACGACAAAAAACGGCTTAGACAGGCGGTTGAGCGCGGCCGTCGCCCTCCTGCGGCCGAGGGCGGAAAAGGGGAGGTCGATAAATGCGCGTTGCAGCGTCAGCAATGCGGGAATCGACAGCGCGTATGCGGCAACCGTCCCGATCCAGTTTTGGCGCATGTCTAAAATCTCGCGCGCGCCTGCGGCTATGCAGAAGGCGGAGAGCGCAAGAATAGCGGCGCGCAGCATTGAGATCGCCGCCCCGGCGCGGTCGGAGCGTTCGAGAAAGAATTTTGCCGATGCGGACAGGGCGTCCGGCTTTGGGGATTTCGCCGTCCCCGCGCTTCCGACCTGCGGGAATTTCTTTGCGGCGATTGCCGAGGCGAACGCCGCCGCCAGCGCCGATGCTGCGCAGCACAGCGCGAGGCAGGCGGCCAAAGCGGAGCAGACTGCGACGGGGGAATCCATGTGAGCTCAGACGAGCTTCTTTATCTCCTCAATGCAGCGTTCGTTTTGCTCCGGAGTGCCGACGGTGATTCTGAGCCAGTCCGGAAGGCCGTATCCCACATTCGGGCGAACGATTATCCCGCGCATTTGAAGTTGGCGGAATTTGTCTACGGCATTTTCCATTTTTAGCATGACGAAGTTTGCGCCCTGTTCGAAATGCTCCAATCCGAGCCTGTCGAACGCTTCGGCAAACTGCCGCATTCCGGCCTTGTTTACGCTGCGGCTGCGCTCGACAAATTCGGCGTCGTCGAGGGCGGCGCATGCGCCCGCCTGCGCGAGGGAGTTCACGTTGAACGGCTCGCGCGCGCGGTTTAGATAGCCGGCCATTTCCTCCGAGGAATAGGCGTATCCGCACCTCAGCCCGGCCAGCCCGTAGATTTTGGAGAACGTGCGCAGGCACACGACGTTTCGCCCCTCCTCTATCAGAGGAAGCAGGTTCGGCTGTTCGTCCTGGTATTCGACATAGGCTTCGTCGTAGCAAAATACGACGCGCTCCGGCAGCGAGCGGGCGAACGCGAGAACGTCGTCCTCCTTTACGACCGCGCCGGTCGGGTTGTTCGGATTTGTCATGAAGACGATTTTCGTCTTGTCGGTGACGGCGTCGCGAAGGGCGTCGAGGTCGTAGCGCATGCCGGGCATGGGGACGCTCTTGCAAACCCCGCCCATGAATATGGTGGCCAGCTTGTAGACTATGAAGCTCTGTTCCCCGAAAACGGTTTCGTCGCCGCGGTCCACAAAGCACTGCGCCAGAAATTCGAGAATCTCGTTGGAGCCGTTGCCGAAGGTGAGCTGCGTCGGCTTTAGCGACCGGGCTTTCGCCACCTTCATGCGGAGGTCGTAGCAGCCGCCGTCCGGATAGTAGTTTAGGGTTTCGAGGCGCTTCTTTACCGCCTCGACCGCCTTGGGCGAGGGGCCGAGCGGATTTTCGTTCGACGCCATTTTCAGAACTCCGTCGGGATCCAGTCCGAATTCGCGCGCCACGTACTCTATCGGCTTGCCCGTCTCGTAGACGGGAAGCGACTTTACCTGTTCTTTTACCGTGTTTTCAAGGCTCATAATTCTTTCTAAAATCTGAAACTTTCATTATTGCGCGCCATTTAATATTTGCAAGCGCGGATATTTTTTTTGAAAATTGCGGCATGTTGATATTATGCACAGGCGCAAGCGGATTGGTGGGCTGGAATTTCGTCCGGGCGGCGGCTGAGGACGGGCACAGCGTGGTGGCGGTGTCGGGGAAGAACGCGCTTCCGCAGATGCGCGGAGTCAAAAACGTATCGATTGACGCGGCCGATTTTGCCGCGCTCCAGCGGTTGGTGTTGGACGTTTTTCCCGAAGCGATTGTAAATTGCGCGGCGATATCCAGTCCGGCGGACGTAGATGCCAATCCCGAATTGGCCAACCGTCTGGACGCGGAACTTCCCGAAACCCTCGCGGTTCTCGCCGATCACGTGAACGCGCGCTTTATCCACCTTTCGACGGACATGGTTTTCGACGGCTCCGCCGCCCCGTACAGAAATACCGACATTCCCAATCCGGGCACCCTTTACGGACAGCTGAAACTGCTTGCCGAAAAGAGGGTGCTAAAAGTTTCCGCTCCGACCAGCGTGGTGTTGCGTCTCAGCCATGTCAGCGGAAACAGCCTTACGACCCGCCGCTCTCTTCACGAGAAGCTCTTGCGCGCTTGGGCGCGCGGGGAGCGGACAGCCCTGCGCGAAGACGAAATAAAATGCCCCCTTTCGGCGGAGCGGCTCGGAGGCCTCCTCGTAGAGCTTTGCCAGCGCAACAATGTCAGCGGCATCTACCATTACGCGGGGCTTGAGCCTCTTTCCCGGTTCGACATGGGCCGGAGAATAGCCGAACATTTCGGGTTGAATCCGGACGAATTTATCGAGCCTGTCCGCGGGGAGCGCAGGGTCGATTTGACCATGGACATCTCTTGCCTGACCGCCCGCGTCAAGGCGCGCTCGTGCATGTTTGGGGAGCTCCTGGCGGAAATGAGAGTTCCCGCGGATTTGGAGCAGTGGCTGAAGTCGAAGTCCGGCAGGCTTCCGGTGAAGCGTTTTAAACTTTAGTCTGAAGTGGCGCGTAGCACTTGCGTTTTCGAAATTGGGGGGTGCGCTCTGTCGTCCGTGTCGCGCGCGGCCGCGTCGTGTGCGCCCGTATTGTGTGCGGCCGTATTGCGCGCGACGCGGATATGTCGGGCATTTGTCCGCTCGAGGAATTGTTCGGGAATTTTACTTTGCGTGGCGGGCGAGAAAGTTTTTTTTGCGGCGCGTTCGGCGCGTTTTATTCTTGCTTGCCTTTCCGCGGCGTCCCGCATGCTTGCTCTTTCGGCCGCATTTGCGCTTTTCGGCTGCGCCGGGGGAAGCGGCGGGGTAGGCGAAGGCGGCGGAGGCTGTGAAAAAAATGCGCATGGCGCGCTCGCGCCTTGCGGTGCGGACGGTTTTGGCGCGTCCGCCGCGCAATCGCCCGTCGGTTCGGCTGCGGAAGGGCGGGGCAAGGGCGCGCGTTTGGCGGACAATTTTAGGGGATATAAATTATCCGTTTCAAGATTGAGGTTCTTGGGGCGGAACTTCGGAAACGCATTGGAAAAAAACGGCGCGCGCGCAGGGGGAATGTGCGTCGTGCAGAACGGGAAAACTCTGTATATGTCGGTTTGGGACTTTCCGGAGAATGCGGACAAACCCGCTCCCGACAAAGCCGCCGGGCTCTCCGCGGCGTCCGGGCGTCTGCCTGATTTCGGCGTAAATTCCCCCGTGCCTCTCGGCAAGAGCGGCGTTGCGCTGATTTCGCTTTCGACGCTTTCGGGCGGAAAAATCCGGTTTGACGAACCGGTTGAAAAGTACTGCTCGTTTTTCAAGTTCGGCGGCGGCAAAGGCGGATCGGTGACGGCGGCGCATCTGTTGTCGATGACTTCCGGTCTCAGCTCCGACGCTGACGCGCTCGTTCCGCGCAGCCTTTCAGACGGCGGGATATTCGAGATTGCCGCCCAAATTTCCCCGTCCGCCGCTCCCGGACTGCTGGCGGAGGATTCCGCGCTCGGCGTTCAGCTTGCCTGTGAGGCCGCGGCGTATGCGGAGAATCCGGCTTCAAAAAATCTCAGAAAATCCTTTGTGGCCTCGATGCGTAAAAATCTCTTTTCGCCCCTCGGCATAGATTCCGTAAGGCTGTGCGATTCCGGAAATCCCCTCTTTCTAATGCGCGGATTCTGCCTGAGCTTGGCCGATATTTCCAAATGGCTCGAATGCGAAACGTCCCCGTCGCCGAAAATTTCCGACGCCCTCTCCGTCGCCGCCCGACGCAACCCGGTTTCGGAAAGGGGGAGCCGCGCTCTCGGCTGGCTCGTCTCCGAACGCGCGGGCGTTCGCTATGCCGTCTGCGGCGACGACTACCTCGGCTGCGCAAACGTCGCCGCCGTATTCGGGGATTATTCCTGCGCGGTCGCGTTTTTTGCGGTCGGCAAAAGGGACGCGAAGGGCGCGGCCCTGTGCGCTTGCGCTCTCGAAGACTTTGTTTCAATGTTAACGGATTCCGAAAACTGACATGAAAAAATTGCTCTTATCGCTCATTGCGTCGCTTTCGGCCTGCGTTCTTGCGGCGGGCGACTCCGTCGTGTTTTTGTCCTGTTCGGACTCCTCCCCCGCAAGTTCGGGCGCGTACAGCGGAGCCCGCGCGGCCGCAAAAACGATAGGCGACAAGTACGGCAAAAAAGTGTCCGTCCGCTATGAGAGCGTTCCGCGCGACGCGGACGCCATAAGTGCGGCGTTGTCGAAGGCCTATGTCGGCGGGGCGAAGGGCGCGGCGATTTTTCTTGCCGAAGACCTATCGTCGAAAAAGCTTTCCGAGGCAATCGATTCTTTGAACGGGCGCGGTTTCCCCGTGTCGGTTGCGGGCGCGCAGGTATTGGGGGCAAAACCTTTTTCAAGCGTCGCGACCGATGCGGCAAAGGCGCGGTCGGCGTTAGATTCCGAGATAAGGCGTCTCGGGGGGTCGGAAAAAATACCGCTATTTTGCGTGCGGGTAAAGGATTCCCCTTCCGGAGTTCTCGGTCCGGGGGGTATAGAGCGGTTTCTCAAGGCGCACTTGGTGCTCAAGGACGTGCAGACCGCCCACTATTCGGTTTACGCGGCCGAAAACGCCGTGGAAATAATGCGTTTCGACACGTACGGGCTTCTGATTTTTGACGCTTCCGCGCTCTCGGACATGGCTCCGATTGCGCCCGATTCGGATAGAAAATTCGCCGTCTGCGCCGACGGCGCGCCGTATCTGGTCTATTACTTTGCCAACGGCTTTTTGGATTCCTGCGTGTTTGAGGACTATTTCGGATTCGGCTATTGCGTGCTGCGCGACATCTGCGAAAATATTTATTCCGAGGCCGTGCCCAATCCGTCGAGGACTCTCATTGCCCCCCTCGTTTTTAAAAGGGAGGACTCGGAGAAGTTTTCCGAGCTTTGGAAAGAGTGGATGCGGCGGTAGTTTTTTGCGCGCGGTTTCTTGAATCGGTTTGCGTTTGCGCGCCGGCGGTTTTGGACGCTTGCGCGTCTGCGCGCGCCGGGTGTATGGAATTGCGGCGGACTTTGCAAATTGCATGCGGGCGGTTTTTGTGGAGAACTTACCAACTCCGCCGCGCTGTTGGTGCGGATAGTATGTCTTTGCGTTCTTGAGTTCGGTTGAAAGAGTGTGAGTATCGCACTGTGACGCGAAAGATTTGGTGTGGAAATATTTTTTTGCCCGTGCTTAAAATGAGGCAAATTTAAGTTTGGAAACTGTTTTTTAGGGTTGCTAAGTTTTGGCTATTAATTTGCGTGCGGCATGCGGAATATCCGAAAAAATCTCTTGCGTGCGGGCGTAAAAAAGAATCGTCGGGCCGCATCGCATTGCAATCGCCAAAGCTAATTTATTGCAATTTCTTCGCCAAAATTTGCGGGAAGCGGAGGTATTTTTTAATCCCGCTTCGCCTTTTTAATCGAGCCTTCGGATTCGGCGCGTTTATTTTTTTGCAACTGAAGTTTTTTATTTTCGGCGCGCCGGACGTTTTGAGAAAGCGCGTATTAAGCCCTTTCCTATTTGCGGCGCGCCCGCCTGAATGATGCGAAAAATCCGATTAATAGATTCGATTCAATGGGACAATTTAGACGCCGAATTTGCCGAAAATCGCGCCGGCCGGAATTGTTTAATCCGAATGTTTCAGGCGCGAAACGCCCATTTCGGAGTTGTTTGATTTATGCGGAATCTTGATTTGTGCGGAATCGCTCCCGCGGGAAATGTTCATGGCGGAAACTATCTATCCGGATTATTTCGGCTGCCATGTCCCATGCCGCAAATTATGAGGAATTTTTTATCCGGATTGTTTTTGCCGGCCGTTGGGCCGTTTTTTCAGGCGCGCAAAATCTTTTGCCTGCCGCGTTTTTGTGCGGTCTTGAAAAAGTCCAGAGCTTCGTCAACGAGGCCTTCAAGGTCGTCGAGAGGCAGTTGGGTGGCGCTGTCTGAAATGGCGTTTTCGGGGTTCGGGTGGGTTTCTATAAACAGTCCGTCCGCCCCGGCGGCTATTGCGGCCATGGCGAGCGGGCGTTCGTATTGGCGCTCTCCGCCGCTGGCGCCCGTTGCCGCTCCGGGCAGCTGGACCGAGTGCGTGACGTCGAAAATTACCGGCGCGCCGTTTGCCGCCATAATCGCAAAACTTCGCATGTCGACCACGAGATTTCCGTATCCGAATGTGGATCCCCTCTCCGTCTGCCAGATTTCCCCCGCGCCCGACTCTCTCAGCTTTCCGACCGCGTACCTCATGTCGGCGGGCGACAAGAACTGCCCCTTCTTGACGTTTACCGCCCTGCCGGTTTTTGCGGCCGCGGCCAGAAGGTCTGTCTGGCGGCACAAAAATGCGGGTATTTGCAGGGCGTCGCAAACTTGCGCGGCGATTGCGCACTGCCATGTCTCATGCACGTCGGTGATGCAGGCAAGTCCGAAAAGCCTTTTGACTTCGGCGAAAATCTCGCAGCCGGCCTCCATTCCCGGCCCCCTCGGACTGGAGACGCTCGTGCGGTTCGCCTTGTCGAAACTGCCCTTGAATACGGCGGTCAGTTCGCCTTTGCGCGCTTCGGCAAGCTCCGCAATCCGCCCGGCGATTTCCAGAGCAAGTTCGCGCGACTCCAGCGAACACGGTCCCGCAATCAAAAGCAGCTTCCCGCTCCGATCGTCGAAAATCACTTTCCCCCCCTCTTTTTGAGAGCTTGGCACACAAATGCGCAAAACAGCGGATGCGGCTTACTGGGCTTCGACTGAAATTCCGGGTGGAACTGCACCCCCACCATCCACGGGTGGCCCTCGACTTCCACTATCTCGACCAAATCCCTCTTCGGATTTACGCCCGACACCTTCAAACCCGCCCGCTCCAGTCTCTCGCGGTATTCGTTGTTGTACTCGAAACGGTGGCGGTGGCGCTCGCGTATGGTTTGCGCCTTGTAGGCGTCGAACGCCTTTGTGTTCTCAAGAAGCCTGCACTCGTAGGACCCCAGCCTCATGGTCGCGCCCTTGTCCACTATTTTCTTTTGCTCGTCCATTATTGTGATGACCGGGTGGGGCGAGGCTTCGTCGAACTCCGTGCTGTTTGCTCCCTCCAGACCCAAGACGTGGCGCGCGTATTCTATCACGGCGATTTGCATTCCAAGACATATGCCGAAGTACGGAATCCCGTTTTCGCGGGCGTGCTTTGCCGCCAGAATTTTTCCCTCTATTCCGCGGTCGCCGAATCCTCCGGGAATCAGGATTGCGTCGATTCCTTCGAGGTGCTTGGGCGCGCCGTCGCGCTCTATGCTCTCGGAATCCACGCGCACTATGCGCACGGCGCAGTCGTTCCCCACCCCGGCGTGGGCGAGCGATTCGTAAATGGATTTGTACGCGTCCTGCAAATCTATGTATTTGCCCACGACCGCAACGCTGACGGTTCCGCCCCTGGGAGACACAAGCCTGCGCACTATGTTGTTCCATGCGCTCATGTCGCTCTCGCCGCATTTGATTGCAAGCTTTTCCACCACGAGCTTGTCAACGCCCTCCTGAGCCAGCATGAGCGGCAGCTCGTATATCGAGTGCTTTACGTCCATCTCCTCGATTACCGCCGCGGGTTCGACGTTGCAGAATAGCGAGAGCTTTTGGCGCATGTCGAGCGTCATGGGCTCCTCCGTGCGGCATATCAGAATGTCGGGTTGGATTCCTATCTCGCGCAGCTTCGCCACGCTCTGCTGCGAGGGCTTCGTCTTCAATTCCCCCGCGGCCTTCAAATACGGCAACAGCGTGACGTGGATAAATAGCACGTTCTGCTTGCCGACCTCCAGCGAAAACTGCCTGAGAGCCTCAAGAAACGGCAGCCCTTCAATGTCTCCGACAGTCCCGCCGATTTCGGTTATGAGAACGTCGCAGCCCTTGCCGGCCTCGTAGAGGCGTTCCTTTATTTCGTTTGTCACGTGCGGTATGACTTGGACGGTCTTGCCCAAGTAGTCTCCGCGGCGCTCCTTCTGGAGGACGTGCTCGTAAACCTGTCCGGAGGTCAGGTTGTTGAAGCGGCTCAATTTGCCGTGGGTAAAACGCTCGTAGTGGCCCAAGTCCAAATCGGTTTCCGCGCCGTCGTCGAGAACGTAAACTTCCCCGTGTTGGAACGGGCTCATCGTTCCGGGATCCACATTGAGGTACGGGTCGAATTTCTGGATTCGCACTGTCAAATTTCTGGTCTCAAGCAGGGCTCCGAGCGCGCCCGATGTGAGGCCTTTACCCAAAGATGAAACCACTCCGCCTGTAATAAAAATATATTTCATTTTGGGACTTATTTAAAAACCCAAACCTTGCGCGCTTGGCAACTCTTTTCGGATTTTTTTTTGCCGGATTTCGCAAGTGCTCGCAAAATAGGCGAATGCGGAATTTTCCCGCGCTTTCGCACGCCGCGAAAAAGCAGACGTTCCCGTGCGCGTTGCCGACGCCGAAACTTTGCGTTTTAACGCTCCGCCAAAAATCTGGCAAAGGCGACGGACTCTGGCAAATGGCGTTTCCTATTTTGCAAAATCGGACGACGCGGCCGCATCGGGCGGGGGACGCGTTTTTTAATCAAAAAAAAGGTCCCCTTTAACGGAGACCTTATTTGATGCGTTAAAAATTCGCCATTAGCGGTTTTCGTATCTTTGTCGGAGCATGTTATTGAATGCGGCAACCTTGCGCTCGCGGCGCTTTATTTCGCTCGGCTTTTCAAAATAACGCTTTTGGCGCACGTCGCGGATAACTCCTTCGCGGTCCAACTTTTTCTTGAGCCTGCGCAGGGCTTTTTCCATCGCTTCGCCTTTTCTCAATTTGACTTCCACTGCCATCTTCAATTCACCTCCTTTCAGAATATCTGCATATAGATGCACTTTTTCGCCTTTCCTGTCAAGCAGCTTTTGCGCGCTTGGAAGAGTTTGCCCGGAAAAAAGAGTTCGGCCGGAGAAAATTGAGGCGTTGAAAGAATCGTCCCAAAAAGCGCGCGGGAAATCCGCATTGCGCAATGCCCGGGTGCAGGAACGCGCTTTTTCGCGCAGCTTGCAGGGGCTTGGCCCAAAATATTGCGTTCAGCGCTACGCCCCGGTGCGCCGGAGCGCCGAATGGAAATTGGCTAAAAAAACGGCGCTGTCCCAAGCGAAAGCGAAAGCCGAAACCGAAACTTGGAACCGGAAAGCGCGCCGGAAACTGCGCCGGTTGAAAGGCGCGTCATTTTATCATTCGTCTGGCCTCTATAGCCGCGCCGATTATGCCCGCCCCGTTTTGGAGTTTCGCTATTGCGAGGTCGGTATCCACTTCGATATATTGCAGGAACTTTTCGCTTTTTGAAGATATGCCGCCCCCAAGTATTATCAAATCGGGCCAAAAGAGCGCGTGTACGTATTGCAGGTATTTGTTGAACCGCTGCGCCCATTGCTTCCATTGCAGGTCGTGGGATTTGCGCACGGCGTCGGAACATATTTTTTCGGCGCTGATATTTTTCTTCGCGGCCTTGTCGCGCATTTTGAGGTGCCCCAATTCGAGATTCGGCACCAGCGTTCCGTTCGTGAACATCGACGTCCCTATCCCGGTGCCGACCGTGAGCATAAGCACGACCCCCTTTTGCGACACTCCCGCCCCGAAATTCATTTCCGCGATTCCCGCAGCGTCCGCGTCGTTTATAATCCACGTGTCGCAACCGCAGGCGCGGCCTATCTCCTCCGCCAGATTGACGCCGACGAAATTCTTTCCGCCGAGATTTGCCGCAGTCTCTATTATCTGCGCCCTGATTACGCCGGGAAATCCGCAGCCGACGATTCCTTTCCAGGCGAATCTTGACGTTATCTCTCCTATGGCGTTTAGAAGGTTTTTGAGCGTGTGCGGGGTGGGGGTGGGGATTCTGATTCGCTCGCTGGCCAACTCTCCCTTCCGCGTATCGACCAGCGCGCCCTTGACGCCGGAGCCGCCTATGTCTATTCCAAGAACCGTGTGTTTGTTCATCGCGTTTTGACTTTGAATTTTGAAGCCTTAAAGTTTTGGCGCGCCCCGCCGGCGGACGGTTTGCCGCGTCGTGAATTTTTCGTCACATCATGAATTTTATAAGGACGAATCCCAGCACGAGCAATATGAAAAATACCGTCGCTAATGCGTTGAAATATTTTTCTATGAAGCCGCGCGCCCTCTCGCCGACGAAATAGATTATGAGAGCTACCGCAAAAAACCTTCCCCCGCGCCCGGCTATGGAGGCGACGACCAAATCCATTATGGACACGTCGAATACGCCCGCGGCTATTGTGAATATTTTGTACGGAATGGGGGTCAGCGCGGCGCCGAATATGGCCATGAATGCGTTGTCCTGATAGAGCTTGCTCACGTATTCAAATCCCTCGCGGGAGAATCCGGGAACGTAGTTGAAGAAAAAGTCGCCGATGCTGTTCCATGCCAGATGCCCTATCAGCCAGCCGAATATCCCGCCGACAACGGAAGCGATTGTGCAAATCAGCGCGAAATACCACCACTTGTTCGGCCTGCCGAACACGAGGGGTATTAAAAGGACGTCGGGGGGAATTGGGAAAAACGACGATTCTGTAAACGACAAAATTCCGAGCGCCCAGGGGCCCTGCGGCTTGTCCGCCCACGATATTGTCCAGTTGTACAGCCGCTTCAGAAGATTCTCCTTAACCGGCATTTTTTCTTTTGTGGAGGTGTCTTTTTGCATTGTAGCGTAGTCGAATTACATTTCTCCGATGGGAGGGCGCGCGGGCGTCGGACGCGCGCCCGCGCCGGGGGAGTAAAATTTTATTGTCGAAATCGTGGGCGGGCAGGCGAATCTGGCGGGTATGCGGCTCGTGCCGAGGCCGCGCGTGGTATATAAGTAGGAGCCGCCCATTTCCGACAGTCCGTCGGCGTAGTTTCTGCCGAGCTTGCAGTTCGAGAAAATCGGGCGGCAGTATGGAAACCTTATCTGCCCGCCGTGGGTGTGCCCGGCAAGAATTATTACGGGCCGTCCCGAAAGAACCGTCGCTCCGTCCGGCGAATGCGACAGCGCGATTATCGGAATGTCCTCCGGGATTTTCGACATGGCGCGGTTTGCCGTCCCACTCGTCTGCGGAGTGTCTATTGCCCCGTAAACGGCGAATTTTCCGCGCGGCGTACTTATTATTTTCGCATTGTTGCGCAACACTACCGCACCCGCCTTTTCCAACATGGCGCCGACCTCCTTGGCCGCATTGTAGTTTAGGTCGTGATTTCCGAAAATCGCATACATTCCGTACGGCGGGCGTATTTCCGAAAGGATTGCCGCAAGCTCGTCCAAATTCATGACGTTTCGCGGGGGCGTGTTCGGGCGCATGGCCTGATTGATGTAGTCGCCCAGCAGGAACACGACGTCGGGCTTTTCGGCCTTTATGGCGTCGACGGCGCGTTTAATTCTCTCCTTTTCGCCGAAATATTTTCCCGCGTGAAAATCCGCCGCCACTACAACCTTGAGGCCGTCGAGATTCTTCGGCCATTTTTCGGACACTATTGCGACGTCGTCGCGCACCAGAATGAAATTCGGCTCTACGACAAACGCCCAAATCGCGACGAGAGCCGCCGCGATAATCAGAAAGATTATTATGTATGTCCGCATACAAATCCGATGGGGGTTGATGTAGGCAATGGGATATTATCCTTTCAATCAAAGAACAAAATGGCGGCCTTTGCGATATTTTTCTTGCAATGGCGGAAAATATATTTTGACTTTTCGACCTAAACCATTGGAGAGGTGGCAGAGTGGTCGAATGCGCTGGTTTGCTAAACCGGTGTAGGGACTAATACCCCTACCGTGGGTTCAAATCCCATCCTCTCCGCGGTTTATATATACTTATACGGCCCTCCCGCAAGGGAAACGCTTATTTTGGGGATATAGCTCAGTTGGTTAGAGCATCTGCATCACACGCAGGGGGTCCTCGGTTCGAGTCCGAGTATCCCCACCATTTGACGAAGAGGCGAATCATGGGCGAATCGCGTTAAAGAAAGCGGTTCGTTTTTTTGTATTTGCGCGTTTATGAATTGGCCGGAAGCTCTTGGCAAGCATGGCTCCAAGCGAACTCCAAATGAATTTCGATTTTTGCGTCTAAATATTTGTAAGCGGTTATCCGGTTTTGAAGTCGGCGGATTCGTTGCGTTCTGCCGAATTGTTTTTATAAAGATTTTTGCGCGCCGTCGGCATTGTCTTAAATCGACGGCGATTCCGCCGGCCTGTCCGCCGCTACGCGGCATAAGGGACGCTTGGGGACAATGGCAAAGGCCGCGACAAAGGCCGCGAAATGGGGCCGTTTAAAGATGCCGCCGCGCGGCGCGTAAAACATGGCCGAAAGCCGCGCGGCAATGTTTTTTCGGTATCGGGATTTCTCAACCTTAGTCCGCGTTTGGCGGCGGCTTCCGAAGCGCGTTTCAAAGTTTCTTTCGCGACCTTTGGCTAAGTATGCCGCCGGCTTTGGCGGCGCGCGGATTATTTAAACTTCTTCCCCAGTTCTCTTGCCTGTTTGAGATAGGCGGTGTTTTTGATGTCATCGGGCACAGTGCAGCCCCTGGCGGCGACAATGCCGACGCTCCTCCACCCCAGATAGTTTGTCATTCCTTTGTACGAAGCTATTGCGCCTTCCGCGGATTCGTCGGTTTCGTCGGCGAAGGCAAGAATTAGGGCGCATTTTTTTGACGAGTGCAAAGCGGCGTCGTTTGCGTAGAATCTGTCTATGACGGATTTTATCTGCGCGCTCATTCCGTAGTAATAAATTGGAGATATGAAGACGACCGCGTCGACTTCGAGAAGTTTCGGATTGAGCTGTTCCATGTCGTCCTTGAACGTGCAGCCGCCGTTTCCTCTGTGGCATTTTTCGCATGCTATGCAGGGGTGGACGTTTTTAAATGCCGCGTCGAAGCGGACGACTTGGCCGCCGGCCTCTTCGGCTCCGGCTATGAATTCGCTTGCGAGCAGCGCCGTTGTTCCGTTTTTGTGGGGGCTTCCCGTAATTACCAGTGTTTTCATTTTATTCCCTCGTCAGATGAAACGCGCCGTTGGCGGATATTTCTTTCGCGTCGGCGTCGGGATTTATCGTGTGAAAAAATTGAGTTTTGTAAAGAGCTTTAACGCGCGTTTTTCCGTTTCGGGGAGGGCGGATACTTTCGGAGCGGCGGGTGGATATGTTTGCGCTTCAAGCTTTGGACGGGCGTTGACGTCCGCGCGGAAAGAAGCGTTGCGCGCGTATCCGAATTTGAAGCGGAGTGGATTGGAGCGGAGTGATTTTTTAGCGATGGCGGACTTTCTTGGCGATGTGGTTTCCTTACGTGGAAGTTTCCTTCGGAGAGACTTTCTTTTTTGGGCGGCGCGAAAGGCGCAATGCCTTGAAGGCTTATCGGTCGTGCCGGAAAGTTTTTTTTCGCATTTTTTATCGTATAAGGTTTGGCGCGGATATTTGCACGTTTGCGCTCCCCGTTTGCAGTGCGCGTTTTTTTATTTTATGAGGGTGTGTTAAAGGCGCGCAAACGGCGCTCGAAAAACGGCCGGCGCTGCGGCGTAAACCGCGTATGGGAACGCTTGCGAGAAACTTGTTGACTTGCCTATACGCTGAAGATAAGTTCGGCAATTATGAGTAAGTTTGCATTTGGAGCGGCCTTAATTTTGTATGCGTCCGCATTGTGCGCTTTTGACTCCGGCTTCTGGTCGGACATTCGCAAATTTCCGGTTCCGGAATACCGGTGGGGAGAGCGCGAGAGCGGTAAAAAGGCGCGGCAAATATTCTATGCCGGCGAAAACTACAAGGGCGAACCTACGGAGGTGTTCGCCTATTATTGCACTCCCGGAATTTTGAAAGGGGATCCGTCGCTGGACAAAAATCTCCCTGCCGTCGTCTGTCTCCACGGCGGGGGCGGAAGGGCGTATTCCGAGTGGGTAGAGCTGTGGGCCTCGCGCGGATACGCGGCCATTGCAATGGATTGGAGCGGAAACGGCCCGGAGCCGTTTTACAAGAATCCGACTCCGCAGATGCGCAAAAAATACGGAAACTACCATCTTGAAAAGCGCGTGCATCTGAAAAACGGCGGGCCGGATAAAATTCCGTCGACCGTTTCCCTTGCGGACGGCAAGCCGGAGAGGGACGCCTGGGCGTATCAAGCCGTGGGCGCGATAATCCGCGCGCATTCGCTGTTGCGTTCGTTCAAGGAGGTGGACGCCGACAGGACGGCGTTGACGGGAATAAGTTGGGGCGGCTATCTCACATGTCTGGTGTCGGGAATCGACGGGCGCTTTAAGGCGGCCGTTCCCGTGTACGGTTGCGGATTCATCTACGAATACGGCAGGTGGGACTCAAATGTCGGCAAGGGCGGAAAATCCGAGGCGCGTTGGATTGAGCTGTTCGATCCGTCGAAGTCTCTCGAAGTGGCGAAAGTGCCGATGCTTTTTGTCAATGCCCCGGTTGATCCGTGGTACCCGCTGTCGATTTGGACGAAGTCCGCGCGTCTGGCGCGCGCGGCGACCCTTCTGGATTCCGAAATGAAGCACGGCCATTCCGCCGGCTGGACGCCTCCGGAAATCGAGGCGTTCATATCTTCCAAACTCAACGCGACCCCGCCGCTGCCGGAGTTGGGCGACATAATTTTGAAGGGGTCGCATGTCGGCTGTGGGCTTTCTTCAAAGACCAAAATCAAATCGGCGCGCCTTTATTACACGCTGGGGGACGAAGGCGGAAATTGGGAGAAATTCAAATGGGAATCCGTGCCCGCGGAAATCTCGGCCGGCGCGCTTTCGGCCAAGCTTCCCGACGGCGCGCTTGCGGCGTACTTCGGCGTCGTCGACGAGCGCGGCTTGCGCTCTTCGAGCAATGCGGCGATTTTTTCTCCCGATAAAAAGTGAGTTTTCGCAAGATTTTCTCGGCTTCTTCAGGCGCAATGTTTCTTGCGCTTGCGAAGTCGGATTGCGCGTTTTGGGAGGCGTGCGGCTTTTGCGGTTGTTTGCCGCGCGGATTTTTTCGAGCCTGCGGGAGAGCGCGCGGAGTTAGCGTCGGTACGGGCGGTTTTTACGGATAGATTTTACGGGTAGATTTATTAGGGGTCTTTTCGGAATCGCGACGAAAATTGAAAGCGCGGCTTACGCATTTTTTTTGCCGCATAACTTGCGCGCGAATGCGCGGCGGTAAAAGTTGCGAAGGGTCAGGCGCGCGGCATTGAAGCGCGGGCATTTTTTGTCCGCCCGGTTTCCGTGCCGATTGGGAATAGAAAGGTTTTTGCGCGGTGGGATTTTTGTTTGCGCTTGTATCGCGCGAAGGAATGCGAATACCCGTCTTGGGGGCCTCGGATTTGTGCTCTATATTTTTTTAACGATAATTTTTTTGTCCCCGTTTTTTTTGCCGCATAACTTGCGCGCGAATGCGCGGCGGTAAAAGTTGCGAAGGGTCAGGCGCGCGGCATTAAATCGCGGGCATTTTTTTGTCCGCCCGGTTTCCGTGCCGATTGGGAATAGAAAGATTTTTGCGCGGGGGATTTCTGTTAGAATCTTTGATTATAAAAATTCCCGCATTTTTTTACCTTAATATAAGAAAGGCATAACAAAGTTGCGCGCAAGGTTGCGCGGCGTTTGAACGGTGGCGCGCATTTGCGGCAAAGTTTTCGCCTTTGGCCCAATTTGCGGGAGGGAACGCGGAACTTCCGTTAAGGCCTGAAATCGGGCGGAAGCGTTCCGTAAAAATCTTCCAAGCCGGCGTTTTCGCCGCCTTTTTTTGCTTCGGAAAATTTCATCGCCGGCCGCGGGTGGATTCCGTTTAGCCCTGTCAGCATATAGGGTATGGAGAATCCCCAGTCGTATTTGGCGCGCATGGGGACTATGCGGTCTTGGGCAAATTTCAGAAGCGGGCGAGCGTCGAATTTTTCGTCGAAATACATTGCGAGCATTTCGCTCATGCAGTTTCCCGCGCCCTTGCCGAGCCCGCCGATTGTGCAGTCAACCATATCCGCGCCGCATTCCACAGCCGCCAATGTATTGGCAAACGTGCATTGCAGATTGTTGTGACAGTGGATTGCAAACAGTTTGCCGGACGAATGCGCCGCCGCCGCGTATGCGCGCGACATTCGCCTTGTCCGCTCCGGAACGAGCGCGCCGAAACTGTCCATCAGATATATTATGTCGGCCTGCGTCTTTGAGAACTTTTGGAGAGAGTCTTCAAGCTCCCTTTCGGAGAGCGTCGTTGCGGCCATCATGCAGAGCGCGGTGGAGTAGCCCTTGTCGGCGCAGGAGTTTGCGATGTCGACGGCCTCGGCGGTATTCTCCCTGTAAAATGCGCAGCGCATCAAGTCTATGGGGGTTTCGGATTTTGCGGGGAAGTCGCGCCAGTCGCACTTGCCGGCGTCGGCGAGCGCGGCGATTTTTATTTCGCGCGGCTTGTCGGCGAGGACTTCGGCTATGTCCGCGCTTCGGCAGAATCTCCACTTGCCGTACTTTTGGGGAGAGCAGAATCTCTCGCTGTCGCAGAATCCCACTTCAATGAAGTCGAACCGGGCGTCGGCGCATGCGCGCACGGCATGCCTGACAAAATCGTCCTCGAAATTGCTGTCGTTGACGATTCCCCCGTCCCTTAGCGTGCAATCCAGGAGTTTTGGCGCCTTTTGCCTGTCGAGTTTGGCTTTCATTTTTCGTATCTTAATTTCGGATTCCCCATGCCGTACTTTTTTGGGGCGATTCTCCAAGGCCAAACATTTTAGGCGCATTTTCTCAAGACAAAACGAATCCGCCGGCAAACCTCCCTGCGTCCGCGCATAAATATGCCGCGCTGACAATATCCGCAAAACGTTCTTCAAGCAAATCCCGCAAAAAAAATCCGCCCCGTTGCGACGGCGGATTTTCTTGAGGAATTATTTGTTGCCTATACAGTCACAACTTTTCCACAAGAATCTTTTTGCTCAGATTGTTCAACAATGCCTCGACCCTATTGGAATTGTCTATTGTGCAGTGTACGCAATTATTCTTCTGCATTACCAAATACGCCAAATACGCGCTTAAATTACCGCTAAAATAAGTATCTGCGTTCTTTTGCGCAATCTCAAGCGTCTTGTGGCTCAAACTTATTGTCTTGCGGACGATATTTGAAGTGTCATTGCTGTTTTTCATGCGCCTAATGAAAGGCAATTCTGTATGATTTTCAACATAATAAATACTAATTTTAAGTAGTATTAATAAAATAGTATTTCGCATGCATTATAAATGTCTTTAAGTAGTAAGTTATGATTTGATATGTAATAATTCATATTGCGTCGGGAGGGCAGCGCATGCAAATTGACGCGGGAAATAATTGCGAATTTTTGAAGCGTTAGGCATGCAAATAAAACTTTGGAATTTAAATGCGGCGCGCAGGATGGGGCGGCTCCGGCGTTTTTTAACGCCGGCATTGTGCGAATTTTTTTCGCGCGCCTTTCCGGTTGCTTTCGCCGGCGCATAAAGCGGGTGCGGGGCCGGGCTATTGAAATTTCTTCTGAAAAAAGGAGGCGAAATATTGCGTGATATAATTTAAAATTTTCCGAATATTTTTTAATTGAAAATCGCGGAGAATCGGGACGTCTCAAATTTGATTTTGGAGTTGAAGTTGGAAGTATTTTTTTGTTTGCGCTATAAATGAATAATGTTTCGCCAAATGAATCGCGGTTTGGAAAGGTTTTAGGTTGGAGGAAAATTTTTGGCAATTTCGATGATTCGGCGCGCGATGCGGGCTGAAATGCCAAAAAAATTTTTTCCGCAGACTCTTTCTGCGGGCAAATGCAAAAAAGCCTGCATGTGTGTTCGCCGCAAGTTCGGAAGATTGGTAAATCCATTGGGAGGCTTTGGCTAAAAATCGTCTGCGTCTTAGGGGTTTTTCCGTTCCGCGCGAAAGTGAGGCGCAACAAGCCAAAGCCGAAAATTGGCTAAAGCGGTTATATAGGCTAAAAGAGATAAGTTTTCCAAGCTCCGCTTTATTTTGCAAAATCAAATCGCCGCGCGCGCCGCACAAATTCCGTTTTTTGCGAGTGCGGCGGAGCGCGTTTTAATGCGCGTAAAAATCCTCCGCATAAAGGGGGAACGGCGGAGGATTTTGCGAAAAAATTATTGCCCTATTCAGCCAGAAGCGCCTTCGCCTTTTTCAAGCGTTCACCGATTTTTTTCGACTCTTCATCGCAAGAGGAAATGAACTTGCCCACCGTTTTGGAGAGCTTTTCAAATTGTACGTTCGCCGCGCGCGCCGCACAAATTTCGCTTTTTTGCGAGTGCGGCGGAGCGCGTTTTAATGCGCGTAAAAATCCTCCGCATAAAGGGGGAACGGCGGAGGATTTTGCGAAAAAATTATTGCCCTATTCAGCCAGAAGCGCCTTCGCCTTTTTCAAGCGTTCACCGATTTTTTTCGACTCTTCATCGCAAGAGGAAATGAACTTGCCCACCGTTTTGGAGAGCTTTTCAAATTGTACGTTCGCCGCGCGCGCCGCACAAATTTC
>QALA01000019.1 GCA_003343565.1 Verrucomicrobiota bacterium | reverse complement strand
AAAGTCGTCAAGACCACCTGCTTCCTCGCGGATATGGCTGATTTTGCCAAGTTCAACGAGATTTATGCCAAGTACTTTGTCAGCTGCCCGGCTCGCTCCTGCGTTGCCGCCAAGGCGCTGCCGAAGGGTGTTCTCTGCGAAATCGAAGCCATCGCGGAGCTCTGATTTAATTTCATTAATAAAGAGGTAAAACGAATGAAAGGCTTTACGAACGAAAACATCAAATTCGATGTTCTCCGCCAGCGTGCATACAACATGCGTTGGGCTGAGCAGGATGCGGATGTCATCCCTCTCACTGCTGCCGACCACGACTTTCCCTGCGCGCCCGAGGTCGTTCAGGCGCTTCAGGACTATATTAAAGAAGGTTACTTCACCTACACCCCGCACCGCGGCTTTCCGAGCTTTAAGAAGGCCATCGCCAAGGCCATGAAGGAACGCAAGAACGAAGATGTCAACCCCGACTTTGTTCTCCCGATCGACAGCGCCGCCCGCGGCATGAAAGTCATCGCCGACGCGGTCCTTCAGCCGGGCGACGAAGTTATCGTGTTTGACCCTGTGGACTTCCTCTTCCGCACGAGCATGGAGTCCGCCGGTGCAAAGGTCATCCTCTTCCCGACGAACCTGCAGAGCGACTGCGTGAGTCTTGAAGGTCTTGAGGATTATATCACGCCGAAGACGAAAATGCTCGGCTTCTGCAACCCCCACAATCCGATGGGCATGCTCTATAAGAAGGAAGATCTCGACTATCTGCTGCGTCTCTCCGAGAAGTACGGCTTTTACATCATGAACGATGAGATCTGGTCCGACATGATCTACCCCGAGTGCGAGTTCACCAGCCTTCTCCACTTTGGTGCCGAGCGCAACGCGCGCACGCTGACAGTTTACGGCTTCTCCAAGACATTCGGTCTCGCAGGACTGCGCATCGGCTGTGTGTACACGATGAACCAGGAGATGTACGACCGCGTTGTCAAGGCCTCTCTGGTCGACACGACGATCGGCGGCATCGACGCGCTCTCTCAGATCGCCGGTGAGGCTGCGCTGAAGTACGGCTTCCCGCGCGTGGATGCGTTCCGCGCACAGATTGCCGAGAACCGCGATTATGCTCTCGCGCGCATCGAAAAGATGCCCGGCATCAAGTGCCACAAGCCGCAGGCAACGTTCGTGCTCTTCCCCGACATCACCGGCACCGGCTGGGATCCTGTTGATCTGATCGACGTGCTCAAAGAAAAGTACCGTGTGGCGCTTGTCCCCGGCGGCGCGCGCTTCTTCGGCCCCGGCTCCGAGGGCCACATCCGCATCTGCCTTTCGACAAGCCGTGAAGTTCTGGAAGAGGGTCTCAACCGTCTGGAAGCCTGTCTGAACGATATTGCCTCCGGTAAGCTGAACCCCCAGAAATGAGCAAACCGGCCAAAGCCCTTTATACGAAAGATTTTCTGCTGGCAACCATCGCGTCCGTATTTGTCGGCGGCTACTCGATCCTTCTTCTGACGCTGACGCTGATGTACGGAAACGACGCCGGATTCACCGCCGCCGCAGCCGGGCTCCTTTCGTCCGTGTTCGCGTTTGCCTCACTCGGTATGCGGCCTTTTTCCGGACTTCTCTGTGACCGGTTCCCGAAAAAACGGCTGCTGATACTTTCGGCCGTCGGCTATACCGTTCTGCCGCTTCTGTTCCTCGCGGAGCTGCCTTACGGTGTACTGCTCGGCGCGCGCATCGCGCAGGGCTTCTGCATGGGTGTCGCTTCGACCGCCGTTGCCGCGATCGCCACCTCCTTCATTCCGAAGTCCCACTTTACGGAGGGCGTGAGCATTTTTGGCGTCGGCATGTCCGCCTGCTCGGCGGTCGCGCCCGGCATCGGGCTCTGGATTCTCGCGCATTTCGGCTACACGGGCGTGTTTCTCTACAGCTCTTTCACGGGACTTTTGATCATCGCTCTCGTGCTGCCGATCCGCTGCCGCGAAACCACAGAAAAGCCGCAGAGCAAGGCCTGTCTCGGTGAGCTGCTGCGCGGTCTCTATGAACCGACGGCGCTTTACAGCGCGGCGTGCACGCTCTTTCTGGCTGTGATGCAGATCACCGTGATGCAGTTTCTGAGCTACTATACTGCGTCGCGCGGCGTGAATGGGACCTACGCGTTCTATACGCTCTCCGCCGTGGCGGTCGTAACGGTCCGGCTCACCATTGGGCGCATCAGCGGCGCAAAGGCCGACCGGGTGATCCTGCTCACCGGCACGCTGATCCTTGCAGCCGCGTACGGCGGATTGCGCCTCCTGTTTCCCACGGCGCTCTCGCTCGGCATTCTGTCCGTTCTGTACGGCTGCGGCCACAGTATGAGCGGCATTGTGCTCAATTCCATGGCACTGTCTGAAGCCCCGCCGGAGCGCATGGGCGCGGCAAACGCCACCTATCTCGCCGCCAGCGATCTCGGCTATGCGGTCGGCCCGCTGCTCTGGAATTCGTACTGTGCGCGATACGGTTACTCGCAGATCTATCTTCTCGCATTCATTGGCGTTTTGGTTCTGTTTCTGATTCTTCTGTTTGCCCGAAAAACACCAAAAAAGAGAGTGAAGGAGTAAATAGCATGGCCAAAGTAATTATCGCGATCCTTTATATCGCAGCGATCCTTGTTATCGGTTTCCTCGCGGGACGAAATGTAAAAACGGCGGATGAATTCGCCGTTGCCAACCGCAATATCCCCTACTGGACAAACGTATTCTCCATGTCCTCGGCATGGATCGGCGCCGGTTCAACGCTCGGCTGCGCCAGCATGTGCTATGCTTACGGCGTTTCCGGCTTCTATCTGGCCATTGGCGTAAGCATCGGTGCCATTCTCGCGAGTGTTGTTTTCTCCGGAAAGATCCGTGAAGAAAACGTCAGCACGATTCCGGAGCTTGTCCGCAAGCACGTTGGCGCCAAGTGTGCGAATGCGATCGCTCTGCTGAGCATCTTCTCGGTGTTCTCCGTTGTCGCCTCGCAGATCCGTTCTCTCGGCACCATCCTGCAGATGTTCGTCCCCTCCCTCAGCCTGCTCACCGCGATCATCATCATGACCGTCGTCATGCTCATCTACACCGTCGTCGGCGGCATGGTCGCGGCCACGAAGACCGACAAGCTCAACATCGGCCTGATGGTCCTCTCCGTCATGATCATTCTCCCAATCGTCGCTCTGGTAAAGGCTGGCGGTCTCTCCAACATTGTTGAAACTCTCCGCACGAGCGACCCGGCCAAGCTGCAGTTCGGCAAAACGGTCGGCTGGGGTACAATGATCTCCTCCGGCCTGTATTTCGGCACCAGCGGTATGGTCAACAGCGAGAACTTTCTGCGTGTCTGCGGCGCAAAGAACGCCAAGGAAGCGCGCGGCGCTTCTCTCACCGGCACGCTGCTCGTTTATATGCCCTATCTGCTCTTCGCCAGCTTCATTGGTTTCGCCGGTTCCGCTCTGATCGCCGATCTCGGCACCTCCGACTCCATTCTCCCCGCGATGATCAACCAGTACACCGGTACGGTCCTCGGCGCCATCCTGCTCGCGGCTCTGCTCGCCGCCGTTATGGGTACCGCGGCTTCCGTCACCATTCTCACCTCCGTTATGCTCTCCCGTGACGTTATCGGCCGCATCAAGCCGCTCGACGGCAAGGCCATGCTCACCACCCAGCGTATCTGCATGATCGTTGTCGCTGCGCTCGGCGTCATCGTCGGCTACTTTGGTTCCTCCATCGTGTCCATCATGGAAGATATCGGTGCTCCCTGCGGAGCGGCGCTCGTCCCCATCTTCTGCGGTCTGTTCTTCTGGAAGGAAAAGATGAACGCGAAGGGCACGCTCACGACGATCGTCGTTGCCGTGGTCGCCACGCTGGGCTACTGGCTGCTCGGCTCTCCTCTCGGCATCAGCCACTTCCTGTTCGGTCTGATCTGCTCGACGATTACCATGTTTGTCGCCAACTCCATCTTCTACAAGAAGGGCGAAGACAAAGCGGCCTGAGCACATAATTTGTGAAAGGAGAATACAAATGGGCTTTATCGATTATCTTATCATCGCCGTGGGCTGCGGTATCGGTATTACGGTTTTCTACCACATGATCAAGGAAGGCTTTAAGAACTGAACCCTTGCGTACACACTCTTGTCTGGGCGGTATTACCGCCCAGATTTTTCAAAAAGGAGGAAAACTATGCTACGCTCTGAGCTTTTTACCGACGATAAAGTCGATCTGAAAGTTCTGAAGGAACGCGCTCTCGGAATGCGCTGGGCCGGTATGCCGGAAGGTACCATCCCCCTGACCTCCGCCGACCCGGACTTCAAGCCAGCAATCGAGATACGCGAGGCTATGACGGACTTCATCAAGGGCGGCTATTTTCCCTACGCCCCCGACGCACTGCCCGGACTGCGCGAAGCGATCTCCGGCAGTCTTAAGACGCGCAAAAACGAGGATGTTCCGCCGGAGTTCATTCAGCCGGTGGACAGTGCCTCAGCCTGCATGCACGCCATCGCACTCTCCGTGCTCAAGCCCGGCGACGAGGTCATCATCTTCGACCCTGTCGATCTGCTGTTCGGCATTTCTGCACGCTACGCCGGAGCCACGGTCGTCTACTACTCCCCGAAGCACGAAAATGGCCACTGGGATTTCAGCGATCTCGAAAGCTATGTCACCGATAAGACGCGCATGATTGGTCTTTGCAACCCGCACAACCCGTTGGGGTTGCTGTATACGGAAGACGAGCTGCGCACGATCGCCACGGTTGCTGCGGAGCACGATCTCTGGATCATGAACGATGAGATCTGGTCTGACATCATTTACTCTGAGCGCCCGTTTGTGAGCATCAACTCGCTTGGGCCGGAGCTGAACAAGAAGACGATCTCCTTCTACGGCTTCTCCAAGGGCTTCGCGCTGCCGGGGCTTCGCGCCGGATATCTTTATACGCTCAACGCCGAAGCGTTTGAAACGGCGATGCACCGCTGCTACGATCTGGCTGCGGGCGTGGACTATCTCACGCAGATCGCCATGAAAACCGCCGTTACCGACTGCTGGTACTGGGTGGACGCTTTCGTGGAGCGGCTACAAAGCAACCGCGATTATCTCGTTGAGCGCATGATCGCCATGCCGCTTCTGCACGCGCCGAAACCGGAGGCAACTTTTGTCTCCTTCTTCGATGTGCGCGAGACCGGCATGAGCAGTCAGCAATTTGCCGACTACTCCAAGGAGCATTGCAAGGTCGCGCTCGTTCCGGGTACCGTGAAATGGTTCGGCCCCGGCGGTGAAGGCAATGTCCGCCTCTGCTACTCCACGAGCCACGCCATTTTGAAGGAAGCGCTCGACCGTATCGAAGCTGGTATGCAGGAGCTTGCCGGTAGACTCTGATGACTTTTCTTGAAAAACATCGCCGCCTGTTCTGCAGGCGGCGATGTCGCTTTTTCATGTTATACTTTGTCGCGTTCGCGGTCGAGGCGGCGGTTGCGGAGCGTCAGGACGAGGTCGGCTGCGACCATGAGAATGTCGGCAATGTAGAAAAACACCACATAGTTTAAATTGCCGAGGATGAACTTCCCGACCAGGCCGCAGAGATACCCTGCGATGATGAGAAGCTCGAACGCAACGCTCTTGCCCTTCGCGGTGCGGGAGCGGAGGGACTTGGCAATATTGAACGGCCATGAGATGCCGAAGCAGACGAGCATGCCCGCTTCCAGAACATGGACGATGTTCATATCACTGGAGCATTTCGACGCCGTGCATCACGAACGCGCCGCCGAGACGCGCCATTTCCTCCGGCGTTTCGCGCATTCCGTTTTCGATCCACACCTTGGCGAGCGTGCACATGCCGGCCACGATGAACGAGGCGCAGTAGTCCAGTTTTTCGGACTCGCTCCCGCCGAAAATGGACAGGAACTCATAAAGGTACTGGTACTTGAGCTTGTTGAATATCTTGTCCTGAAATTCGGAATCTCCGCTGCGGCAGTAAAGCGTGTAGAAAATGTCCGAATACTC
>QALA01000032.1 GCA_003343565.1 Verrucomicrobiota bacterium | reverse complement strand
TATCGTGAAATTTGATTTTGGAAAAATGAAGTAGGATTTGAAAAAAGATTCTTGGGAGAGGCATTGCAAGGGCGCTTCGGAAGGTTGTAAGTGAAGTCCAGCTTATATTAACTTGGAACAGGGCGAACGCCTTTCCAAATCTTACTTCATTTTTTCTGGGGGGGTACCGTCGCAAAAAGTTTCCAAACTCAAATCCGCCCGACAAGCCCTCCCCAAAGCCTTTAGATTCCCGCCATTTCCAATTCCATTATTTCCCGCAATTTCCCGTTTCCAATCTCATCTTTAAACGCCAGTGCGGCTTGCCCGGAGAAATCTGCGGGGAATTTTAAAACGTTCTGACAGCAATGGGCGAAACGGTCGTCGCAAAGAGGGGGAGAACGGATTTTTGCATGTGGTTGGGTATCGGAACGGGACGGTTTGAATATAGGCGGAAAAATTTGACGGAGTATCAAATTCGATGCCCGCCAAAAGATTTGGCAGAAGGCCTAAAGATTGGCTGGAGATTTTTACCTCGAAGAGTTGTCCGCAAAAACGGGCACGGACACTCTCCGCACTCCATTAGCCCTCCCCGCCGCATTCGCCGCGCAAAACAAAAAAATTTGACGAATATCAAAAGAGCGGACTTAATGTCTCCCGATGGGAAGGAAAAATTACGCAAGACTTGTGCGGGCGGCGGCGGGAGCGATTGCAATATGTTTTGCGGCGGCTCATTTTTGCCCGGCCGCCCCCCTTGCTCCGAACGCGCAAAAAAGCGCGGCGGAGAGCTTCATGGCAACGCTTCAAAAACTGGCCGCCGCCGCAGACGACGACGACGCGCGGACGCGTCTGGCGGAATCCATGACGGAAAATCCCGTTCAGGCCGACTGGCTCGCCGCCGACTTCTCCGGCAGGCTCGCCCTTCTGCGCGCGCCAGTAGCCGAAAGAATCGCCGCCTTCGACGGGCTCGCAAAAAAATACGCCGAAAAGAACTCCGCCGCAGTATCGACAGTATCGGCAACTCCCTCGAAGACGCTGGCCGAGGCCGCCGAGAAATACCTCGCCGAACGCGAAAAGAACAGGGAGCGGTTTCTCAAAAAGCTCTCGGCAAAAGGGCGGCCGAAGGAGTACGTCTATGTGGAGCGCAAACCCATAACCCCAAGTTTTTACGCCTATACGGAAGGGCTTTCCGACGCCCGCGGAGAATCGCACTTTTTGCCGGGTTCAAAGCTGTGCCGCCTCGCCGTGGCAGAAGACGGTTCGATAAAGCGCGAAGTTCTGCTCGAATCCAAAACCGGCGTCATACGCGATCCGGACGTCTCCTACGACGCAAAGAAAATCCTCTTTGCATGGAAAAAGGACAAGTCCGACGATTACAGCCTCTACGAAATGGACGCCGAAACAGGGCGAATCCGCCTCATAACCAAGTCGCCCAAACATGCCGACTACGAGGGGCGCTATCTGCCTACCGGGGAAATAGTGTTCAGCTCGACTCGCTGCGGACATTCTACCGACTGTTTCAACACTGAAGTGAGCAATCTCTACATCATGCGTCCCGACGGGACCGCCCTGCGGAGGGTCGGCTTCGACCAAGTGCACACCACATACCCGACCGTCTGCGAAAACGGCGACGTCGTCTATACGCGCTGGGACTACAACGACAGGGGGCAAGTCTACACGCAGGCGGCCTTCACAATGAAGCCCGACGGCTCCTTCCAGACCGAGCTTTACGGCAACAAATCGTGGATTCCCACCGCGATGGGGCACATCAGGCAGATACCGGGCGAGCCGTCGAAGTTCGTCTGCATTCTGCACGGACACCACACTCCGCAACAGGGCCACTTGGCAAAGTTCGACGTTAAAAAGGGGCGCCAAAACGGGAACGGAATGTCGGCCCTCGCCCCGGTGCGCAAGATTCCGCCGAGAACCGACGCATACGCGCAGGACGGCCCACAGTTCAGATACCCCTTCCCCCTTGAGGACGGACTCTATCTGGCCAGCATAAATCCCCTCAGCGTCCATTGGAGGGAGTCCAAAACGGCAAGAAAATTCCGCGCGCTCCCGTTTTTGCTGTACCTTGTAAACGACGACGGCGAACGCGAGCTCCTGATCGGCGGGCCGCCCTCCGGCAAGCTCAGCCAAATGCAAATAGCGCCGCTCGAAAAAAGGCCCCTGCCCGCGATTGCGAAATCGCCTCTGGACTACTCGAACAAGAGCGGATACTGCCTGATAAGGGACGTCTATGCCGGGCGCGGAACGGCCGGCGTAAAGAGGGGGGACATAGAAAAAATCCGCGTCATAAAGCTGCACTACCGCCGCGCGCCGATCGGAATTATGCACATGGTCGGCCCCGGCGGCGTCGGGACGTGCCACACTCCGATTGCGCTGGGAAATGCCTCGTGGGACGCAAAGGAAATTTTGGGCGAAGTCGAGGTCGAGAAGGACGGCTCCGTTTATTTTGAAGTCCCCGCGCGCACGCCCGTGTACTTTCAGCCGATCGATAAAAACGGCTGCGCCGTAAACACGATGCGCTCGTGGACGACAATGCAGCCCAACGAATTTTACGCCTGTCTGGGCTGCCACGGGGACAAGAATTTAAACAGCCGCGCCGACGCCAGGCTGGATTCCTCCAGAAAGCCCAAAAAGCTCAAGCCGTTCTACGACGTTCGCGGCGGATTCTCCTTCAGAAAGCATATCCAGCCCATACTCAACCGGCACTGCATACACTGCCACAACGACCGCTCCGCGCACAGGCTGTTCGACCACGCCGACGCGTCGAAAACCCTGTCCGTAGAAGACCTCGCCCCCGTGAAGGACGAAGCCGTGCGCGCGTTCATAAAGGACTGCGAGGGCGAAGTGCGGCGCGCATTCAGCCTGTTGGACGTTCCCATTCCTAACGCCATGGCCAAGCGAAACTTCAACGACGCCTACTACAATCTTCTGCGCCCGTCCGTGCGAAACGCGAAACACCCGTATATGGCCGACTGCAATAGCGAGCTTGTAAATTGGCTCGGCGCGCAGAGTTCGCCCGAACTTCAGCCTCCCTACAAGCGCGGCTCGGCCACAAGCAAACTGTACATGATGCTCAGCCAGCGGCACAGCGGACTCAATCTCTCCAAAGAGGAGCTCGACAAAATCTGCGCGTGGATAGACCTGTACGTTCCGTATTGCGGAGACTATCTGGAGTCCAACGCATGGACTCCGAAAGAGAGGAAGTTTTACGACTATTACGCCGAAAAGGCCGCGCGCGCGCAAGCCGAAGAAGACGAACAGATAAAAAAGTATCTCGCGCCCAAAGACCGGCATTGAGCAAAAGGCTGCGCGGCAGTCCAAAGGCGCGGAAATGCGGGACGCCGTTTAGAAGAGCCGAACGAGGAAGAAAAAGCCCGCCTGCAAACACCCGCAAAAGGCGGGTTCCCAAATGTGGGCGCGCCTCCCGCGCCGCGGACAAAAACGCCAAAAGGCGGCGCGCGCAAATTCCGGCAAAAAATGCGGAAACGCAATTTAAATTCGGAGTCGGCGCGCAGCCCGACAGCTGCTACACTCCGACATGCGCGCCCAATGGCGTTTGAAAGATGAGATTGGAAACGGGAAATGGCGGGAAATAATGAGGAATTGCGAGAATTTAAAGGCTTTGGGGCGGACTTGTCGGCCGGATTTGAGTTTGGAAACTTTTCGCGCCGGCACCCCCAAATGAAGTAAGATTTGGAAAGGCGTTCGCCCTGTTCCAAGTTTAATATAAGCTGGACTCCCCTTACAACCTTCCGAACCGTCCTTGCAACGCCTCTCCCAAGAATCTTTTTTCAAATCCTACTTCATTTTTCCAAAATCAAATTTCACGATATACCAAGCCGATTAATACGGTTAATCCCGCGCGCATTTTCGGCAGGGGGAGCGCCCATTTTGAGGTGCCGCGCACTTCGCGCGAAAAGTCCGGGCGGAAATTTTCCATCGGGATTTTCATTCTGCGCGGCGCAATTCAACCTACGTTCCGCGCAAATCGACAAAAAATTTTTTTGCGCAAAACGCAATCGGCGCGGGAAGCGACGCAAAGCCTCCATATCGCGAATAGGCAGTTCGCCCGCATTTCGGCGGGCAAGGGCGTTTCGCACACCCCCTGCCCTATTTGCAAACGGCGGAGTCGGAAAGTTTGGCCGGGCGATATTCCCGTTAATTCGTCGCCCTTCTATTTGCGAGTGTCGGAGTCGCTCCCTTTGTCCAAAGAGGAGTCCCGCCCTTCAGAGGAAGGCTCGACGGAATCGGGCGCGGACGCGGCTTTGTCCGCATTTCTAAACTCCGGCGGAATCGGGCTGAATTGGAATATCGGCAGCAGCAAAAGCAGCCCCAGCACAGTCATTCCAAGAACGAAATATCCCGCCGCGTCGTGGACGAAGCCCGATATGGACTCCGGCCCGTTGTGGTACGCCCAAAATGACAGAAACAGCGCGCGTATGATATTGTTGACAAACGCCAGGCACATCGACGCGGCCACGAGCAAAATCTGCTTCCAAAATTTGTCGAGAAACACCGCCGACAAAAACGAACCGGCAAACAGACAGGCCGTCAGCGAGCGTATTCCGCTGCACGCGTCCGCAACCCCGACAGCCCCGTTCGGAAACACCAGCGAATTGCCCGTAAGCTCCACCACATAGCCGAGCGCGCCCATCGTCGAATATACGACCGCCGCGACTTTCGACAGCAAAAAGAGGCTTATCATCGACTCCACCGCGCTGAAGAGCGGAGCCGACACCAGCCACGCAAACGCCGGAAACACGAAGAGCGACGCAAACCTCACCCGCTCTCCCACGCCGGAGGGCGTCTGCCCCGCGCAAAAGTACGCAAGCGCAAAAAACGAAAACGAAAATCCGAAAGTCATCGCGAACGCCAGGCTTTTTTCGCCCGTGGCAATCAGCATGAACGCAAAGAGGAAGAATGTCGCCAATCCGCAGAGCAGCATCGCGCCGAAAAACGCGCCCGCAAGAAATCTGAGCGCGGCGCCGTCCCCCGCCGGGTCCGAATGCGGAGACTTAAAATACCCCAAGATTTTCCCCTTTCTGTCGAACAGCACATACAGGGCGAACACGGGCATGAGATACCCGAAGGAATAGTCTTGGCGGGTGCTCCAAACTTCGGAGAGAAAATACGTGACAACCGCGCCCATGAGAAACACGAGAACCCCCGCAACCGATACGGAAGCAGGAAGCGCAAAATGTCCGTCTTTTTGTTTCGGCAAATCCTCCATGTCAGCGCTTTCCTCTCGGCGTTTCGGAATCAGGCGCGCCGCCCTGACGCTCGCCTATCGCAAGCTTTCCCAATGCGCCCAGCATTTTCATAAAGCCGGCGTCCTTTTGCAGCTCCTCAAACGGGGTGGCAGACTCGATTCTGACAAAATAAAGCTCCGGAACCTTCGTAAACGAGGCCGCGAACGCGTTTTTCAAATAGTCCAACGGATTGCGAAGGTACGTGTCGGCCGCGCCGTAATCAAAGAGCTTTCCGCCCCTGACGAACCAAAACAGAACGTGGGCCGAAACGCCCCTGCTGTCAAAGGTCATAAAGCGGTAGTTTGCCGGCATGATCGGAACGCCGTCGGCCGGCCCCACGAGCCTGCGGCTGTCGCTTTTGTCGAGGCGGTTTTTCCAGCCGTTTTCCACCCAGCACCTGTCCGGAGTGTGGCTGGAGGCGTTGGCCGTGCCGTCGGCCCCCTTCTCCCAAAAGGCGACGTAAACGCCGAATCTGCGCGAACCGTCCTCCGAAAAATACTCGCGAGAAAAATAATCCGACGCCCTAAGGGCCTTGCGCGCGGCGCGCTCGACCTCCGGAGTATCGCCGAGCGGACGCTCCTTCGACTTCCACCCTTCAATCTGCGCCGGAAGCGCCGCCGCCAACATTCCGGCGCGGGAAGCCCCGGCTCCGCCTTCGCCTCCGGCCTGTTCGGGCCCCTTTGCGGACGAAAGCGCAAACAAAACCGCGCCGGCCAAAAACAGCAAAATTATGACTGCGTTTATAAATTTTAACATGCGGACAAGCGAATCTGAAATATCGCGTAAGTAAATACGGCAAATATTGTTTTATAATCGCGCAAAATTGGCAAGATTAAAAGAAATTCCCCGTCCCCCGCCGGAGCGCCCGGCGTCCGAAACTCCGGAGAGCGCCCCGAAACGCCGCCCGGACGCGGACGCCGCGTTTTGCCGAACTGCCGCGCCTCGGCGCGGGGGATTTCGCGCGGCAATGCGGGTTAGAACAGCCATTAGAACAGTCAAAATCGTGTTTACTTTTGACTTTTCCGAAATGAAGAATATATTAAATTATATATTCGTACATTTCAACATAACTTGCTGTTGAGAGGAAAAGATTATGGCAAAAGTTGCGGTAATTGGCGCGGCAGGGCATATTGGAACGTATCTGATTCCCATGCTCGCGGACAACGGATACGAAACGGTGGCAATCACCCGAAAAATGTCGATGCCCTATGAAGACGCTCCGGCATGGCAAAAAGTAAAACGCGTCCTAATAGACAGGGAAAAGGACCCCGATTTTATCAATTTTCTCAGAGAAATGGCGCCGGACATTATTGTCGATTTGGTGAACTTCAATATTGAGGATACCAAAAAAATAGCGGAGCGCTTTCGGGGAAGCGGGCTTTCCCATTATCTTTACTGCTCCTCCTGCTGGGCGCACGGCATGGCTGAGACCGTCCCATTCGACCCGGACGAGCCGCAAAAGAAGCCGTTGGACGACTACGGCAAAGACAAGTTCGCAAGCGAAACATATCTGAAAAAACAGTACCGCGAGAACGGTTTTCCCGCAACAATTATCATGCCGGGGCAAATTTCCGGGCCGGGTTGGACAATCGTCAACCCGTGGGGGAATACTTCCATGAGGGTGTTTCAGGACATAGCGGACGGAAAAGAAATAGCGCTTCCGAACTTCGGGCAGGAGATTTTGCACCATGTGCACGGATACGACGTCGCACAAGCGTTTTTCAAGGCGATTACCCATAGAAACAATGCGCTGGGGGAATCATTTGACGCCCAGGCGGCCGAGCACGTCACGCTGTACGGATACGCAAAGCACCTTTACGAATACTTTGGCCGCGAGCCCAAAATAAAATTCCTGCCGTGGAAAGAGTGGTGCGAATACGAAGGCAATGCCGAAGAATGCGGCCACACCTACTACCACATTGCCCGCAGCGGCGTTTTCAGCATCGAGAAGGCAAGGCGGCTTTTGGATTACCGGCCCAAGTTTGGCTGCCTTGAAACTATCGATTTGGCGGTAAAAAACTACATAGAAAGAAATCTGATTGCCGTCGGGCGCAAATAACGGGATATGAAAAAGGGCTTGGCCGCGCTGGCCCCTCTCAATATAAACCCCGCCCCCGCATGAAATCGGATTAAGGGGAAATCCCAAAGAGAAACCCGCCCTCCATTGCGCGATGCACTGACGGCCCCCCCCGCAATACTTAAAAAACGTTGACGAGGCAATCGGGCCCGACATAATCGTTCAAATCAAAAACGGGAATTCAATTTTTCAATTTATGAAATACTCGCATCTAAAAAACGTGTTCTACTCTTCCGGATTGCGCGCAGCCGTTCTTGCGCTGGCCGGAATAACGCTGACGGCGGCGACGGCAACGGCGCAAATAGACTCCGTCGTGGGCGACGACCCGACGCCGAGAATGGACGTCACATTCGCCGACAGCGCAACCGGCGAAAATACGCAGAGCAGCCAGCCGCGCGAAGGGGCGGTTCCCGATTGGGAAAACGCCGAAGTGTTCCGCATCAATAAGGAGCCTCCCTCCGCAACCGCCCGCTACTACGATACCAGCGAAGCCGCCCTCAAGGGAGGAAATTCCCCCCTTGAAATGAGCCTCAACGGAAAGTGGAAATTCAATTTTGTCGGCGCGCCCAAACTGCGGCCCGTCGACTTCTACAAAGACGACTACGACACCTCCAAGTGGGACGATATAGACGTGCCGTCGAGCTGGCAGATGAAGGGATACGACAACCCCAACTACTGCAATGTCCACTGGGGGTTCGACGCCTCGAATCCGCCCTTCGTCATGACCACGCCGAAAAACCGCAACGCCACGAACTATCCCGAAGACAACCGCAATCCGGTGGGCTCCTACAAGCGCGAGTTCACGGTGCCCGCAGACTGGGGCAGCGGCAGCGTTTTCATCAGGTTCGACGGCGTCGACAGCGCGTTCTACCTCTGGATCAACGGCAAGAAGGTCGGCTACTCGCAGGACAGCCGCACGCCGGCGACATTCGACATTTCCAAGTATCTGCGCCTCGGCAAGAACACGGTCTCGGTCGAGGTTTACCGCTATTCCGACGGCTCGTATATGGAGTGCCAGGACATGATGCGCCTGTCCGGAATATTCCGCGACGTCACGCTCTTCTGGCAGCCGAATCCGCGCATAAAGGACATCTACATAAAGCCGGATCTCGACAAGAACTACAAAGACGGGTCGCTCAAAGTAGAGGCGCTCGTTTCGAACGGCTCCAAGAGTTCTCGCGGTTTCCGCCTCACGGGCGCGCTGTTTGACGCCGAAGGGAAAGTCGTGGCCAGGACAACCATGCCGGAATCCGTGGAGGCCGGCAAGTCCAAGCTGTGCAAGTGGGACTTCGAAAAAATCCCGAACGTGAAGAAATGGACGGCGGAAACCCCCAATCTGTACAGGTTGGTGGTTGAGTTGGAATCCGGCGGCAAAAAGGTTTACGGCGCATGGAACGTGGGCTTCAGAAAGCTTGAAATGAAGAACGGGCAATTTCTCGTCAACGGGCAGCCCGTGCTGTTCAAGGGCGTAAACCGCCATGAACACCACCCCATAAACGGCCACTACATGACGAAAGAGGCCGACCTTGAGGACATTCTGGAAATGAAGAAGCTCAACATCAACACTGTCAGGACGTCCCACTATCCGCATGACCCCTATTTTTACGAACTGTGCGACAAGCTCGGCATGTATGTCATAGACGAGGCCAACCTCGAATCGCACGCGCTCGGCTACAAGCCAGACAGCCACTTCCTGAACAAGATGTGGGGGCCGGCCATATTCGACAGAATCCGCAATATGATCGAGCGCGACAAAAACCACCCGTGCGTCGTGGTTTGGTCGTACGGAAACGAGTGCAAGAGCGGCCCGCACTTCCACGTCGCCGACAAGTGGGCGCGCCAGCGCGATCCGTCGCGTCCGAAGTTCTGGCTTGAAGGCGCGCTTTGCGACTTCTCGTACTCGATGTATCCCAGCCCGGAGCGCAAGCGCAACGCCTACAAAAACTGGGACAAGATGATTGAGCGCGGCGACGAGGCAAAAATAAAGCCCCTCCTGATGGCGGAATACGCGCACATGATGGGCAACAGCGGAGGCGTCATGCAAGACTTGTGGACGGCCATACGCTCCAACAAGCACGACCAGGGCGGCTGCATTTGGGACTGGAAGGACCAGGGGCTGCTGCGCAACGCCGAACACGACGTAATAGTCAAAGACGCTGCCGATCCCGCGCGCCAAATCGCCGTATTCCAGCACTCGTCGACAAAGCAGATAATGCGCTACGCAAGCGCGGTGGCCTATCCCGGACTGTTCGATAAAACCTCCAAGGGATTCACAATCGCAATCCAGTTCAAAACGGACGGCGGCTACGACCCGAAGATACCCTACGACGAGGGGCTGGGCAAGATAAACAAATACGGCAAGTCGGCCGGACGCGGCGGCACGGAGGTTCTCGCGGAGCAAAACGACCTGTTCAAGCTCGAATTGCACCACCGCAACAACCTGTCGTTCTCCGTGTGGAACGGCAAGACATGGGAGAATGTCGGCGCGAGGATAAACCCGGCCGACGGCAAAATAATCGACGTCGCCGCGAGCGCCGGAAACGGAGAGATGAAAATCTACTGCGACGGCAAGGAGGTCGCAAAGAAAAAGCTTGAGCGCGCGGAATTTTTCTCGGCCAGCCCGCTGGTGCTCGGCGAGCGTTTCCCGATATTCAGCCAGGGTCTGGACGGCGCGCTCAAACGCTTCCGCGCCTTCGACGAAGTTGTCGACAAGGACTTCTTCCGCGCCGACGCCAAAGGCATGAATCTCGCCAGCGACATAAACTTCGAGGACTTCCAGCAGCGCCCGAACAAAAAGACGTATTTCGCGGTCGGCGGATTTTACAACGACACCCCCAACTCCGGATACTGGAGCACGAACGGCGTAATGCACGCCAACAACACGCGCAATCCGCACGCGGAGGAGGTCAAGAAGGTCTATCAGAACATTCACACCAAGATGCTCGAATTTTCCAAAGGCTCCTCCGACAGCGTGGTCAAGCTGGAAATATTCAACGAAAACTTCTTCCGCCCGCTCTCCGAATACGAGGCGCAGTGGGAGCTCACCGAAGACGGCGTAAAAGTCAAGGAGGGCGACATTCCGATAAGCTTCCTTGCTCCGCAGTCGAAGATGCAGGCCAGCGTATCCTTCCCGTCGTCGCTCATAAAGGACGGAAAGGAATACTTCCTGCGCGTCAGCTTCAAGGACGAGGACAGCCTCAACGGAAGAATCAAGGGCCAGGAATCCTCGTGGGACCAGTTCAAGCTCTGCGGCGAGTACGTTCCGTCCAAAGGCGGCGACAACGCCAAGCTTCCCGCGCTCAAGTGCGAAACCGCGAACGAGAACGTAACCATAACCGGCAAGGACTTCAAGGTCGTCTTTGACAAGCGCAACGGCTGGCTGAAGTCCTATTCCTACGACGGGAACAATCTCATAACCTCGCCCATGCGCCTGACGTTCTGGCGGCCGATTACCAATAACGACATCGGCGCAAAGATCTGGCGCGACGAGTCCATCTGGATAACGGCCGGCGAGCGCGCCAATCTTGAAAAATTCGACCTGCGCGAAGTGGGCAAGGGCGAGAGTTTCATAGTCACCGCGCAATACTCAATACCCGCGCGCGAATCAAAGGCGCAGTTCTCCTACCAGATATTCCGCGACTCCACAATAAAGGTCGACGGCACCTTCACCGCCGACAAGGATCTGCCGCCGATTGTCAGGATAGGCATGCAGTTCAACGTGCCGAAGTCCCTCGACACGCGCCAGTGGTACGGCAAGGGGCCCTACGAAAATTACAACGACCGCCGCGAAGCCGCGTGGACGGCGCTGTTCAAGGCGAAGGTTGACGAACTGTTCCACAAGTATCTCTACCCGCAGGAAAGCTCGAACGTCGCGCAGGTGCGCTGGGCGCGCCTGCTGGGAAAATCCGCGAATCTGCTGATAGACTCGCAGGGCGGAAAATTCTTCGACATGACGGTGTATCCCGCGCTGTCGAAGGACATCGACCAGTCGACAAACCCGTCGCAGATTCCCGCGCGCGACTTCAACACGGTGACGATTGCCGCAGCGCACGCGGGCGTCGGCGGGATAGTGTCGTGGGCGCCTCCGGGACGCGCGGAAAAGCAGTACCAGAATCCGAGCGGGAAAACCTATCCCATACAGTTTACGCTGCGCGGCGAGGGAAACTCGTTCTTCGACAGGATTCTGAAATAGGCGCTTGGCGCGCATATCCGGCGCGATAGAATGACGAAAAGGCAAAAGGCGGCGGCGGCGGCAAAGGAGCTTGACAGGCTCTATCCCGCCCCCCGCATTCCGCTCGACAGCCGCGGCACGTTTACGTTTCTTGTCGCGGTTGTTTTGTCGGCGCAGTGCACGGACAAGCGGGTGAACGAGGTCACGCCAAAACTCTTCCGCCTGGCCGACACTCCGCAGAAAATGGCGAAACTGGACGAAGAAAAAATCCGGGAAATCATAAGGCCGTGCGGGCTCTCGCAAAGCAAGGCGAAAAACATAAAGAGCCTCTCGCGCGACATTGTCGAGAAATTCGGCGGCGAAGTTCCGCGCACGTTTGAGGAGCTTGAGAGCCTTGCGGGGGTCGGGCACAAGACGGCCTCGGTGATAATGCAGCAGGCCTTCGGGGTTCCCGCGTTTCCCGTCGATACGCACATACACAGGCTGGCCAAACGCTGGGGCCTGAGTTCGGGCAAGAGCGTGGAGCAGACCGAAAAAGATCTGAAAAAGCTCTATCCTCCGGAGGACTGGGGAAAGCTCCACCTCCAATTCATATATTACGGCAGGGAGCATTGCAGGGCGCACACCTGCAAAACTCCCGAAACTCTCTGCGGCATCTGCCGCATGACGAGGAATGCGTAAAGTCGCCATAGTGACGGGCCCGACCTGTTCGGGCAAAACGGCGAAGGCCATAAGCCTTGCCCTGGAGCGCGGAGCCGAAATAATATCGTGCGACAGCGTGCAGATTTACAGGGGAATGGACGTGGGCTCCGCGAAGGCCTCAAGGCGCGAACGCCAAATCGCGGCGCACCACCTGCTCGACGTCGCGGAGCCGACGGAGCCGTTTGACGTGGCGCAATACGCGAAGCTTGCCAAACGCGCGCTCGACGACATTTTCAGGAGGGGCAAGGCGGTAATTGTTGCGGGCGGAAGCGGCTTTTATTTGAAGGCGTGGTTTTGCGCCGTCGCGGACGACGTGGAAATACCGCAAGGCGTGCGCGAATTTGCGGACAAGGCGGAGGCGTGCGGCAGACAAACGCTTGCCGACGAGCTTTTGAAGCTCGACCCGGACGCCGGAAACTTCGCCGACCTCAGGAATCCGCGGCGCACAAAAAACGCGCTCATGCGATGCATGGCCAGCGGGCTTACGCTGAAGGAGCTGCGCGACAAGTTTTCGAAAAAGGCGCCGCCGTTCGGAGAATTGGAGCGGGAGATTTTTTTCCTCAATCCGGACGACGAAACGCTGAAAAAAAACATAAGCCTGCGGACGCGCCTCATGCTGGAAAACGGACTGCTTGACGAGGCGGAAAAGCTTTTGAAAATCCGCGACCGCCTCAATCCGTCGGCGGCTTCCGCAATAGGCTACAAAGAGGCCATGGACTTCATCGAATCGGGCAAAAGCGACATGTCCGAACTTGCAAACCAAATATGCCGCAACACTTTCAAGCTTGTAAAAAAACAGCGCAAATTTTTCAAATCGCAACTCGGCCTCCATTAGTCCGCAAGCGGGGCGCGGTGTTAGGCGTTTTTGCAAGCCGCTTTCTCAAGGATACTTCCCCCTGTATCGCGAGGTTTGATTTTGGAAAAATAAAACAGAATTTGGAAAAAGGTTCTTGGGAAAGTTGTCGCAAGGGCGGTTCAGGGAGGCTCTAAAGAAAGTGCAACTTATGTTAAACTTTGAACAGGGCGAAAACTTTTCCAAATCTTACTTCATTCGGGAACGCCGGCGCAGAAAATTTCCAAACTCAAATCCGGCCGACAAGTCCGTCCCAACAGCTTTAAATTCCCGCCATTTCCCGTTATTTCCCGACATTTCCCGTTTCCAATCCCATCTTTCAAACGCCAGCGGCCGCGTTTGAATTTGTCCGGGAAAAATCGCCATCGCCTTATTTTCGGAAATCCAGAGCCGCCGAACCGGCCGCATTAACGCCCGATGTCCGTCACCGCTTACGTTCCTCTCCGCCCTTCTCCGCCGCGGAACCTTTCGCGGGGGAATCTTTCCGAGCGGACTTGCCAGCGGCGCGTTTGGAAAATTTTGAGGGGGACTCTATTTCCCCGCTTTTTACGCGCTTAAGAAAGTCCCCGAACGACGCTTTGAGCTCCGCGGGAACGTCGTTGACATACGCCCAGGAAACGTAGGAATTAAACAGCTCGTTCTTGAGATTGGACGCTATGCTCCAGTCCGCCGCGACACAGACCAACCCGGAATACATGCGTTTGAGAACGTCGGCGTCGGAGGGGTCGATTTTAATTTCGCCGGACACTGCCTTTCTTGCAAATTCCCTGTCGCCCTTGAGCGTGAGCGCGTCCAGCAGACGCCGCGCCGGCTTGTACGTTCCCAATGCAAAAAATTCTCCCCACAGCAAATCCAGATGCGCGGGCTGGGATATTTCCGAATACGGATCGTCCTTTATCTTGGCGGCGATTTTGCGCGTCTGAGTCTGAAGGACGACTTCGTCCGGAGACAACTCCTCTATTTCAAACGGCTTTTCCCCCGCAAATGCAAAAAGCATTATTATTTTCTCGCGCTGTTCCGGAGAGGAGTTTTTGAAATCCTCGCGCAATATCGGCAACAGAAACGCGTTCTTGGAAAACGCGTGGCGGTAGAACGAGTACGCCGCGGGATTCAGCCCGTACCACGGCCCCGCCTGGCGAAAGAAATTTTTGCCGGACATGAAGAGGCGATACAAGGTTTGGGGATTGAAATCCCCGTTAAAGTTGGCAAGCGTCGCCTCCGGCTTCCCGTCCGCGGGCGGAGGGGTTTCCCATTCGCCATACGCGCAGCGCGCGGAATCGGAAACCTTCCCGCCGTTTTTGAGATCCTCCAACTCCGCCTCCACGACATACTCGCCGAATTCGTCGGAAGGCTCGAAAATCAACTCCGCCGAAAACGGCGCCATGTAAAACGCATTGGGAGAGCCTATCTTGCCCTTGAGCGTCCTTGAGCCTATCTCTTTAAGTTCCCCCTTTTTACCGGCGCGCATGGAGATTTTTATTTCATAGTCGTCGCCTTCCCTCTTGGCGATTCCGGAGACGAGGCAAAAAAATCCGATGCGGTCTCCGAGCCAGCCCCTCGACGCGCTGACGATGCTCGCCCTGTTCGGAGGCACGCGAAACCACCAGTCGCACTCCCTGTCCTGCCTGGTCGAAAAGACTTTTACGGAGAGTTTGCAGGCGTTGTCGCCCGGCGCCGCGGACTTTTCGGAAGCCTCAACCGCTTTCGCCGGCGCCGCGCCCATCGCGCACGCCGCGAAAAAAAACATCGACAGCAACGCCGATAAAAACCGGAAATTCATCTTCGCGCTTTCCTTCATGTTCGGGTTTCCCATTTCAAATTTCCGCCCCCAGGCGCTCCTACTTCTTCGACTTGCGAAGGGCGGCCCTCAACCGCTTTACAAAGCCCTTCGCGTCGCAGTTGCGGGGGCAGCCGCGCATTTCAAATATCGGCTTGCCGTTTGAATCCAACAGCGCGGCGAACGGTATCGAATCGACCTTCAAAGCCGCGGCCAGCCCGCGCTCCGCGGCTTCGGAAAGGTTCGCGTCGAACTCCGGCGCGAAAGCCTCCCGGCCGTCCACCGACACGGAGCGCGCGCCGTCTTTCTTCACGTCTATTTTCACCACCACGAGATTCCTCTTGGCGTAATTTTTGAAGGCGGAATTTTTAAGTATGTCGTTTTCGAAACGCTGGCATGCGGGGCTCCAATCGTATCCGGAAAACACCGCCAAAACCGTCTTTTTCTCCGCCGCCGCAATTGCGCGCGCATGCGACAGAAAGTCCTTCGCAACCCCGTCCGCGCGGCACGCGCCGGAAAAAGCAAAAATTAAAACTGCCGCAAACGCCGGAAAAAACGCCTTCATGATCGCGGGAAATCTCGCCTATTCTCTGGTATCGAATTGGAACACGGTGCGCGTTTTGTAAACTTCGCCGCGCCGCAGAACCACCGGGGGAAAGCCGTCCTGATTGGGGGAGTCGGGATAATGTTGCGTTTCCAAAACGAACGCCCCGCGATGCCCGTAGGCATTGCCCTCCGGAGATTTAAGCGAGCCGTCCAAAAAGTTTCCCGTATAGAATTGGACGCCTATTTGGTCGGTGTACACCCGCATGACGCGCCCGGTGTTCGGCTCGTAAACCTCGACGGCCTCGACCATCTCCCCGTTCGGATTGTTCAGGCACCAGTTGTGGTCGAATCCGCCCGCGAGGCGCAGCTGGACATCGTCCATAGAGATTCTGTCGCCGATTTTGGCGGGCTTGCGGAAATCGAAGGGCGTGCCCTTGACCGGGCGCCGTTCGCCGGTGGGAATCAGAACCACATTTACGGGGGTAAACTTGTCGGCGTTTATTTTAATTACGTGCCCCAGCACGCTCCCGTATCCGGCTCCGCGGAGATTGAAGTAGGCGTGCTGGGTGAGGTTGCAAACGGTGTCGGCGTCGCTGACGGCGCGGTAGTCGAATATCAGCTCGTTGTTGTCGGTCAGCGTATATGCCACTTCGACGGACAGATTGCCGGGATAGCCCTCCTCCATGTGAGGGGAAACGCGGCTGAAGACCAATCCGGCCCCGCTCTTGCCCGACACCTCGCGAACCTTCCACATGCGCTTGTCGAAGCCGCGATTTCCCCCGTGAATGGAGTTCTGCCCGTCGTTGGCGGCGAGCTTGTACTCCGTGCCGTTGAGGGAAAATTTCGCCCGCGCGATTCTATTTGCCACCCTTCCGATTAGCGCGCCGAAATACGGGCTCTTTGTCTCGTAATCCGACACGGACGGCAGCGAGAGCGCGACGTTCTTGAATTTTCCGTTTCTGTCCGGAACGCTTATCCGGGTTATCGTCGCGCCGAAATCCAAAACTTTCACCGTCATGCCGCGGGAATTTTTCAGCTCGTATTCCGTGACGGCTTCCCCGTCCGCGGTCTTGCCGAAGGGCGACTTCGATATTTCCACGCCCTCCGCAACGCACGCGGCCGCTGTGAGAATCGCGGATATTGCAAGAAAAAGCCTCTTCATAATCACTCCTTTTTTTGCGGCATTGTGGGGGATTTTTTCAGATTCTCAAATCTTTTTGACGCCCGCGCGCTTTTGACGGCCGCACGTCCGGCGATCCGGAGGTTGGAATTGCGGAAAAATTCGAAAACGCTTTACAGGGAGCGCGCGACGCGCGAGAATTAGCGCATGAAAAACGGCGCGCAAAAATTTGCGGCGGCAGCGGTTTGCTGGCTGGCGGCGGCTTGTTCTCCGGCGGAGTCCTCCCCGCCGAACAAATTTTCGGACAACGCGGATTTCATAGCCCGGCACGCGCGCACCGTCGTGCTTGAGAGGGCGAACGCGCGCGCGGTAGTCGTGCCCGACTGGCAGGCCAGAGTCGCAATCTCCACCGACGATGTGCGCGCGGGCGAATCATTCGGCTGGATAAACAGGGAAGCCATAGCCGGCGGTATACTCTCCGCCGATGCCGCCGCCGGGACGCTGAAGGAGCATATCCACGCATTCGGCGGACAGGAGCGGTTTTGGCTGGCGCCGGAAGGCGGGCAATTCTGCTTCTACTTCCCGCCGGGAAAAAGCTTCGAGTTTTCCAACTGGAAAGTTCCCGCCGCGCTGGATACGGAGCCGTTCCAAATCGAGGAGCAAGGAGCCGGCTTCGCGCGCTTTCGGCGCGAAATGACGCTGCGCAATTACTCCGGCTCGACATTTAAAATATCCTGCGAAAGGACGGTCAGCCTGATTGGAGCCGGCGAGCTGGCGGCCGTCCTAAAAACCGGCTTCGACGCGTCAAAAGTTTCCTTCGCGGCGGTAAAGAGCCGGAATCGGATAACCAACTCCGGCCAAACTCCATGGACCGCGGAAACCGGAATGCCCGCAATATGGCTGCTTGGAATGTTCGACGCCTCCGACACCGCCACGATAGCCGTTCCAATAAAAAAATCGCCCTCCGGCGGGGAAAATATAACGGACGACTACTTCGGAAAAATTCCGTCCGACCGCCTGAAGATTCGCAACGGACTGCTCTTGATGCGCGCCGACGGCGGAAGCAGGGGCAAAATCGGCGTTCCTCCCGAATGCTCAAAAGGCATTGCCGCCGCCTACGATTCCGCAACCAAGACTCTGACGCTCGTCATTGCGCTCACGCCCGTCGAAGCCGGGGCCAAATACGTCAACAACCGCTGGGAAATTCAAAGAAATCCGTTTGAGGGCGACGCCGTAAACGCCTACAACGACGGCCCCGTAAACGGAGCGCAAATGGGGCGGTTCTTCGAGCTTGAAACGACCTCCCCCGCCCTGCCGTTAAAGCCGCGGGAAAGTTTTGAATACTCGCAGCTGACAGTCCACCTACGCGGCGACGCCGGGCAGCTCGACAAAATTTCAAAAAAGGTTCTCGGCGCCGGAATCGGGGAAATATCGTCCGCATTTGCGCCCTCCCGTTAAATAGCCTGCGCGCGCGGCGCGAAAGTATCCGCCTTCCGCCCGCGGCCAAACCGTTCCGCCTGTTTGCGGCCAAATCGAAAAATTCTTGGCGCATGTTGCGCGCCCAAGCAAAAACGCCTTGACGGCGCAGCCGTAAACGTATTTTCTTTCACTTGAAAGAAAGTTGCCATATGAACAGTAAAAAATTTATTTGTCTTGCGCTATCGCTCGCGTTTTTTTCCGGAGTTTCCTGCATCTGCAATGCGGACGACTCCGACTCAAAGGAAAAGGAAAAAGTCTCCAAATCCGACCTGCGCGGAATCTTTAAGACGCGCATCGAAAAAAACGACTTCGGAGACGTGGCCATAGTGAAATTTCCGGAGGTGGATTTGAAGGAAATACAGAGCAAATCGCAGGCGCTCACCCAGCTTATGGCGATGCTTTTAGCGTACGTCGATTCCGACATAGACTACGTTCGCCTCAACAAACTCATGGCGAAATATTCGGGAGCCGACAAGGACGCCTCCGGTGGGCTGCCGATAAAAGGCCTGATGGACGGCATGAACAAATATCTGGCAAACAAGTCGATGGGGCTGTCGAAGACCAACTTCAGCGCGGTGAACGTGCGCCAAAAACTGGAGGACGGAGTTCCGGTATTCTGCTGGCTGGCGACGGGGGCATTCTACGACCGCGAACTCACCGACCGATACAAAGAGCGCAAGAATTTCAAATCCGCCGACGAATGGCAGAAGGAGCTTCGGAAACAAGAACTGAAAAAACTGCGCAAGGGGCGAATGGTCTCCGACGCGCTGTGCATAGGATTCAATCCCGCAACGAACGAATATCTCATTGTCGGAGTGGCGAGAAATAATCCCGTCTGGATGACGGAGAGGGAAATCAAATCCGTCTTGACCGGCGCGTATATCCTGCGCTATTAGCGCGCCGCCCTCGAAAGCTGCTGCGCCGCCTGCGGCGCAAAATCCTTCGACCGCGCCGCAACTTCACAGGTTCGCGCAAAGGCCGCCGCACGCAAGTTTTATAAAAGGCGGTTTTATAAAACGCAGCTTTATAAAACGTCCGCCGCCCCATAAAATTCCAAATGCGCGACGTTGCGCGCGCGGGCGGCTGCAAGCCGGATTATCATTTGCGCGCAGTCGGCCGGAATAATCCGGCAGAGTGCGCAACTTTCGCCTTGCCGTCCGCATTGCCGAAAAGCGAAATTTGCCGATGCAATATGGCAAGCTTGCAAAGCGAACTTCTCGCGGCAAAGACTCTTGACTATTTGGCAAACGAAGCCCGAACGCGAGCGAGAATTGTTGACTGGCGCGGCGCTTTCAAATAGCGTAAAAGAAATCTTCCAAGAAATTTCCGCACAAAAAAAATTAATTCCACCCGACATGAAAACATCGCTTTCAATCGCTCTCGCAATATTCTGCGCGGCCTCCGCTGCGGCGGCGCTTCAGCTGCATGTGGACTCGAACGCCAAAGCGGAAGGCGCGGACGGCTCCGCGGAAAGGCCGTTTCCGTCGCCGCAGGCCGCGTTCGACAAACTGTCCGAGTTGGGCGGAACGCGAAAAATGGGAGAGAAGGCCGAAATAATTATCAGGCAGGGAAACTACTTTTTTAGCGAAGGGGCAGTCGTCGAACGCTCCGCGTCCGGCACGAAGGAATTTCCCGTGGAGATAGTCGGAAAGGGCGAGGTAAATTTTATCGGAGGGATACGCGTTCCGGCCTCGGAACTCAAGGTGGTTTCCGATGCGGGCGTTCTGGCAAAACTTCCGTCCGAACGAACGGGAAAGCTGTATTCCATAGACCTGAAAAAGGCGGGCATAAAAAAATTCGCGCCGCTTTTTGAAATGGGATTCGGCTTTCCGAAAGCTACCGCGCAAACCGAGGCGTTTTTCTCCGGCGGGAAACTGACGGTTGCGCGATACCCGAACGCGGGCACGATCGCTCTTGGGGAAGTCGTGGACAAGGGCTCGGAGCGATTTAAAATCGCGCGGGGAGAGCCGGGACAGGAGCCTAGGCGCGGCGGAAGCTTCAAGTGGAGCGACGACCGCCCCGCCCGCTGGTCGGAAGCCAAATCCATGCTTATATGCGGAATATTAAACCACGGCTGGGCGTGGCACAGAGTGCGCGCGGACGTCGACGCAAAGAACAAGACTTTCGCCGTTCACACGCCTCTGCCCTACGGTCTGCGCTGGAAAAGGGAGATGCTGGCCGTCAACCGCTATTACGTATCAAATTTGATTGAGGAGCTCGACGCTCCCGGCGAATACTTCATAGATCAGGACGCGGGAATCTTCTACGTCATTCTGGACAAGCCTCCCGCAAAGGGCGACTATTTCGATTTCTCCACTCTCAGAGCCCCCATGCTCACCCTGAACGGGGCCGACTGGGTTCGCGTGCGCAACATAAAATTCTCCGCCACATGCGGCACCGCCCTGTGGCTCAACTCCTGCAAAGATTCGGCCGCGGCCGACTGCGAGTTTAGCAACATAGGCGCCTGCGGAGTTTCCACCGGAGAGCCGTATCCGTTCGCATTCGCAAAGCAAATCAAGCCCTCCTTCGACCCCAAGACCGAGCGCGCCGCGGACATATACTCCGCAAGAAACAGAATCGTGCGTTGCAAATTCTTCGAAATAGGCGACGACGCCATATTCCTGAAAGGCGGCGACAACCGCACGCTCAAAAAAAGCGGCCACATCGTCTCCAACTGCGTATTCGGCGGAAACTCGCGCGTAAACATGCGCGCCGTCCAGATACTCCAGCAGACGTGCGGGGCGAAAATCGAGCACTGCCACTTTTTCGACACCCCGTTCATAGCAATCCTCTATTCCGGCAGCGAAAATATCATAGAGAAAAACCTGTTCGAGCGGTGCAATCTCGAATTTTACGATAGCGGCGTTGTCTATTCCGGACGGCGTCCGAACGACTGCGGAAACGTAATCCGCTACAATTTCTTCTCGGAAATTTTCGCGAAGGACAAAAGCACCATGATGTGCGGAGTCTACATAGACGACGGCTCCTCAAACCACATCATAGAAAAAAACGTATTCTGCCGGGTGGGCACGCCGGGGAACGGGAATCCGTTTTCATCGGTCTATTTTCACGCGGGCCGCGGAAATGTTGCCAAACAGAATTTTTTTGTAGACTGCCCGATCGTATCGTCGCAGGTTTGGTGGAACGACAAAAAGTGGGAGGAATACTGGAAGATCGCGCGGGAAAACCAGGCCAAAGACATCGACTTGAACGCCTATCTTAAAAAGTATCCCTACGTCGACAAGGTTTACGACGCCTCCGCGCGCGTAAACGAACTTATTTCAAACCGCCTTTTCAGAAGTTCAATGCCCGTCCGCGGACACTTCTTTCTCAATGGAAACATAAACGTGGACGAAAAATTTTCGAACGTTCCGCAAGTTTCCGCATGGAATATGGAACTGTTTGAAAAATATTTTTCGTCGGACGATTTGGCGAAGGAAATTCTCTCGTACAAGCCCGGACTCCAAAAGAAATAGCAAAGGTTCCCCTTTCAAATTAAAGCGGAGATATTTTTTAGGAACAACCGCCGCAATTTGCGTTTCTTAATATAGTTAGAAGACAGTTTGCTCCGGGAAAAGCCGAAGCGGGCAAATCAAGCGCTCCGCCTGAAGGCAAGACGGATTTGCGCAAGCAAAATACTGTAATTTAAAACGCCGAAAAAGGCCAAAAATCAACCGTACGCATTCCGACATGAAAAACAGCAAAGACAAGAAAACGAAAGGTACGGCGGCGCGCTCTGCCGGTTCGTCGCGTTCAGCCGGCGCAAACGCAGTTCCCAAAGTCCAAAAGGACGCGCTTACGACCAACGCCGGAATCCCCGTGGCCGACAATCAAAACTCGCGCACGGCCGGCCCGCGCGGACCGATACTCCTTGAGGACGTGTGGCTTTTGGAAAAGTTGGCCAATTTCAACCGCGAGGTCATACCGGAGCGCAGAATGCACGCCAAAGGTTCCGGAGCGTTCGGAGACTTTACCGTCACGAACGACATCACCAAATACACCAAGGCCAAGCTGTTTTCCAAGATAGGCAAGCGGACTCCGATATTCGTCCGCTTCTCCACGGTGGCCGGCGAGCGCGGAGCCGCCGACGCCGAGCGCGACATACGCGGCTTCGCCGTAAAATTTTACACGGAGGAGGGAAACTGGGATTTGGTCGGCAACAACACCCCCGTATTCTTCCTGCGCGACGGCAAGAAATTTCCCGACCTCAACCACGCCATAAAGCGCGACCCGCGCACCGGAATGCGCAGCGCGCGGAACAACTGGGATTTCTGGACAAGCCTGCCCGAAGCGCTCCACCAAATAACCATCACCATGAGCGACGACGGCATTCCCGCATCCTTTCGCAACATGCACGGATTCGGCAGCCACACCTTCAGCCTCATCGACAAGGACAACAACCGCGTATGGGTCAAATTCCACTGGGTGTGCCAGCAGCCGATAAAGTACCTCACGGACGCGGAGGCGGAGGCCGTCATCGCAAAAGACCGCGAGAGCAACCAGCGCGACCTCTACGAACACATCGAAAAGGGCGACTTCCCCAAATGGAAACTCTGCATACAGGTCATGACGCAGGAACAGGCAAAGAAAATGCCGTACAATCCGTTCGACCTGACAAAGGAATGGTACACTAAAGACTTTCCGCTAATCGAAGTCGGAATGATGGAGCTAAACCGCAATCCCGAAAATTTCTTTGCCGAGGTCGAGCAGGCGGCCTTCAATCCCGCGAACGTCGTTCCCGGAATAGGATTTTCTCCGGACAAAATGCTCCAAGCGCGGCTGTTTGGATACGGAGACGCGCAACGCTACCGCTTGGGCGTAAACCACTGGCAGATTCCCGTAAACCGCCCCAGATGCCCCGTCACCGGCTATTCGCGCGACGGGCAAATGCGCGTCGACGACAACTACGGCGGCAAGATAGGCTACGAGCCCAACAGCTACGGAGCGTGGAGCGAACAGCCCCAATACAAAGAGCCGCCCACTCCGGTTGACGGCGACGGCGACACGTGGAATTTCCGCGAGGACGACTCCGACTACTACACCCAGCCGGGCAACCGCTTCCGCGCCATGGACGACGGACAAAAAGAGAGGCTGTTCGCCAATACCGCGCGCGCCATGGGCGACGCTCCCGCCTTCATAAAACAGCGCCATATCGACAACTGCTACCGCGCCGATCCCGCCTACGGAGAGGGCGTTGCAAAGGCGATGGGAATGAGCGTTAGCAAATCCGTCAAGTCCCGCAAAGCTCCGTAAAGCGCATTTGCGCGCAAACGATGGGCGCATAGAAAACGCAAAAAAACGCGACGCCATTGTCCGCAATACGATTGCTTGCAGCGTCGTTGTCCGCAATGAGATTTGACGGCTTGCGCGCGACGACAAATGCCGATTGCAAAAAATCGGCGTTGCAAACGCAAACGCCCGCGTCGGCGGCGGCGAAAGAAATTGCGCGCGCAAATTTTGCGCGCTGCAAAAAAATTTTTGTTCTCCCCAATCCCGCGGGACGGCGGTAGGGCGGCGCGCGTTAAAAAAGCAAATCGCACCGAAAAATTTTGGAAAGGGGCGGGCATGTCGATAAACTGCGAAATTGCCGCACGGCGAAATTTAATTGCATAAGAATATGAGGCGAAAGTCGAAATGCGCCTTTCGTCTCCGGCAATTTTTCGGTGGAACGCCGCAATAAAAGCCGATTAGGGAAAAACCGCACTATTCGGAGAAAAAACCGACGCTATAATTTGCCGGTTTCGCTCCTCTTTTTTTACGCATATGCGCAGTGAAATCGGATACTCCGCCCGCGCCGCGCGACGGACCCGATGAAATTTCCTCCGCCTAAAAGCTATTCCAAATATTATTTCATATTGCGATACGGACAAAAAGAATTTGCCCAAAGCGAAAGCAGATTCCGAGCCGACTCCAATCCGACGCGGTTTCTTTAACTTTTAAATATCCCGAAATCTCCCGACATGCCGCGCGGCATTCCGTTTTCAAAACCGTCTTTCAAAATATATTGCCAACGCTTCCGAAGGCGGAATTGAACACAAGCAACCCGCCGCACATGAGGCGAATCTTTCGGCGCGAAAATTTTTCATTTCGGCGACAGTCTAAAGTTCCCCCTTTGCCGGGCCTTCACAACCGGCGCAAGATTCCGATAAAACCCTTGAGAAATCTCAAAATATCAAGATACTTTTACACATGTCGATTCCCAGCATGCCGCGCCGCATAGCGGCGGCGGCCGTTGTCGCGGCCGCCGCAATTTCCGCGCATGCGGGAATGAGCATAGACATACGCCTTCCGGAAAATCCGTCGGAACTTGAAACGCGCGCCGCGCAGGCATTGGCCAAATACGCGGTCCACGCAAAGAACGTCTCATTTGCGTCGGTCAGCCGGAGCGGAAGAAAAAACAGCTCCTGCGCCCTGCCGAAAGACTACACCATATATTTCAAACGCTCGACGACCGCTCCGAAACTTGCGCCCGGAAGCGGAAACGCGCAATCGTGCGAGCCGATAGAGTTTCGCCTCTCGGAATCCGGAGCCGAAATAACGTATCCGTCGCAATACAGCGCGGGAACGGCGGCGGGCGAATTTTTGCGCAGATGCCTGGGCGTCGACGTTCTCGCTCCCCTGCCCCTCGGCGCGGCGGCGGGCGAGCCCGACCTAAGACCGGGAAGGTCGATAATCTTCAGGCCCTCCCACGTCGGACGCTTTCTCGGCCTCTATCAGAAAAGCGCCGCCGACTATGCGCTCCTAAACGCGGAGCAGCCGCAATACTTCGGCCCGAACCACAACATGTTGAATATAATCGACGCGGAAGTTGCCGACAAACACCCAGAATGGCTGGCAATGCGCGGCGACAGGCGGGGAACTTACAAAGACTCGCCCCAAATGCAGGTTGACTTTCTCAATCCGCAGCTGTCCGAGTTCGTCGCAAAAAAGGCGGAGGAGGCGTTCGCCGAAAATTCCGAAGCCGCCGTGTTCTCGATAAGCGCGGCCGACTCAAGCCTGTTCGACAACTCTCCGGCCTCCCGAAAGCTCGTCCGAAAACCGACGTACTACGGATACGCCGACTACGGCAATCCGATATGGAAATTCACAAACGCGGTCGCGCAAAAGACGGCTCAAAAATTTCCCGACAGATTCGTCCTGAACCTCGCCTACATGCATTCGGAAAACCCGCCGGATTTTCCCGTGGAGCCGAACGCGGCGCTGTACCTTGCGCTCGACGCTGGCGGGAATTTCAGCCAATCCATGCGGGACGAAGGGGAGAAACTGATGCGCAAGTGGAGCGAAAGCGGCGCGGGATTGTTCGGGCTGTACGAATACAATTACGGCGGAAACTATTTTATCCCGCGCGACATAACCCGCCACTGCGCGCGGGCGATAAAGGCCTTCCACAATCTTGGAGCGCGCATATACGCCTGCGAGACCTTCCCGAACTGGGCGTACGACGCCCACAAAATATGGATAATATCCAGACTTCTGAAGGACGCCAGTCTGGATCCCGAAGAATTGGAGAGCGAATTTTTCTCAAAGTACTACGCCGGCAGCGCAAAAGACGCGCGGGAATTTTTCCGAATTGCGCAACGGGCGTGGGACCGCAGAAGCGGTCCCGTCAACTGGCTCCAGCTCTACCGGCGCGACTCGCAGGCGGAAATTTTTTCCGAAAGCGATTTGGAGGCCATGCAAAACGCCCTCGCAAGAGCCGAAGATGCCGCGGATTCGGACATCGTTCGCGCGCGCGTCGGGGAGTTGTCGCTGATGTTCGGCGTCACAAAGGCTCTTGTGCGCTCGTACTTCAGGGAAAAATCTCTATGGGAACTCGATGCGAAGAACCTCGAACCGAAAAAAATCCTCGACGAAATAGACGCCCTCCGCATTTCCAAAATATCGAAGAAGGTCGCCCTTAACGCCTACGAGCGCAACACGAAATTTCCGAAGGCGGACTTGTCGATATGGAGAATATGGGATCATTCGGACTACTCGAACGTGCTGATCGAGGACATGTTGAACTCCGGGCGGGCGTCGGCGGACGACATTGAGCGCGCGCGCAAAATTTGTCCGGAAGATGTCTTCGACGCATTCCCAAAGCTCGCCAAATCGAAAAACATTTTGAAAAACTCCGGCTTTGAGAACGGACTTGACGGCTGGATAATCTACAAATCCGAAGCCTCGCAAGAAAAGCTTTCCGCCGTTGGGGGAGAGGGAATTTCATCGGGCAACGCGCTTGAGATATCCTCCATAAACGGGGCCGGCATAAGCCAGCGCGCTCCCGCCTTGCCCGGCGCAAGCTACGCGTTGGAGCTTAGCATTCGCGCGACGCTCAGGCCGGGAAACCTGTGCTACGCAAGAATGCTTTTCTGCGACAAAAGCGGCCGCATACTTGATTCAAAATACTTATCCGCGCCCGCGGCCAATTTCGGCGACTACAAAAAGATGAGGGTTGTCGCAAAGGCGCCGGAAAATTCCGCAAAAATCGTCGTCTCGTTTTTCTGCCTCGGACTGCACCCGACGGCGAGCGTATTCGTCGACGACTTCAAGCTAATGGAAGGCTCTTGAGCGTAGAATAGGAATTGCTTGTCGGCGTCTGCGCGGATTGGGGCGCATGTACGAAGTTTTTTAGCCGGCCGACGCAGCGAAGAATTTTTGCAGCAGCGG
>QALA01000030.1 GCA_003343565.1 Verrucomicrobiota bacterium | reverse complement strand
GGCAGGCGGTGCGCCGACGTTTCCGAACTTCCGCGCTTTTACGGCGGCGCGGTCGGCTACTTCGGCTACGAGTGCGTCCGCCTGTTCGAGAAGCTTCCCGAACCCAAAGGCGAGCGCGTATGGGACGACGCCCGTCTGGCGCTGTACGACGACATCATAATATTCGACAATCTCCGCCACACCGCAAAGATTGTCGCCTGCGCTCACATCGACGAATTCGGGTCGGTCGACGAGGCCTATGACGACGCCTCCGCCCGCGTGGAACGCCTATGCGAAATCTTCCGCTCTCCGCGCCCGGCCGAGAAGCCCCGCGCGGCGGCTGCAAAAATCGCGCTGCGCTCCAACATGGCGCGCGAGGACTACGTTTCAATCGTGGAGACCGCCAAGGAGTACATTGCGCAGGGGGAGGCTATACAGGTCGTGCTCTCGCAGAAGTTCACCGCCGACGCCGACGTCGATCCGTTTTCCGCGTATCGGGCGTTGCGGCTGATAAATCCGTCGCCGTATCTGTTTTGCCTGAAGCGCGCAGGCGAGTGCCTGGTGGGTTCGTCTCCGGAGACCCTGTTGAGGTTTAAGGACGGCAAGGCCGAGGTTCGCCCCATAGCCGGTACGCGCCGCCGCGGCCGCGACGCCCGCGAGGACGCGGTTTTGGCCGACGAACTTCTGCGCGACGCCAAGGAGCGCGCCGAACATCTCATGCTTGTCGATCTGGGCCGCAACGACCTTTCGCGCTTTTGCAAGGCAGGCAGCGTGCAGGTCGGCGACTTCATGACGATAGAGCGCTACTCGCACGTCATGCACATCGTCTCCGACGTTTTCGGCGAGGTCGAGGAGGGAGCCGACGCATTCGACGCGCTCGCCGCCGCCTTTCCCGCCGGCACGCTTTCCGGCGCCCCGAAGATACGCGCCATGCAGATAATCAACGAGCTTGAACCCGATCGGCGCGGGCCGTACGGCGGCGCGGTCGGCTACATCGGATACGGCGGCAACATGGATTTGGCCATAACCATAAGGACGCTCCAGATTCGGGACGGAAAAGTCTGCGTGCAGGCGGGCGCAGGAATAGTGTACGACTCCGATCCGGAGTCGGAATTCGAGGAGACGCGAATGAAGTCGCGCGCGATAGTCAGGGCCGTCGAGAAAGCGGCGGAATTGCAGGCGGCGGACGCGGACAAACTGAGGGCTTGAAAATGATTCTTCTCATAGACAACTACGATTCCTTCACGTACAATTTGGTCCACTATCTGCGCACTCTCGGCGCGGAGGTGAAGGTTGTGAGAAACGACGCCATGAGCGCGGACGAAATGTTCGCCCTCTCGCCCGAACGCGCGGTGATATCGCCGGGGCCGAGCTGCCCGAAAAACGCCGGCGCGTGCCTTGAGTTCATAGAGAAGTTCGCGGGCAGAATTCCCATGTTCGGGGTGTGTTTGGGAATGCAGGCAATAGGCGAGGCGTTCGGCGGGAGGATTGTTCGCGCAAAGCGGGCGATGCACGGAAAGACGAGCATGGTCGAGCACGACGGCCGCGGAGCTTTTTTCGGAATGGCCTCTCCGATGTCGGTTGTGCGATACCACTCGCTTGCGGTTTCGGAGGACGGGCTGCCGGACTGTCTGGAGGTGTCGGCGCGCGCCGATGACGGGGAGGTTATGGGAATCAGGCACAGGGAGTTTAAAATCGAGGGCGTGCAATTCCACCCTGAGTCTGTCATGACCTTTGGCGGAAAGCGGCTGCTGGAGAACTTTTTGGAGGGCAGGTAATATGGCTGCGGACGCTTTGGGGGAAGCTTTGGCCAAGGTTGTGTCGGGGCGAAACTTGAGCCGCTCGGAAAGCCGCGAGGCGTTCGGCCGGATCATGGACGGCGGCGCGCAGCCCGATATTTTGGCGGCGTTTTTGACCGCGCTAAAAATGAAGGGCGAAACCGTGGACGAGATTGTCGGCGCGGCGCAGGCCATGCGCGCGTGCGCGTCGTTCATCGACGCCGGGGCGCGCTCGCCGATAGACACCTGCGGAACCGGGGGCGACGGTCTGGACACCTTCAACATATCCACCACGTGCGCGTTCATAGCCGCCGGCGCGGGGGTTGCGGTGGCCAAGCACGGCAACCGCGCGGCTACCGGCAAGTGCGGATCGGGCGACGTTCTCGCGGAATTGGGATTCAATCTCGACGTTCACCCCGCGGTCATGGAGCACTGCCTTCAGACGCACGGCATCGCGTTTTTGTTCGCCCCGAAGATGCACCCCGGAATGCGCCATGCCGCGCCCGTGCGAAGAAAATTGGGCTTCAGGACCGTCTTCAACATACTCGGCCCGCTCGTCAATCCCGCCGGGGCCGCGGGGCAGGTGGTCGGGGTTTTCGATGCGGCCTACACCGAAATCATGGCGCTCTGCCTGCGCGAATTGGGCTGCCGTCGGGCGTTCGTCGTCCACGGTTCGGACGGCATGGACGAAATAAGCGCCTGCGCGCCGAGCCGGATTAGCGAACTGAGAAATGGCAGCGTTAAGACGCGCGAGTTTTCTCCGGAAATGTACATGGGAAGGCTTGGGAAGATGTCGGAGCTCAAGGGCGGCGGCCCGCGGGAGAACGCCGACATAATGCTGGGCGTGCTCTCCGGGCGCATATCGGGTGCGGCGGCGGACATTTGTCTGCTGAACTCCGCCGCGGCGATATTGGCTGCGGACAAGTGCGGCGACTTCTCCGAAGGCGTTGAGATGGCAAGCCGTTCGATAGCTTCCGGCGCCGCGATGGACAAACTTCAAACATTGATTGAATTTTCAAAACAATGAGCGGCAAATCGATATTGGACGAAATATGCGCGCGCTCCCTGGAGGATCTGCGCCCCTCTATGAGCGATGCAAACTTTGAGGCCATGTTGGGCCGCGCGCGAGCCCGCGCGCCGAGGGCGTCGTTTAAGGACGCGCTTTTGGGCGGCGGGAAATTTCCCGCAGTGATTGCGGAACTCAAGAAGGCGTCGCCGTCGGCGGGGCTGATCAGGGCGGATTTCGACGCGCGCATTCTTGCGCGCGAGCTTGAGTCGGCGGGGGCGTCCGCGCTGTCGGCGCTGACGGAGAGGAACTACTTTCTCGGCTCTCTGGACAACCTTTCGGCGGCCGCGGGTGCGGTGAAAATTCCGCTTTTGCGCAAGGACTTTATATATTGCGAATATCAGATTTGCGAGGCCGCGGCTTTCGGGGCGTCGGCGGTTCTGCTGATAGCGGCCATGCTGGACGCCGGGGCGTTTGCGCGGCTTTGCAAGTTTGCCAAATCGCTTGGGCTCGACGTTCTGGCGGAGGCGCACGACGAGTTCGAAATCGCCATGCTGCTTGAAAATGGCGCCGACATCGTGGGGGTGAATTGCAGGGACTTGAAGAGTTTTCACACCGACTTTTCGGTTTCCGAGCGGCTTCTGCGCGAGATTCCCGACGGGATAGTGCGCGTCGCCGAGAGCGCGATAGCCGACTCCGAGACCCTTTTGCGCGCGGGGGACGCAGGCGCCCACGCCGCGCTCATTGGAACTGCGCTCATGCGCGCCCCAAATCCGGGAAAAAAGCTTGCGGAGATTTTGGGTAGATGAGGGCGCGCCTGAAAATTTGCGGAGTGTGCGAGCCGGGCGATGCGGCGGAAATCGCGCGCATGGGGGCGGACTACGTCGGCATGATTTTTGCGCGGAAGAGTCCGAGGCATGTGTCGCGCGCGGAGGCTGCGGCAATTTGCGAGGCGCTGGAGTCGTCCGGCGCGCGGGCGCGGAGGGTCGGGGTCTTTACGGATTCCGGCGTTTCGGAAATTCTGCGGGCGGTTCGGGAATTCCGGCTCGACGCGGTTCAGCTTCACGGCGGTCAGGACGGCGACTTCGCCCGCGAAGTCGGGCGGTCGTGTGCGGCGGAAGTCTGGAGGGCGGTTTGGCTGGATTCTCCGGAGGAGTTTGAGGCGGCGTTGGAGTTTCCGGCGGACGTCATCTTGGCGGATTCGCGTTCGGGAAATTCGCCGGGGGGAACGGGGCTGGTCTCCGATTGGACGCGGGCCGCGAAGCTTGCGCGGCTGCGCCCGACCGCTTTGGCCGGAGGCATATCGGACGAAAACGCCGCGCGCGCGCTGGCGGAGGTGTCGCCGTTTTGTCTGGACGCCAACAGCGCGGTTGAAATGTCCCCGCGCAAAAAGGACCTCAAGAAAATCGAAAAAATTTTAAGTATCATAGGAGAATGCAAATGAACGCAACATTCAAAAGCGACGGAAAGTTCGGACAATTCGGGGGAATGTACGTCGCCGAAACGCTAATGCCCGCGCTGAAGGAGTTGGAGGACACGTTTCTTTCGGCCGCGAATGATCCCGCCTTTGAGAGGGAGTTCGGCGAAATTCTTAAAAACTACGTCGGGCGCCCCTCTCCGCTGTACCACGCCAAACGCCTGTCGGACTATTGCGGCGGGGCGCAGATTTACCTGAAGCGCGAGGACCTCAACCACACGGGGGCGCACAAGATAAACAACACGGTCGGGCAGGCGCTGCTCGCGCGCAGAATGGGCAAGAGAAAGCTCATCGCCGAAACCGGAGCGGGAATGCACGGCGTGGCGACGGCGACCGTCGCGGCTCTGTTCGGCATGGAGTGCAAGGTCTTTATGGGCGCCGAGGACGTGCGCAGGCAGGCGCAGAATGCGGCGCGCATGAATATGCTCGGCGCGGAACTTGTATCGGTCGAAGTCGAGGGCTGCGAGGCGACTTTGAAGGACGCGATGAACGAAGCTTTGCGATATTGGGTTGCGAATGTCGAGGACACGTTTTACGTCATAGGAACCGCCGCGGGCCCCCACCCGTATCCGACGATGGTGAAGCATTTTCAGTCGATAATCGGGCGCGAGGCGAAGGCGCAGATTGAGGAGGCGGCCGAAAGAAAGCCCGCGCAGGTCGTAGCGTGCGTGGGCGGCGGCAGCAACGCCATAGGATTTTTTGCGCCGTTCATAGGGGATTCGTCGGTCGCACTGTTCGGCGCGGAGGCCGCGGGAGAGGGCGTGGAGACCGGGCGCCATGCGGCGAGCCTCAACGGCGGGTCGGTCGGCGTATTGCACGGGAACAAGACTTATTTGTTGCAGGACGAATTTGGCCAGATTCTCAACACCCACTCGGTATCCGCCGGCTTGGACTATCCGGGCGTCGGGCCGGAACACGCGTGGCTGCGGGATTCGGGAAGGGCGCAGTACGTGCCGATAACGGATTCGGAGGCTCTGGAGGCGTTCGTGAGGCTGTGCCGCTTGGAGGGGATAATTCCGGCGTTGGAGTCGTCGCACGCGCTGGCGCTGGCCATGCGCAATGCGTCGAAACTCGGCCGCGACGACATAATTTTAGTCTGCCTTTCGGGCCGCGGCGACAAGGACATGGACACCGTGGGCGCGCATATGAAAACTCTATTTGGGAAGGCGAGGTAATTTATGATTGGAAATTTGTTTGAGCGCCTGCGGGATATGAACCGCGCGGCATTGGCGCCGTTCATCGAGTGCGGAGATCCGGATATGGACTTCACTGAAAGGCTGATTGCGAAGGCGTGCGAGAGCGGGGCCGATATAATCGAACTCGGCGTTCCGTTTTCCGATCCTATGGCGGACGGACCGGTCATACAGGCCGCCTCGAACAGGGCGTTGGCCGGCGGGGCCAATCTGCCGAAGATTTTTGACATGACGGCGAGGCTGCGCTCGGCGGGGGTCGATAGGAAGTTCGTGCTCTTTTCGTATTTAAACCCCCTCTTTAAATTCGGGATAGAGAGGGCGGCGGAACTTTCGGCAGAGTCGGGCATAGACGCGTGGCTGGTCGTGGACGCGCCGCTTGAGGAGAGCCGCGAGGTCGGGATTCCCGCGGCGAAATGCGGTTTGGATTTCATTCCGTTGGCTTCCGCAACAACGCCGATAGACCGCGTTTCAAAAATATCCGACAGCGGAAGCGGATTTCTCTATTACGTGACCGTCGCCGGCGTGACCGGCGCAAGAAGCGCGCTTCCGGAAAGCTTTGCAAAGCGGCTGGCGGAAGTGAGGGCGGCATCGCGCCTTCCGGTCGCGGCGGGCTTCGGCATTTCCACGCCGGAAATGGCGCGCGCGGCCGCGGCTTCCGCAGATGCGGTCGTGGTGGGAAGCGCGTTTGTCGGGCTCGTGCATTCCGTCCGCCTTGCTTCGGGCGAGGCCGCGGCGCTTGAGGCGGCCGGCGACTTCATATCGTCCTTTGCTTCGGCCGTGCGGCGTTGAGCTTTCGGGTAGGCAATCGCTCTTGACGCGTTCGCGCAGGCCTTCCGGCATCGGGTTTGGCGGACTGGTTTGCGCGCGGAGATTTCGCGGCCGCCGTTCCCGCCGGGAGCGCGCGGCGGCGTTTTAGTCCGCATTCCTATTCCGGCTATGCGGAAGCGAAGCTTTCAGGGGGGCTAAACGGCAAAAAATCGGCATGGATAAAATGTGCGCCGGCGTCCCAAGTTCTCGGAATGCGCTGTACCCTTTGCAGTCAAACCGGCCCTAGCTGAGTTTGCGGACGCGCTAACGCCCGAAGATGTCGGCATGTCCGCGCCGGAAGACAAGTTTGCGATGTTCGACGCACAGGCGGATATTATCGATAAAAAATCCACTCGTGCGGCTTATCACGAATTATTCCCCAAGCGGTTCAACGTTGGGTTTAGGGAGGAGGGAGGTTAAAAAGCGGAACTTGGGAAAACCTGCTTCTTGCGTGTTTTTATAACAAATTTTTCCGCCGGCGTATTTTTTTTGGAAATCAATGCCGGGGTTTGCTGCGGGGGTTGCCGGTAAACGTTCGCGCCGGGTTGAAGGCCGCGTTCGGATTGACAAAAGGCGCGGGCATAGACGAAATTTATCGGCGGAATTTGTGGGCGAAAAGGCCGCCGCCGGAATCTCCGCGAGACGCGCCCGCCTCCTGCACTGCGGGATTCGCATTGCGCCGTGTATGCAGAGTGCGCGCGGAACGCTTTTTCCCGCTTTTTTTATTCTGGGCAAAAGTGCGTTTTTTACTTTTGCAATTTTTATCCGGGCGCGCTAAAGTTTTGCGCCTTTTTGCTTTTACAATGAAATATCTGCTGACATTTCTTGGGCGCGTTTTGGCGGCGTCCCCGGAGTTCGCCGTGCGCGGACTGTGTTGGTTGGCGGGCACTCTCATTTGGGGGTTCCCGTCGGGAAGAAACAGGGTCGCGCTTTCCAATATCAGCCATTGCTTTCCGGATATGGACTCCGCGCAAATAGACAAAATAGCGCGGCAGTCGGCGCGCAGAATGGTGGAGATGGCGCTGTTTGTGCTCGCAAGCCCGTACATGTCGGACGAACGGTTGAAGTCGCGCATAAAAATCAGTCCGATTGTTTGGGAGGAGCTCGACAAGATCGTGCGCAATCCGCGCGCGCTGGTTTTGATGGTGCCGCACTTTTGCATGATGGAAACCATCACGATGTTTCCGCTTTTGGTAGGCGGAAAGTTTCCCAGAACGGGCGTATTTTACCGGCCGTTCGACTCGCCTTCGATGGAGGAGTGGATAAGAAAGAGCAGGGAGAGATTCGGAATAAATTTGCTCTCGCGCAAGAAGGGTTTGTCCTCCGCTTTGGACTATCTCAACAACAGGGGAACGGTGGCGATTCTATTCGACCAGAACGCCGGCGGAAGCGGGGTTAAGACGCTGTTTTTCGAGCGTATATGTTCGTCGTCGGAGCTGGCCGGGCTGTTCGTCGAGAGGACGGGCTGCGACTGCGCGCTGTTCTACGCGCGGCGCACCGGCTTTTGGAGCTCGTACATCGACGGCGAATTTCTGCCGTACCGCGACAGGGAGGAAGTGACGATTGCCGCAAACGCATGGCTCGAAAACCGCATCAGGAGCGACGAGACCGCGAGATTCGACTGGCTGTGGCTGCACAGGAGGTGGTATGTCAACCGCAATCCGCGCGACTGCCTGAACATTGCCGCCGGGCGCAGCATTTTGAAAAAGACTCTGGAATTTTTGGGGTTGCCGGAAATGCCGCGCAGGGACAGAATATTTATTGTCGCTCCGGCCGACAGGAAGGGCGCGGAGGAGCTTGCGGCCGAAATTCCGGCTTTGCGCCGCTCGCGTCCGGACGCGGAGGTGACGCTGCTGTGCGAGGGCGGCTATGCGCGCGACTTCGCCGAAAGAAGAGTTGCCGACTGCGTTTTGGAAATTCCGGCGCGCGCCGGTGTCGGAATTTCGCGGCTGAAGTTTTTCGCCTCAATCAGGCCGCGCTATCCGGACATTCTCATAAGCTTTCAAAGCGGATTTGCGGCGGATTTGGAGGCGCGGATTACCGGGGCGCCGATGCGTCTTGGGGTGTCTTCTTGCAGCGGCGCGCGGCGCAGGTTTTTTTCCTGCGCGTATGCGGACGGGGAAAAATCCGGGGAATCGACTTTGGCAAACAGGGCGCTCAAATATTTCGGAATGCGCGAAAGCTGAATTTTTCAACTATTGAAAGGCTGACATATGACAAACATTGGAACGGTATTTAAAAGCAACGCCACAAAGGTTCTTATTTTGGGCAGCGGGGAGCTCGGCAGGGAGGTCGTCATAGAGCTTAAGCGCCTCGGCGCGGAGGTGGCGGCCGTCGACAAATACGAAAACGCCCCCGCCATGCAGGTGGCCGACAGGTCCTACGTAATATCCATGCTCGACGCGGAAAAACTTGAGGAGATTGTGCTGGCGGAGAGGCCCGACTACATCATTCCGGAAGTCGAGGCCATAGCCACAGGAAAGCTTCTGGAACTTCAAAGGCGCGGATTCAACGTGGTGCCCACCGCCGAGGCCGTAAACTTCACCATGAACCGCGAGGGCATACGGACGCTCGCGGCCGAAAAGCTCGGCATGAAAACGTCGCCTTACGCGTTCGCGGGCGACCGGGAGGAGTTTGGGCGGGCCGTGAAAAAGATCGGAATGCCGTGCGTCGTCAAGCCGATTATGAGCTCTTCCGGACACGGGCAGAGCGTGGTAAGGTCGGAGTCCGACGTCGCCGCCGCGTGGGAATATTCGCAGTCGGGCGGGCGCGCCGGAAGCGGAAGGGTGATTGTGGAGGGCTTTGTGGATTTCGACTACGAAATTACCCTGCTTACGGTGCGGCACAGCGGGGGAACGTCTTTCTGCGCCCCGATAGGGCACGTTCAAGTCGACGGAGACTACCGCCGCAGCTGGCAGCCCCACCCGATGCGGGAGGAGGCTCTCGAACGCGCAAAGAACTACGCCAAACTCATAACGGACGCGCTCGGCGGATACGGAATTTTCGGCGTGGAAATGTTTGTCAAGGGGGGGGAGGTTCTCTTTAGCGAAGTGTCGCCGCGGCCCCACGACACGGGCATGGTCACGATGATTTCCCAAAATCTTTCGCAGTTCGCGCTGCATGCCCGCGCGCTCTTGGGAATACCGATTGCGCGCATAGAGCAGTTCGGCCCGTCCGCAAGCAAGGCGGTCGTCGTGGAGGGCGACAGCGACATGCTTGTTTACAAGAATCTCGACAAGACCCTCTCGCGCCCGAATACGGACTTGCGAATATTCTCGAAGCCCTGCGTTCGCGGTCACCGCAGAATGGCCGTGCTGCTTGCGCGCGGAAGCGATGTCGACGAGGCAAAGAAAATCACCGACGAGATGGACGCGGATTTCAAGGCGGAATGCTTATAGGCTCTTTTTGCGTTCGAAGCCCCCGCTTGCGCGCGGCTTTAAAACGCATCGGTTAAAAGGCGGATTGGGGCCAAGCAGGGATAACATAAAATATTTTTCGCAAAGGTTTTTTATGAATGTGCTAAAGTGTATTTTTGCGGCGGGTGCGCTCGCGCTGTGCGCGTGTTCGTCGTCGGACGTTGGAGGCGGGGCTTCCGGGGCGGGGGGGTCGGATACAAAGGCTTCGGGCGCGGTTATTGACGCGTCGCGAATGGGAGTCGTCCTTCCTCTCGGCGGCAAGGGCGCCGAATGCGCTGCGGGGGCGGAGATACTTTCGGGAATGCAGATTGCCGTATCGCAAATCAATGCGGCAGGCGGAGTGGGCGGAAAGCCGCTGCGTTTGGAAATAAGGGACAGCGCGCAGGAGGAATTCGCCTTCTCGGAAACGCTCGCGAACATGTCCGACAGCGGAATAAAGCTGTTTCACGTGGGATTGGACGACGCAATAGTGGCGCAGTACAAAGTGTTCGGCCGCCTCTCGGATTGTTTCTTCAACCTGATGACGACCTATCCGCCCGCGACCACCGGAACCGACAACGCCACGCGGATATTCGTCAACGGAGCGCAGGAGGGCGACATGCTGACCGAGCAAATCGAGGTTGTGGACAGAAAGCAGTGCTATGTCGTCATGAACGAGGACACTTTGTGCGGACGCTCCAATTCCGCGTATTTTTGCTTCAATCTGAACAAGGGCACCGCCAAGGCGTACGCGGACGCCTTTAAGAGGGGGGAGAAAAATTTTGGGATTTTCAGCGGCCAGATAATCCGCCTGAAGCCTCGTTTTATATTCTACATAGGCAGCGGCGCCGAGCTTTCCGACTTTGCCGGGAGTGTGAGGGATTCCGGCTACGACGGAGTTTTGCTTGCAACGTGCGGGCTGCTTACCAAAGACGCGGTCAAGCCCGTGCCGGGATTGCGCTTCGGAAAACTGCGGACGGCCTACGAGTGCGGCAAAGTCGCGAATGAGACCTCAAAAAAATTCGCAGCCGCCTACGAAAAGAAGTTTGGCGTCAGGCCTTCGTGGCTGGCCGCCTACGGCTACGACGCAATAATGCTTGCCGCGCGCGCCGCTTCGGAACCCGGAGCCACTTCGGGGTCCATGAGAAAATTCTTCTCAAACAAAACCTATGAGGGAGCGATGGGAAAGTTGAAATTCGACTCCAGCGCGGACCTGCTTTCCGAATTGGAAATCGTGGAGTTGAAGTAGATTGGCGCGGGAGTACGGCAGGCCGGAGAATTTCGGAATGTTTCGCTCTCTGCGCGCGGAGAGCGCGAGGCACAGTTCGTTCGCGCTTCCCTTGCTTCCGTTTCTGCTGTGCGCGGCGTTTGGCTGTCTGGCCGTTTCCGCGTTTGGGCAAAACGGGATTGCGGTTGCGGCGTCGGGAGTTTTGGCGGCGGTTTTGGCGCTGTCGGCTCTCACGCTGAAAGTGTTTGTATTTTGGCGCAGAAGGGCGCCCCTGCGCCTTCCGGAGGCGTTGTTGTGCGGTGCGGCGTTTTTCGGATTTTTTTCATATGCGTCCTATTCGGCTACGCCCAATCCGTATCCGAATTTTACGGCGAGGGCGGTTGACGTTTTGCTCCGCGTGGACGAGGTGTCGCGGGGGGCGAACGGTTCGAGCTACGGGGTCGGGAAAATCCTTTCCGCGCCGGCGGGCTTCCCGAAGCTGAAGGGTCTCAACGTTTGGTTTGTGGCGGGGGGCGGAAAAATGGAGAAGCCCGCGCCGGAATTGACGCGCTCGCAGACCGTGCGCTTTCGCGGCCTGCTCCAGCCCGTTCGCGTTGCGGCGAAACGCTCGAAATGGGTTTCCGAAAGAGAGAACAAGTCGCGCGAATTTGAGCGTTATCTGGCCAACAGGATAATTTATTACAGGCTGTCCGCGCCCTCCGATTCCGTTGAAATAGTGGCGCGCGCGCGCGGATTCTACAGGTTTTTTGCGGATTTGCATTCGCGCATGGAAGGGTGGCTCGACGCGTTTCCCTTCGCCTTCCAGGAAAACAGCCAGTCCGCGGCGACGTATTGCGCAATGCTTTTGGGCGACAAGAGCCGCCTGACGAAACTGCAAAAGGAAAGTTTCGCCAAAACCGGAACGATGCACGTTTTTGCGATAAGCGGGCTGCATGTCGGCTTTGCGGCGGCTCTGCTTTACTTCGTGTGCCGCGCGCTTTGGCTGCCGCGGATTATGCAGCCGCTGGTTGCGCTCCCGATACTGTTTGCGTATGTGGAGGCGTGCGGGGGAAGGCCGTCGGCCATGCGCGCGTTTATGATGGTTGCGGCGTTTTGGCTGGCGCTGTCTCTCGGCCGCGGAATGAAGGCGTGGGGGGCTCTTCTGCTGTCGGCGGCGGTCGCGCTTGCGGCGTCTCCGCTGTCCGTATTCGACGCGGGATTTTCGCTTTCGTACGGCGTGGTTGCGTCGATATTTCTGTACGGGCTTCCGCTGGCCTCTTTCATAAAGGAGCGCTTCGACAGGCGTTATCCGGTTCCGGACGATTGGAGCAATCCGCTTTGGAAGTGTTATAAGACGTTTGTCGTGTGGCTTTGCGGCGCGTTCTCGATTTCGCTCGGCGCGTTTTTTGCGGGCGCGCCCTTGAGCGCGTACTATTTTTCTTACGTGTCGTTCGGCGCGCTGCTGTACTCGCCCGTTTTTGTCGCGCTGGCGGGCGGCGTGGTGTTTTGCGGATTCGCGGCGTTTTTGCTTCCTTCGGCCCTCGGAATGTGGGCCAATTGCGCGGCTTGGTTTTTGATTTGGGCGATGTCCAATTCGGCGGAGGCCGGGAACGGGCTTGCGGACTTGTCCGTTTCCTTTCCGCTGGATAACGGGCTTGTCTGCGCGGCGTCGCTGTTCGCGTTTTTCGGGCTGTCGGGGGCGCTGGAGTTTTCGAGGCCCGCGCGCAGATATGTTTTGCCTCCGCTTGCGTCGGCGTCCATACTTTTGGCTTGGAGGGCAATCGGATAGAATTGGAGTTTTTATGTTAAAGACAGTTCGTCTTTCGGAAAATTTTTCGCGCCGGGTGGACTTTGAAGATTCGGCGTTGGACAGGATTTCGTCGGTTTTGGCTTCGGGCGGCAAAGTCGGGGTGGCGTGTTCGGGAGGGGCGGATTCGGTGTTTTTGCTGCGTTGCATTGCGGCGCTTTTTCCGGAGTGCGCCGGGAGAATCGAGGCGCTTCACTTCAACCACCTCGCGCGCGAAAATTCCGGATTGGACGAGGAGTTTGTGCGCGGACTTTGCGGGGGTCTCGGAATCGGCTTTGTGCGCGGCTCGCCTGAAAGCCCTCCCAAGAGAAAGTCGGAGGCCGAATTTAGGGGGGCGCGCCTGAAGTTCTTTGAGGAGTGCGCGGCTTCCCGCGGACTCTCCGCAATAGCGCAGGGGCACAATGCCGACGACGTCTGCGAGACGCTCCTTATGCGCCTCATGAGGGGATCGGGGCCAGAGGGGTTTGCGGCTCCGCGTCCGGTGTCGACAGTGGGCGGCGCGGTTTTTGCAAGGCCTTTGCTCAGGATTCGCCGCTCCGAGATACGCGCGGCGCTTTGGGCGGCGGGCTTGGATTGGCGCGAGGACGAGTCGAACTTTTCGGGCGACTTCCTGCGCAACCGCGTGCGTTCGATTCTGGTTCCGCGGGTGGAGGATATTTCGGTTGCGGACTTTTGCGCGTCCGCGGGGCGGGTGAGGTTTCTCATGCAGGAGGAGTCGGACTTTGTCGATGCGGAGCTTTTTGCGGAGCTTGGCGCGGTCAATCCCGCGGGAACGGTCGAGCGTTGCAGCGGAGTTTTGAAAATGGCTTCGGCATCGGACAGCCTCGCTATCGGCGACAGGGCGGCGGAGAGCCCCGCGCTCTTTCGGCGGTGCCTATATCTGCTTTTGGCAGGGCGCGGCCTGTTGGAAAATCTGCGTTCGAGGGGGGCCGACGCGTTTGTGCGCTCCGTCTGCTCCAATCGCGCGCTTCCCCGCAAGATGAGCGTGGCCGACGCGTTCGTCTGCTGGCGCCCCGCGGAAAAAATATTAAAAATAGAGCGGGCCTGCGCTTTCAAAAAGGCGGACTTTTACGATATTGAATTGTCGTGGGGAAAAAATTTCCTGCCGACGGGCGATGTCTTGGAGGTAAAAAAAGTTTCGCTCGGCGCGCGGGAAATGTCGGCGATTCTCGGCGGCGGAAACGACGATTCGGCCGGGGTTTTTCTGGACATGGCGTCGCTTGAGCAAGCCGGCGACCTGCCGTTGCGCGCCCGCACGCGCCGTCCGGGAGATTCCTATGCGCCGTTGGGGGCGGGCTCTTCGCGTTCGCTCTCGTCGCTGTTTTCCTCCAAAAAGGTGCCGGCGGCGAAACGGGGGCGCCTTCCGGTTGTCTATGGCGGAAGCGGCAAAATATTGTGGTCGCCCGGCCTGCCTCCCGCGCGCTCCCGCGCGCTGGCGGATTCCCCCGAAGCAATAGAATTGACCTTCCGCCCGAAATAGAATTTCATATTCCGGTTTTTTATATGGATAAGGACAAAATCAAAAATTTTGGCAAAATGCCGAACCGCCCGTATGCGATTTGGCTGATTTTGCTCGCCGTCATAACGGCGCTTGTGATGTTCCCCAAAGGGACGGCTACGAACGTCCAGAATTTCGACATTCGCAGACTGATGGGCGCGGCCTCAAGCGACGAGTTGGTCGAGCTTACCATGCGCAACGACCCGACCGCCGGAAAGGATTGGTACAACGTCGAGGGCAAGGTGAAGAATCCGCTCTTCGGAACGGAGGGCGCCCCGAAGGAAACTCCCAGAACACTGCCGTTTTCGTTCAGCGGAAGGATTACGGACGAGGCTTATAAAAAGCTTTCGGATTCGTCCGCGCCGTGGACGCTCAGGGAGGTTGCGGCGGGAAGCTTTTGGGGGAATCTGGTTTCGAGCATACTTCCGGTTTTAATTATAGTGGGCGTGCTGTATTTTCTCTTCACCCGGCAAATGCGCGCGGCCGGCAGGGGAGCTATGGGATTCGGCAAGAGCCGAGCAAAACTTCTGTCGCCCGAACAGGACAGGGTGACTTTCGCGGACGTCGCCGGTTGCGACGAGTCGAAGGAGGAGGTTTCCGAAGTGGTCGAATTTCTCAAAAATCCCCAGCGTTTCCGCGACATAGGCGCGCGCATACCCAAGGGCATATTGATGGTCGGCCCTCCCGGAACGGGCAAGACGCTGTTGGCGCGCGCGGTGGCGGGCGAAGCGGGAGTTCCGTTCTACTCAATAAGCGGTTCGGACTTTGTGGAGATGTTTGTCGGCGTCGGGGCCGCGAGGGTGCGCGACATGTTCGAGCAGGCGCGCAAGAACGCCCCGTGTCTGGTTTTCATAGACGAAATTGATGCCGTCGGCCGCCAGCGCGGGGCAGGAATGGGCGGCGGCCACGACGAGCGCGAACAGACGCTGAACTCGCTCCTGGTTGAAATGGACGGATTCGACGCGCACAGCGGGGTGATAATAATAGCCGCCACAAACCGGCCCGACGTTTTGGACAGCGCGCTTCTGCGTCCGGGCCGCTTCGACAGGCAGGTGACGATAGACCTTCCCGACCTCAACGGCCGCGAGGAAATTTTAAAAATTCACGCCAAGAAAATAAAGCTGGCCGACGACGTGAATTTGGCCGACGTCGCAAAGATGACGCCGGGCTGTTCGGGCGCGGATTTGGCCAATCTGCTGAACGAGTCCGCCATTATCGCCGCGCGCAAGGGGGAGAAAATCGTGCGGACCGCCGACATATCGGAGGCGCGCGACAAGATATTCTTCGGCCGCGAGCGAAAGAAGTTGATGGACGAATCGGAAAGGAGGCTCACCGCCTATCACGAGGCCGGGCACGCCATAGTTCAGGCGGTCATCGACGACGGAAAATTGAGGGTCCACAAAGTGACCATAATTCCGCGCGGCCGCAGTCTGGGCTCCACGATGTTCATTCCCAACAAGGACATTTTGTCCGAGACCAAGCAGGGGCTCTTAAACCATATCTGCACGAGTCTCGGCGGCCGGGTTGCCGAGGAGATAATACTTCCCGACATCACCAACGGCGCGGCGGCGGACATCAAGCAGGCCACAAAAATCGCCCGCAAAATGGTGTGCGACTGGGGTATGAGCTCGCTCGGCCCGATTGCGCTTGGCGACAATCACGACCACATATTTCTCGGTAAGGAAATCGCGCGCGAGGAGCATTTCAGCGAAAAGACCGCGCAGGCAATCGACGCCGAAATTGACGCGATTGTCAGCGGTCAGCTCGAACGCGCCAGGGACATAATTTCCAAGAACCGCGACAAAATGGACATCTTGGCTTCCGAGCTTATGCTGCGCGAAACTGTGGACGGAGAGGACGTCTATAAAATCGTGCGCGGAGAGTTTACGCCTACCAAGCCCGGCGATTTGCCCAAACCCGCCGAATCCGCCGGGAAAGACGAAGATTCCGCCGCGGGAAATCCCGGAGCGGATACGGCTGCGCCTCTCCCGGAGGGCGCGTAGATTATCGCGCCAAAAGGTTTGATATAATGCGCCAAACGTTTGGCCATTTTTAACGCGGCCCTTGTTTGATGACTTTCCTGCAAGGGGATAAAAAAGGCTCTGCAAGACGCTTGCGGAGCCTTTGCAATTTCCGCCGCGGTTGCGGCGGGAGTTATTTTGCAAGGAGGGGCGACGCGCGCAGTTTGTAGACGCTGTTGTCGGCGTCGTGGAAGCTTTCGACTCGGCGTAAATGAACCTTCGTCCGCCCCAAATTTGGCCTTCCATTGAGCGCGCGAAATGTCGTTGCACTTCGCAGCATTCTGTTGTTGCGGAGACGAATACTTCTCGGTTCGGGGTTGGGAAAGGACGCGCGAAACGTCGCTTTCTCGCGCGTCATGACATTGCGCTTTTTCATGGCTCGCGTCGAATACGCGCGCGGCATGTAGGTCAGTGTCGGTTTCGGCGTCAGAGTACACTTTGGGTGCAATGTGTCACCATTGGGCAGTTAAAAAAATTGGACGTAGCCGCGAATAAAATGACCGTCGATTGTGGCGCAAACCCCGACTTTAGCCGCTCGATTGCGCGCGTTTGAGCGTTCTGTCCGAAGTATGAAATGCGACGCGCTTTTTGTTTTGAGCGCGGAAAAATTTTTACAGAATCCGCGCTTGCGGCGCGCGGCGTTGCAGGTCGTTTTTTCAAAATGGGCGCAGCAAAGAATCTATGAAATCGTGCGCTAAGAGTTTGCGCCGGCCAGCCCCGGCGATTTGCCAAACCCCGCCGAATCAGTCGGGAAAGGCGAAGATTCCGCCGCGGGAAAATTTTGGAACAGATGCGGCCGCGCCGATTCTATATTGAGTATTTTTTTTCGTTCGCAATCTTCCGCAGGATTTCCATCGGTTTGCGGAACTTTTGTTTCCAATTATGGAAAGAAAAGAAAACGGACGAATCCGCACGTAATTCTTATGGGCATATTGGACATTTTGATATGGATTGTCGCATGTGTTGGCATTGAGGGCGGCTTTCGCCTTTTGAGCTTTCCTTTCCAATTCGGCGTTGGGCCGATGGTGGATTTTTTACCTATTAGAGCGGATTGTGTTTCGAAAATTGCAAACTTGCGCGGC
>QALA01000052.1 GCA_003343565.1 Verrucomicrobiota bacterium | reverse complement strand
GGGCGATTGCGTCATAGGCAAGATCGCTGTTAAATTCGGAGCCGCTGAACTGTACCTTAATAGTTCCTCCGTTGACGACCTTGATTTCGGTAAAGCTGAACGTCCCGCCGACGTCCGACGAATTGCCGAATGCCGCGGTACCGCCCGTTTTGTCGAGCGTCAGCGCGCCGTGCGACTTCCTGGAATTTTCGCCGTAATTGACCAGCAGCGTCCCGCTGTGTATGTCGATTCCGCCGGAAAACTTCAGGGTGTTTCCGGACAAGACCTGCGTCAGGGTGCCGTCCGCGCTGTTCATGACGATGCGCAAGTCGGCCAAGTCGTTGGTGTATTGGGTGCCTTGTGCGGAAATTGTATCGACCGTATCGATATTTCCCGACAATGTCGAGACTCCGCCCGAAACGCCTTCGGTTGCCGAAGTTCCGGTAAACATCAGATTGAGGGTGCTGGCAAATCCCCTGCTGACCGCTCCGCCGCCGGAGGCGTCATACGCATTTCTGGCGTTCACCGCAAATTTCTTTGATCCGGAAATCGCCCCGACCTTCATATATACGTTCTTGGCATACATATTCTTCGTCCTCACCGCCGTAAAATATGTCGTGTCTTCCCTCAAAGTCAGCAGGCCGGAGATGGAAGTGTCGGAAGAGTCGAAATAGGAGGCGTCGTAAGCGGCGTCGCGCCTGGCGGAATCCTTGCTAAAAGCAACCAGAAATGACAGCTTCACGGCGTCGAGACTGCCGTTAATTACAATCGAATTTAACGGATCGTAATCCGGGTGGCCGAAAGAGGAGGTATATCTGGAATCCGGATACATTGAAACGCTGCCGTTGACGACCACGCTCATGAGGCCTGCGAAAGTCAGGCGCAAATCCGACGAAATATTGTTGACCGTCAAAACGGCGTCCATTGACACTCCCGGAGTCGTTCTAAAAATCACCTGCTGGGTGTCGGAAGGCTCGTCAATTATAAAGTTTAAATTGCCGACAGTGAGATTGCTTTTCAAATAGACTGTCGAACTCGTCCCCGAACTTCCAACTGCGACGCCGTCAATATAGAGGCTGTCCGCCAATGTCAGCTGCGAGATGTCGACGTCGACTTCGTTTTGAAATCCGGAATCGCTGTAAAACGTCGCATCTTCCAGTTGCGTGCCGGGAGAGAATCTGACCCAATAGTCCGTTGCGCCAAGCTGCATGGCGGAAGCTATGAGAAGTAAACATGCCAGAGATTTGCTTTTGATCATAATATATCAGGGATTAAATATTGCGCCTAACGACATGCGAAAAAACCTGCGCGTTTAGTTTGCAATGCCGGCATATTGGCGGATTGGCGTTTTGTTTTTATTTTTTAGATGTTAGAATTTGGTTTTTTCGGGTTTGGATTTGGAAAAATTAAATCAAAAATCAAAATACAAATTCCAAGCGAAAGGCCAGTCGCGCGGCGGCGGTTGCATGCGATGGAAGAAGGTATGGTGGATTGGTTATAGGCGGCTGCGGAAAAATCTGTCGGTTGGCTTGAATATTGGAGATGAAATTTAATTATAATTTTTTTAAAGGGGAGAAATTTAACTGTCAATGTTTTTCTTTTATGATTTATTGATAAAGATATAAATATTTCTCCCCCCTCCTCCCAACGCTCTTTTTTACTTCTTTTTTTCGCTCCCCACTCCGGCGCACTTTCTCGGAGTATCCCCTCTCCGTCGTCCGCCTCTCAGATTTCCGCGCCAAACTCTTATCCGCCCAGCTGCCGCCGCTCCCAAGCTTCGCTCTTTGCTAGTCTATTGGAACCCAACTCCCGCAGAATCCGCCTTAAAAGCCAAAAACCTATAAAAAAACGCCCGGCAAAAAACCTCACAAAAAGTGCGCCTGCCGAATGCCCGGCAGAAATGCCCGAAGCAAGCGTCTAAACGCCAAAAAAATTCCGTAACCGCGACATTCACCTCCCGCAAAGTCCGCGGCGACATTTCACCGCAACACCGGCAACGCCTACAACGCCCGCATGCAACCCAAAGCGGCTATTTTGAAATCATGGATATAAACTCCGCGTTCGAGCGCGCCTGTCCCATGCGCTCAATCAGGGTTTCGGCAGCGTCCTCCGGCTTGGAGCCCGCCATTGCCCTCCGCAGAAACGACGCGGCCTCAAACTCGCGCGCGGAAAGCAGAAGCTCCTCTTTCCTCGTCCCCGATGCGGAGATGTTTATCGCAGGCCATATGCGCAATTCGGCGATTTTTCTGTCAAGCGCCATTTCCATGTTTCCCGTGCCCTTGAACTCCTGAAAAATCAGGTCGTCCATTTTCGAGCCGGTCTCAATCAGGGCGGAGGCTATTATCGTCAGGCTGCCGGCCTCCTCCGTATTGCGCGCCGCCGAAAAAATCTGGCGCGGCCGTTCCAGCGCGCGAATGTCCAAACCGCCCGTCATCGTGCGCCCTCCGCGCGCCTTCGCGCTGTTGTGCGCGCGCGAAAGCCGGGTCAGAGAATCAATCAGCAACACCACGTCCTTGCCGGCAACAACGAGATTCTTCGCGCGCTCGATGGCGAGGTCGGCTATGCGTATGTGCGTCTCTATCGTCTCGTCGTTCGACGAGGCGAAAATTTCGGCCTCCGGCAAATCCATTCTGAAATCCGTGACCTCCTCCGGACGCTCGTCGACCAAGAGAATCATCAAATGGCACTCCGGGTGGTTCTCGATCACGCCGGCGGCTATGTCTTTTAAAAGCGTGGTCTTCCCCGTGCGCGGCGGTGCCACAATCAGCCCGCGCGTGCCCTTGCCCACCGGACAGAACAAGTCCATCACGCGGTTTGTCATGCGCTCGTCGGCAGTCTCAAGCTTGAGCTTGCTGTCGGGGGCGATCGTGGTCAGATTCTGGAACTGGAACAGCCTTCTGCGATCGATGCACGAAACGCCGTCTATCGTCTCTATAAAGCGGACCTTCGGATTCGGGTGGCCGGGCGCCTGATGCGCTTTGGCCACTATGAACTGGCCCTTTTTGACGTTGAAACGCTGCACCAATTCCTTGGGCACGTAAGGGTCTGTGGGGCGGGTCTTGCCGCCGCTCTTGGGATTTAGCAACACGCCGTTGTTGTTCATTGTGGGCGCGAAAATCCCCGACACCCCTATGATTTCCAATTCGTTATTCATGGTGAAATTCCTGTTTTAATACGCTGTTTTTCCCCGCGCGAAAACCGTTTGAAAAAAAATCCCGACACGCCGATTTCAACGCCCCATTGCGCGAAAAATTCGCCGACAAATTCAGTCGAATGCGCTCCCCAAAGCGGGGAAAATACAACGCGAAAACTTAAAAAAATCCGCTCCGTTTTTAACGAATCGCAATCAAACACTCCCGCCGGAATTAGACAAGCTTTTTTTGCGGCGGTTGCGCCGAATTTCGGAAATTGCGCATTATTTGCCCAAAGTCTGAAGGCTGAGCTTGCGTATCTTGGAAAGCTTTATCAAATCGATTACGTTAGTGGCGTATTGGAGCATCGCCTCCTGGTCGGCAAGGAGGACTACGGACGCGTCCGGAGAGACGGAAAGCCCCTCTATTTCGGATTTCAGCTGCGCGAGCGTCACGGCCTTGTCGCCGAAGAAATACCTTCCGTCCTTTGTCACCGATATGACGGCGGGGCGCGCCTTGCTCTGCGCCGACGAGCTGTCCATTTTCGGCGGAGTGATGTCCACCGCATAAATGCTCTTGAACTGCATGGTCAGAAGGAAGAAGAATATCAACACCGTCAAAACGTCGACGAGGGGAACTATGTTGACCTCCGCCCTTCTCCTTCTGCGCGCAAGAATGTCCATCAGCGTCTTCTCGACAAGTCTATGAGGCGCTCGACGCCTATGTTCAAGCGCGCGCACAGCTTTTCTATGCGGCGGTTTATATACGAGTTGCCCACGATCGACGGAATTGCGATTGAAAGGCCTATGACCGTCGTCGAGAGAGCCAGCCCCACGCCGCGCGATATGGCCTCCGGAGAGGGAAGGCTGTCCTCCGGTCCGGCAAAGACCGTCACGAGCCCCGCGACCGTCCCCAAAAGCCCCAGCAGTGGGGCTGCCGATATTACTATGTCCAGCCAGAACATTCCGCGCTCAAGCCTCGTAATTTCGAGCTGGACAAACGCCTTGAGAGCCTCCGCGTCCGGACTGGAATTTTTGAAAAACCAGATTATTCTTCCCGCCGTCGTGTTCAGGTCCGGAGTCAGCGCGTCGATACGCCCTTCCACCAGCGCGTCGACGACGGCGCGCGGAATGACCTTCGAGTCGCGCAAACTTATAAGCCGCTCTATTATTATAAAGAGCGCCAAAAACGAGCAGAATGCGAGCGGATAAATGAACGCGCCCGCGCCTTCCAGAATGAATCTCATTTGAAGTACGGCAGGGTTTGCGCGGTTTTGTCGATGCCGCAACCGGCGTCGAGAAGCTGCGCAATGGGATCCCACGCGCCGGACATGAGGCTTGCGCGCGCGTTCTCCGGAATGGAGCATGCGCACGAAAAATCCCCGCACGAGACGCTAAGGCCGCTTAAGTCTATGCGCACTTCCTTCGACGGGTCGGCCTCTATGATTTCGGCGATTTTTGCGATGTCTTCCGCAGAGGCGCAGACACAGGGCATTCCGATCGTAGTGGAGTTGCCGAAGAAAATTTCGGCGAAACTCTCGGCAACTATGGCGCGGATTCCGTAGTGCCAAAGCGACTGCGGAGCGTGCTCGCGCGAGGAGCCGCAGCCGAAATTCTTGCCGGACAAAATAATCGACGCCCCGCGCTTGCGCGGATCCGTCAGCGGGTGCTTTTTGTCCGAGCCGTCCGCGTTTTTGCGCTCGTCGTAAAAGGCGTACTTGCCCAACCCTTCAAAAGTCACGCAGACCATGAAACGCGCCGGTATGATGCGGTCGGTATCGATGTCGTCGCCGGGGAGAAAGACGCCCCTGCCCGCGACCTCCGTAATTTTTTCCAGTGCCATAATAAACGCCGATTAGAGAGATTTTTTCCGCTTCTACAATCCAAAAAAAGCACATTTTTGCGGGGAAATAAATGAATTGACACCCGGAACATGTTTGGAAAAAATCGTGTCAATATATCAAAATTATGAAAACTATCAGACAGTTCATTTGCGCGGCTCTTGCCGCCTTCGCGCTTACGGGGTGCGAATCAACCCCGCAACAGACGCCCGAACAAATGGCCATAAAATCGGTCTATTCGCTTGACGCCAAAATCTGCCGCAACTCGCGCAGCGCGGCCGAGGCCGTCGCCAAGATGCAGTCCATACGGCTCACAGGCTGCCCGCCGGCATTTGCCGACGCATACGCCGAATACATCAAGGCATGGGAAAAAATGACCGCCGTCGAAAAGAAGATGTACGACGCCAACATGCAGAAAGCCACGCCCGATATGGAGAGCTTCATGTCCTCCTATTCCGACAATCCGGTAAAGGCGGTGGTCGCGCTCAAGAAGCAGTGGCCCGCGCTCTCTACCGACATCGACAACGCCAACGCCGCAATTCAGAAGGCGTTTGCCGCATTTACGTCGGTCGGCGCGCGCTACGACGTCGTTTACAATAAGGAAAGCTCCTTTCTTTAAGATTGTTTGCAAATCTTAAGCGCAATATGTCTTCGGCATATTTGCGGTCGGAATCTCCGGGAATGCCCGGAGATTTTTTTGCAATCCGAACCTCCGACCGCCGCAAAGCCAAGTGCGATTTTCTAAAAGGCAAAACGCCCCTTAAACGCCGCAAAAAAAATTCCCCCGCCCAGCCCTGCGGTTTATGAAAACAGGACATTGCATTGCGATTGGGAAAAGAAATTGCGATTTGCCGCAAGACTTTGTTCCGACGCAAAACATTGCTTCGCCGCGAAGTTTCGTTTTATGCATAGGATTTTATGCATGGGTTTTATTCCGGTGAAAAATTCGCCTCCCTTTTTTTGCGGCAAAGCTTCTTTCAATGTTTTAAGCGCGCCCCGCCCGAAAAAGAAAAACCGCCGAAAACGGCGTAAAAATTGCGAAATGTTTAAATGGATTGCGGCAAACTGCAAAAATCGGGAGATTCGCATTTGCGCACGAAAACATTTTTTGTCCGCGCGCAAAATGAAACGGAATTTAAAACGGTTTTTTCGGAGCAAATAAATTCTCAATGCCCTAACCGCGCTCCGCAGGCGGAACATTCCGCAAAAATTTCCCGCGCTTTGGCGCGCGCGCAAAAAAAGGCCGATACAAAAAATATTCGCCGACGGCCAAAACGACAGCAGATTGCCCGCCTCCAACAAAAGAATCGCCGGAAATACAAAACGCATTTCAGAACGCCGCTTTCCTTTTGCAAAGTCGAGCTTGGAGGGACACCCGATACAACGCGTTATTCGCGCGCTAAAAAATCCGCGCGCGGCAAAATTTTTTTCGCGCACTCTCCGTGCGCAATCAAATACCCCCTACGGTGCGCCGCGTAAAATAGACGCGCAACGAAGGACGCCCGCTCGCCGCGCGCAGGCGACAAAAACGGCGCAGATTGCGCTCAGCCAATTCCAATACTCAGCCAATTTCCCCGCTCAGTCGACTATGGGAGTTTCGCCCCGCTCGAAAAGTTGCGGTGCGCGCATGAAAATTTCCATTTCCGCACAAAAAAACTATACCCTCCAGGCCGTTCGCTCACAAAACCCAAAGCGAATGGCGGACGCAGAGAGGAAGACTGCGGGCGCAGAGCGGGCGGGCCGCGAACGAAAAGCCGCGGCCGGCGGATTAATTAGCCCGCAGGTTAATTAATCCGCGTATTATTTAACCCGCGGAACATTTATTCAATCATTCGTCAATGCTTCGCAATACGAGCGCCTCTATGTCCGGATCGCGCCCCATGAAATTGCGGAAGGCGACGTCGGGCTCGACGCTGCCGCCCACGCGCAGAATTTTTTCCACATAGTCGGCTCCGGTTTTCGGATTGAGCAGTCCCTCGCTCTTGAATCGGGTGAAGGCATCCGCGTCCAGCGCTTCCGCCCACTTGTAGGAGTAATAGCCGGCGGCATAGCCGACGCTGTCGCCAAACAGGTGCGTAAAGCGCGGCAAAATCGTCGGCACCGGCTCCGAATACTTGCGGGAATATTTGCAAAGCTCCCTCCTTGCCTCCAGCTCGACGGAGCCGGACAAAAACTTATCCGGATTCATGTGCAGCGCCAAGTCTATGTGCGCAAAGGACAGCTGGCGCATCGCGGCGGTCGCGCCCATGAATTTGGCGGAGCGGCTGAAGCGTTCGAACAGGGAATCCGGAATCTTCGAGCCGTCCTTCCAGTGCGCCGCGAACATGTCGAGACAACGCCTGTCGCGCGTCCAGTTCTCCATTAGCTGCGACGGCAGTTCCACAAAGTCCCACGCGACATCGCGCAGGCCCAATTCGGGGGAATCCATCAGGAAAAAATGCATCAGGTGGCCGAACTCGTGAAACAGCGTCTCGACTTCGCCGTGCGAAAGCAAAGCCGGCCGGCCGCCGGCGGGCTCGTTGACGTTCGCGGCAATCACCCCCAGCGCGGGACGGCCGTCGAGCGCGGGCGAAAGCAGGTTCATCCACGCCCCCGAACGCTTGTTGCGGCGCGGGAAAAAGTCCGTGTAAAAAATTCCCACGGTCCGCCCGCGCGACTCGGCAGAATACATTTCCACGGAATCGTCCCACGCGTTCGCCGGAGCGTCGCACTTGGAAATTTTCACGCCGAAAAGCGCGCGGCAAATCTCGAACATGCCTTTCAATACGGAGTCGAGCGGAAAGTACGGCCGCAGAAGCTCCTCGTCGAAATCGTATTTTTTGCGCCGCAGCTTTTCGGCCAAATACGCGGCGTCATATGGGCGCACCAAGCCGTCCTGCGCCATTCCGAGCGATTCGGCAAATTCGGAAAGCTCCTTCGACTCCTCCTCAAACTTCGCCGCAAAGCGCCTGCGCAGCCTCTCCACAAACGCGTCCGCATTGGCGCCGCTCTTGGCCATGCGCCGCTCCAAAGCCAAATCGGCGAAGTTCGCGCGGCCCAAAATTTTCGCCTTGCGGCTCCTCAGCGAAAGAATTTCGCGCATGAGGCCTTCGTTGGAAAACTCGCCGGAGGCCGCAAGATTTGCGCTCGCGCGCCACATTCGCTCGCGCAGGGCGGCGCTTTCGGAGTAGGTGATAAAGGGAACGTAGGAGGGCTGCTCCAAAGTGAACAGCCACCCAGCCTTTCCGCGCTCGCGCGCCTTCTTCGCGGCCAATTCCCGCGCGCTCTCCGGAAGCCCGGCGAGGTCGGATTCGTCCGCGACGAGCATCTCGAACGCCTTTGTGGCGTCCAATACGTTTTCGGAAAACTTCTGCGTCTTGGCCGAAAGTTCCGCCTCCAGCTTCATTAACTCCGCCTTGTCCTCCGGAGGAAGGTTCGCGCCGGCCGATTCAAAATCCTTGAGGGTCTCCTCCGTCAGCTTGCGCGCGTGCGCGTCGAGCTCGCGGGCGGACGCGGACGCGGCGAAAGCCTTCGCGCGCCCGTAGAGAGAGGAATCCGACGACAGCGACGAAAAAAACCCGCACACCTTTTCCATTTGGGAGTTTACCGCCGCCCGAAGTTCCGGAGTGTCCGCCACGCTCTGGAGATGGTTGAGCCAGAGCCACACCCTGTCGAGCTTCAGCGTCGCCCTGTCCAGGGCGCGCACGGTGTTTTCAAACGAGGCCTCGCCGTCGGAGACCGCCCGGATTTTGTCGAGATTGGCGCGGGCCTCATTCATGGCGGCGTCGACGGCGCGTTCGGCATCGGCGGCCTTCATGGCGCGCCAATCCGGAGGGAAGGCGTCCTGCAAAAAGGAAATGTTTTCTTTTTTCATATCTATTTTGGCGCGCATTGCGCAAATGCGGTTTTCGACAAATCGGCGAAAAAAACGCCGCTTAAAGCCGACCTTTTAATATGATTGCAAATTTTTGGAAATTTGAAAGACAAATTAAGGCATGAAAAGCATAGCGGCAATTCACAAGACATACGGCAAGGCTTCGGAAGCGGTCGAGCCCGTCGAAACGGAAGTGGGGGAACCGCAAAGGGGACAGGCGCTGGTCAAGCTTGAGATGGCGTCGATAAACCCGTCCGACCTCGGCATGATAGGCGGAACCTACGGGAGGCTGCGCGAGCTGCCGGCGGTGGCCGGGCGCGAAGGAATAGGGCGGATTGTCGCGCTTGGCGAAGGCGCGGAAGGCCTGCGAATCGGCGCGCGCGTGCGGATTCCGGAGGAGCCGGGCGTCTGGCGCCAATACCAAATCTGCGACGCCTCGCAACTCGTCGAACTTCCGGACGACCTGCCCGCGGACATTTGCGCAATGAGCTTTGTCAATCCGCCCACCGCCTATTGCATTCTCAACCAATTTGCGGACCTCAAGCCGGGCGACTGGGTCATACAAAACGGGGCCGGAAGCGCGCTGGGCCACTTCATGATCCAGCTCTGCCGCGCGCGCGGAATAAAGACTGTAAACATGCTGCGCAACGCGGACTCAAAGCGCGACGCGCTATGCGAAATGGGCGCGGACATCGTGGCGGACGAAAGCTCGTTCGACGCGAAGGAAATCAAGAGGCTCACCGAAGGCCGCCTGCTGCTCGGCCTCAACCAGATAGGCGGCGAGAGCGTATCGAACATGATTAAGGCCATGGGCGACGGCGCGACGGTCGTCACCGTGGGCGGAATGGTCGGCACTCCGGTGCGCTTCCCCACGCGCTTTCTGATTTTTAACGACCTGCGGCTGCGCGGATTCTGGTGGGACAAGTGGCGCCGCACGCACTCGAAGGAGGAGGTCGCAAAACTCTTTTCCGAAATATTCGCCCTGATGCGCGACGGCGTCTTAAAGGCTCCGGTGGACTCCGTGTTCGAGCTTTCGCGCGTGAAGGAGGCCCTCGCAAGGGCGGAGAGCGGCGGGCGAAACGGCAAGGTGATGCTCTCGTTCTGACCCCGGCGCCCTCCGGCGCGCCGCGGCGCAAAAGACTGAAAAAAGGCCCAAAACATGCCAAAGACTACAAAAAAAGACCTCTCAAACATAACGCTTCTGGGCTCCGGAAAAAGAAACAAGGCGACCAGAAAGCTGGAGACGTTCCCGAACAAGAGCGTCGGCCGCAACTATACGGTCACGCTGCGCACTTCGGAATTTACGTGCCTGTGCCCCGCGACCGGACAGCCCGACTTTGCGGACATAACGATAGAATACGTCCCGGACAAACTTATTGTGGAGAGCAAGTCGCTCAAGCTCTACCTGTGGTCGTTCAGAAACGAGGGCTGCTTCCACGAGCACGTCACCAACACCATACTCGACGACCTCGCCGCCGCGCTCAAACCCGTCTGGTGCAAGGTGACCGGAAGATTCAATTCCCGCGGCGGAATAGCCATAACCGTAGAGGCCGAATGCGGCAAAAGGCCGGAATCGAAATAGCATGAAATTCGCAGGAATACTCGCCGCGTTTGCGGCTGTGTTGTGCGCGATCTCGTGCGCCTCCAATCCTCCCCGGACTGGCGGAGCGGCGGACGAATCGAGTCGGGAGGGATTCAAGAACCTCATGGACAGCGTCGTCAAAATCGACGTCTGGACGACTTCCCAAAAGGACGGCGGCAACAGAATAGACCGCTCGATCGGCTCCGGAGTGATAATGACGGAAGACGGCATGATTCTGACAAACTCGCACGTGGTCAACGAGTACGCCGTAAAGCTCGTCGTCACGCTTGCCAACCTTGAGCGCGTGCCGGCGAAATTCGTCGGCTGGGACCACTGGACGGATCTGGCCGTAATAAAATTGGACACCGACGACCTGCGCCGGCGCAATATAAAATTCTCGCACGCAAAGTTCGGCGATTCCGACACCCTCGCGCCGGGCGACGAAGTTTACGCCGTCGGCACCCCGCACGGATTCGCCCGGACCGTCACCCGCGGAATAGTCTCAAACACCACGCGTTATTTTGAGGGCACGATTCTAAACAGCGGGTACGAGACCGGCGTGTTCAACACTTGGATTCAAACCGACGCCGCGATAAATCCCGGCAACAGCGGAGGTCCGCTCGCCCTGCCCAACGGAGACGTGGTGGGAATAAACACGCGCGCGTACACAAACTCGAACAACCTCGGATTCGCGGTGCCCGTAAACGCGGCAAAATCCGCAATGGAAGAGCTGCTCAAACGCGGCCGCGTGAGGCGCGCGTACATCGGGATAACGCCCGCGCCGCTGCAGGATATGGAAAAATTTTTTGACCTCGACATGAACAAAGGCGCGCTCATTCGGAATGTCGACGCGGGCTCGCCGGCAAAAATCGCGGGGGTCCTGCCGGGAGACATTCTATTGAAGATAAACGGCCGAGAAATCGACGGGCGTTTCCCGGAGCAGCTGCCCGCAATCATGAGCTACATCGCCTCCCTCCCGATAGGCTCCGACGTCAAATTGGAAATTATGCGCGACGGCAGGATTTTGGAAAAGACCGCAAAGAGCGAGGAGCTTGAAAGCCGCGTCGGCCGCGAGTACGCCCTTGAAAAATGGGGCGCCGGAATGCGCGAAATAACCAAGCCGTTCGCAAGGCAGGAAAAGATAACCGCGGACTCAAGGTTGATGGTGATAGGCATAAGGAGCGGATTCCCGTTTGAGCTCGCCGGAATAGAGCCGGGCGACATCATAATATCCGTCAACCGCAAAAAAGTTTCCGATTCAAAAGACTTGCAAGCCGCCTACGACGAATTTGTAAAAAATAAAAAGGACACGCTGTTCGGAGTTCTGCGCAATTTTTCAATATCCTACCACATAGTAAAGCCGCAGGAAAAATAGGCGCGCGCCGGCTGCACAAAAATTTTTTTACGAAAAAAGACGCCCATTTAAGGCGCGCTGAAGGGCATTGAAGCGAAGGGTCGCATGCGCGCCAAAATAAAATTTTGGTAAAAGATTCGGCCCCCGAAAAAAAAACGAACGCGACGCGGAAAGACCGCCGATTGGCGCGCTTTTTTGGATCAGATTTGCACGCACGCGCCAACGTTTTATTTAAAAACTTCTGCCCGCCAAGACAAACGAGCCGACTTCCCCACTCGAAATGAATCCCAACGCGCAATGTTCCGCGGGCAAATCAATGCGCGAATCCAGACTTTGTAAAACGTGCCACACTCAAATTTCAAACATGACCCAACGCTTTATGCCGCGCAAAAATTTTTCACAGGCGTACGCGCAGAAACCCAAATCCAATCTCCGGTTTTTACAACGCTTTTACAACGCCTAAGACAAACGCGCCGGCTCCCCCACTCGAAATAAATCTCCGTGCGCAATGCTTCATAACAAACCAATGCGCCCGCGCTCAAACTCCCGCCTGTGCGAACTTCGCGCCCTCCCCTCCGCAACAAAACGGCGGAAAAATCTGAAGAACGTCGCGCGCGGTACGCATTAAAATTTCGCGCGGGATTTTTTACGCATAAAAAACTTTTTTTTCGCGCAAGGCGCGCGCGCAATTTTTTTTGAAAAGGACTGTTCGCAACCGGTTAAAAGCCTGCAAAAATCAGCCGCCGGCGGAATTTTTTTTGAGTAGCTGACCTATCAGCGGAGTCATTTGGTCGGCAAGCTCCATCATGCCCAAATCGCCGGGGTGAATGTCGTCTATCGAAGATTCCCCGTGCGTGCCGTACAATGTGTCGCCCTTTAGGTAGAGCATATTCTTTTCGCCCTCGCCGCAAAGTTTTTTGTAGATGTCGCGCTGCATATAGCACTTTTTCGGACGCTTGGCGCCCTTGCCCTTCCAATACCAATCCCGCGCGGAATTCGGGTGTTCGACAAGCAGAATGGGCGTGTCCGGACGCAACTGGCGCAGGCGGCGCAAAAATTTCTCGCAGTTGCTTTCGACAAGTTTTTCGTTCATGTTGGGCTGGCAGTCGATTATATAAACCCCAGCGTCGAGCTCGGCGAGAATGTCCGCCATCTCAATCTCCATTTTCGCCGAGCCGGAAAAGCCCAAATTTATCACGGGCCTGTCCAGCCTGCGCCCGATGACGGACGGGTGGGACAACCCCGCATGCGAGGCAAACGCCCCGTGGACTATCGACGTTCCGTAAAAGACGAGCGGCTTTTCATTCCGCGCCGGAATCGCCCTGAAGTACGCGCTCTTCGGTATTCCGAGCTCCGCCGAAACCAGACAGTTGCGCAGCGGCAGATATATCCT
>QALA01000036.1 GCA_003343565.1 Verrucomicrobiota bacterium | reverse complement strand
GGCACTTGCGGCGGCGGTCGGCCTAACGTGGCTGTCGGAGTGCCGGCCGGAAATTTTCGGCGCGCTCAAGCGCGGCGCGGTGTGGGCGCTCATGGCAGGCGGAGCGGTTCTGGTCGCGCTGCTTGCCGCGGGGCTCGTCTGGGCGGGAAGGTTCTTTGCGAAGAATTTTCTTCCGCAGGCAGCGCGCTCCCCGCGCGGGGCGGCCGCGCTTGCGGTTCTTGCGGCCATGTACTCCGCGGCGATATTCGCCCCGTTCCTGGCGCCCTACTCCCCCACGCGCCAGTGCCTCGACAAATCCTTCCACCCGCCCACGGGCTTCTTCTTCAAAGACGGCTCGCTGTGGGCGAAAGTCTACCGAAACGCGGATCCGAGCGCGGCGAAATACGAACCGATCGAAGGCGAGGGACTGCGGGTAAAATTCTTCACCTTCGACAAAAATAGCGACTACAAAATATTCGGGGCAATCCCCTTCAAACTCCGACTGTTCGGGGCGGACTCCGACCGGGAGGACGCCCGCATATTCCTGCTGGGCTCCGACTCGACCGGCCGCGACGTGTTCTCAAGAATGCTCTACGGCGCGCGCGTTTCTCTGAGCATAGGATTCATCGGCATAGCCATAACTATGGTGGTCGGATTTTTGGTCGGCGGACTTTCCGGATACTTCGGCGGAGCGTTCGATTTCATATCCATGAGGCTCGTGGAATTTCTGATGGCAATACCGTCGCTCTACCTGCTCCTTGCGATGCGCTCGGCCCTCGCGCCCCACTTCGACAGCGCGCAAATGTACCTGATGATAGTCATAATACTGTCGCTTTTCGGGTGGGCGTCGACGGCGAGGGTCATAAGGGGAATGTCGCTTTCGCTCGCGCAGCGCCAATATGTCCTGGCGGCAAAGAGCATGGGCGAGGGCCCGGTCAAAATCATAATAAAGCACTTTCTACCCAACGTGCTAAGCTACTTGATAGTCAGCGCGACGCTCTCGATTCCGGCATACATTTTGGGCGAGGCCGCGCTGTCGTTTTTGGGCCTGGGAATACAGGAGCCGTCGGCCTCGTGGGGGCTGATGCTCGCGCAGGCCCAAAGCGACACGAAAGTCCTCATGCTGGGATTCTGGTGGCTGCTGCTTCCGGGCGCGGCGATATTCGCGACGGTCCTGACCTTCAACATGCTCGGAGACGTCCTGCGCGACATCGCCGATCCGCGCAGGCAAGCCTGAAGCGACCCCCCGAAAAAAATTCCGAATTGGCTGGAAAAAGCGAACTTTGTTAAATAGTATGCCGTAAATATGAAAAAGATTCTGGCAACGCTTCTTGGCGCGTGTTTGGCGCCGCTTTTATTTTCGCAGATTCAGGCGCAATCCCCGGTCGCGGTCGTGCGCCTTGCTCCTCCGCAAAAGCTGGCAAAAAACGCGGACGAATTTGCAAGGGCGGTTGCCCCTGAGGCCTCCGCGCAAAACCAGATGCTGATTGCCGTGATGCTCGCGCAGTTCGGCTATCCGTTTTTCGACGGCGTGGATTCGTCCGAAAACGTCCTGATCGGAATTTTCGACAACGGCGCGCAAAAGCCGCACACTATTCTGGCGGCGAAAGCCGACCCGAAAACCGCCGCGATTTGCAAAAGTCTTGCGCAGACGCAAAACACGGCCAAAAACGGTTGGTTTTTCGCCAACCTCGGCGCGCCCATAGGCGACGCGGAATTTGGGGCGATGGCCGACGCCCTGCTTGCGGAATCCGCCCAAAAAAGCTCCGCCGACGCCTCTGTGGAAATCCGGGCGGACAAGATGAAGTTCTACCATTTCCAGAACCTTCCTGACACTCCGCAGGCGCTCCAGCTAAAACAGGCCGCCGCCTCGATTGAAAAAATCCTTTCGGAATGCCAATCTTTCCGGATTGACGCGAACTTGAACGCCCGAAAGCTGGAGCTTTGCGCCGCCGCCTTCGCAAAGCCCGGAAGCCGATTGGCAAAGCTGTTCGGCTCGTACCCGAAGCGCGCAAAAGTAAGGGGATTGGGCGCGATAAGTCCCGACGCCCTTCTGACAATAATAGGTTCGGCCAATTCGGCGGCGGTGTCAGATTTGTCAATAGACATGGCGCTCGAAACGATCTCAGCGTTCGTAAAATTGGACGCGGGCCAAATCGAACTTGCCAGGGAGATTTCAAAAAACAGCTCGGAGACGTTTGCCGCGGCGATTTCAATCCCGTCGAACGCGGAAATTCCGGAATTTGTGACAGTCTCCCAAACTTCGTGCAGCGCGGAAAAAATAGCCGAATACTTCGCCTCGCTTTCCGGCATGAAGATAAATTCCTTCGACGCGGAGGGCAATCCGCTGGAGATCAAACTGTCGAGCGCCATCAAGAAGACGGACATCGGCGGAATCGACGCCTACGAAAACAGGATTTCGCTCTCCTCTACGGACGACACGCAGACGTCGTTTTTCTGCGTGAAGGACGGCTTGCTGGTGCAGTCCGGATCGGCGCAGTCGCTGAAGGCCGCGGTCGAAAACCTCTCAAAGCCGAATCCCATGCTTGCAAAATACGCCAAGAGCGACAACGACATCACCGCGCTGGCAAATGTCCGCCAACTTTTCAAGCTGCTGTCAAACGGGACCGACATCGCAGACCTCAAAGACATTCCCGGATTCGTAAAATTCAAGAGGGACGCCGCGACATTCAGGACGGAAATCGACACCAAGACAATCGCGCTCCTCGTGAAATTCGCAACCGAAGCCGCCGCAAAGAACGCCGGGGCGGCTCCGGCGCAAAACTCCAACTGAGCGGGGCGGACACTGCGCATTGGCGTCGGGCGGAAAGGCAGTCAAGGTCGCGCTTTTGCGGGGGATAGACAAACCCCTCGCCTACGCCCTGCCAGACTCCCTCGCAGAAGCCGTACGGCGCGGAAGCCTCGTCAACGTGCCCCTGCGCGGAACGACCGCGAATGCGGTCGTGCTCGAAACGCTCGGCCCGGCCGAAGCGGCGGCGGAGGCGTCCGGATTCAGGCTCAAGAAGGTAAATTTTCTCGTCCAGCCCGAACGCGCGCTGACGGACGATCTCCTCGAAGTTGCCCGCTGGATTAGCGCGTACTACGGCTGCGGCCTTCAAAGCGTTTTCGAAGCCATGATACCCGCCGCCGTGCGCGCGGGCAAAGGCGCGCTGGAGGCAAAGCAGGCCCGGCTTTTGCGGGAATTGTCGGAAGCGGAATTGGACAAGCTGCGCGCCCGCGCGCCGGCGCAGGCAAAAATATGTTCCGCGCTCGCAGGGGGCGCGCCGATACTGCTTTCCGCGCTGCTGAAGCTCGCGAAAGTTCCGGCCTCCGCCGCGGACGCGCTGGAGAAAAAAGGCATTCTTGAAATATCCAAGACGGAAATTTCCCGCTCCGGATACGACGACGAAACGGCGGCGGCGGAACTGACGTCAAGCGCGGACCTCGAACTAAACGAAGAGCAACTTGCCGCATTCGAGGCTGTGCGCGCGGACGCTTCGAGCGGAAAGTTCTCGCCCCGGCTGCTCTACGGGGTCACCGGTTCGGGCAAGACGGAGGTCTACATAAGGGCGATGAAAAGTGTCATAGCCAGCGGCGGAACGTGCATATTTTTAGTGCCGGAAATATCGCTCACGCCGCAGACGGTCGGGAGGCTCAAGAGCAGGTTAGGCGACTGCGGCCTCGTGGTGTGGCACAGCGGGCTGACCTCCGGACAGAGGCTCGACGCATGGAGGTCGATAGCGCGGGGGGAGGCGAAGGTCGTCGTCGGCGCGCGCTCGTGCGTGTTTGCGCCGCTGGAAAACCTGAGGCTGATAATAGTGGACGAGGAGCACGACGGCGCATACAAACAGGACAGCGTGCCGCGCTACAACGCCCGCGACATAGCGATACTAAGGGCGCAGAAGGTCGGGGCCGCCTGCGTGCTCGGCTCGGCAACCCCCGCGCTCGAAACCCTCAGCAACGCCGAGAGCGGCAAGTACGCCCTAAGCAGGATAACCCGGCGCATAGACGGCGCAAAAATGCCGCGCGTGTACATAGCGGACATGACGCGCGAAAAAGGCGGCGCCCTGCTCTCGCGCGCCCTGTGCGACAAAATCGCCCAAAGGCTGGAGCGCAGCGAGCAAATCATACTCCTGCTCAACCGCCGCGGATACTCAAAGATATTCGAGTGCCCGGACTGCGGGTATGTCGAACAGTGCCCGCACTGCTCCGTCAGCATGACGTGGCACCGCAATGAGGACTTGGTCAAGTGCCACGTCTGCGGATATTCAAAACGGGCGCCGTTCGCCTGTCCGGAATGCGGCTCCCAAAAGGCCCGCTGGCGCGGGCACGGCACGCAGAAGGTCGAGGACGTGGCGGCAAAAATGTTCCCCGGTGCGCGCATAGGCCGCATGGACAGGGACGCAATGAAGCGGCGCGACAATTACAGAAAAATTCTGGGCGACTTCCGGACCGGCAGGCTCGACATTCTCATAGGAACGCAAATGATAGCCAAGGGCCTGGACTTTCCGAGAGTGACGCTCGTGGGAATAATCGACGCCGACACCTGCCTGCGAATGCCCGACTTCCGCGCAGCGGAAAAGACTTACCAGCTGATAGTTCAAGTCGCCGGAAGAGCCGGAAGGGGGAGCGACGAGGGCGAAGTGATAGTCCAAACCCGCTCTCCCGAAGCCGCGCCCATACAATTTGCAAAGCGGGACGACATGCAGGCCTTTCTGGAAGGGGAGCTCGCCGCAAGGCGGGAATTCGGATACCCCCCCGCAACGCGCCTCATACGCCAGATATTCCGGTCGAGAAGCGAGCGCAAACTCTCGTTCTACACCGAGGAATGGGCGAAACTCGCGCAGGCGCGATTTGGAAACCTCTGCCAGATACGCGGCCCCGCGCCCGCGCCGCTCGAACGGACGCAGGATTTCTACCGCTGGCACATATGGTACTTCTGCCGCTCGATAAGGCCGGTGGTCGCGCAAATTCTCGCCTTGAAAAGGGATTTCCCGATGGACGCAGACGTCGAGGAGGTTCTCGACGTGGACCCCATCTCCCTGATGTGATCCGCCTTAAGCATGCGCCCCCACTGCGAGCCCGCAAGCAAGCCTGCGCCCGCGCCGCGGCCGGAAAAGACAACGGCAAAAAACATTGCGCAACATTTCGCAAAAAAGCCTCATAATGCGGGCAAAATTTGCAACGTATAAATTCCCGCCGGACCAAATTATGTATCGCGTTTCGCACAGAGCAGAGCCGCATAGGTACCGTTCCGCCGATGTTTGAAAGATGAGATTTGAAGCGGGAAATTGCGGGAATTTAAAGGCCTTGGGGCGGACTTAGGCCGGATTTGAGTTTGGAAACTTTTTGCGTCGGCACCCCCAAATGAAGTATGATTTGGAAAAATGTTCTCCCTGCTCCAAGTTTAACATAAGCTGAAAATCCTTCTTGAAACCTCCCTGAACCGCCCTTGCGACGCTTCTGCCAAGAGTCTTTTCCCAAATCCTGCTTCATTTTTCCAAAATCAAACTTTACGATACACCGCCCCGAACGCAAAACGGGTCAACAAATATTCGCCATTCCGCCGCTCAACGCCTTTTCCCCGCCATTTCCAGACGTTCGCACCCCCCGCCGACACCGCCGTTTCCCCGCCGCGCGGGCGCGATTCCCAACACCCGCCGACCCTCTTGCTCGACTCAATTCTTTCGGCGGTTCAGTCTTTGCCGCTCCAACCCCGCTGCCCTCCAACTCCGCCGCCCGACGCCGCCTTGCGTTAGCAAAAATTCCCCAATCGCCGTCCCCTGCGCCGCTCCCGCGCTTTTTTGCCGCAATTTCCGAGGTCCGCCAAAGTTTCCAATGCCGGCCGCAAGCATCGACGCGCACAAAAATCCCCAAATCGACGCGACGCGTCTCCCCCCCCACAAAAAAGGCGGCTCCGAAGCAATGCGAATGCCGCGCATCAAACTAAAGCGCGCCTCCAGCGCGGCGGATTGGAACGCCAAATCGGAATGCGGCCCAATCGGGAGGGGGCGGAGAGGAAGGGGGCGAACAAAACGCGCAAAATTTTTTCTTTACACGCCCGGCCAAATCGGTTTTATGAACATTTTTCTTACTTAAGACATGCAAAAAACAAAGAAATCCATAGCAAAACGCTTCAAGATTACGGCGGGCGGCAAGGTTCTTCGCAGGAGCCCCGGCAAACGCCATCTGCTCAGCGCAAAGTCGGTCAAGCAAAAGAGGGCGATGGGGCACGACAAGCTCGTCACGCCCGGAGTGGCCGCCAATGTCAAAAAGGCGATGCCTTTCGCGTAGTCTAAGCGGTCTCAACAAAAATCCGTCGAAAGGGTGAAGGCGACCCCCAGACACATAAAATCAGGAGAAATAAAACATGCCAAGAGTGACAAGTTCAGTTGCGTCGCGCAAACGCAGAAAGCGCACGCTTAAAAACGCGAGGGGTTATTTCGGGAACAAGTCCCGCCTCTTCCGCTATGCAAAAGACGCCGTCCAACGCGCCGGCAAATACGCATACCGCGACCGCCGCGTGCGCCGCCGCGAATTCCGCAAGCTCTGGATAGCCCGCATCAATGCGGCCTGCCGCGCTGAGGGCCTCAAGTACAGCGTATTTATGTCCGGCCTGAAGAAGCTCGGAATCGAGATGGACAGAAAGCAGCTCTCCGAGCTGGCAATAAACGACGCGGCCGCATTCTCCGCGCTCGTCGAAAAGGCCAAGGCCGCCAAGTAGCCCGAAGTCCGGCGAAGGCGAAAGCCGCGGACTTCTTGTAAAATTCGATTCTCAAAGCAAAACTTGAATTTTTCGGGGAATTGCGCCGCGCGCGATTCCCCGTTTTTTTGCCCCGCTTAAACCTGCGCGCATTCCCTAAGCCTGCGCGCATTCCGCGCGGAGAGCGGGCGGGCGTTTGAAAAGAGCGTCCCGGCGCTCAAAATATGCGCAGTTGACGTATCGTGAAATTTGATTTTGGAGTAATGAAGCGGGATTTGGAAAGAAATTCTTGGGAAAGTTGTCGCAAGGGCAGTTCAGGAAGGCTGCAAGAACGGTTCAGCTTGTATTAAACTTGGAACAGGGCAAAAATTTTTCCAAATCTTACTTCATTTGGGGGGAGCGGCGCAAAAAGTTTCCAAACTCAAACCCGGCCGACAAGTCCGCCCCAAAGCCTTTAAATTTTCG
>QALA01000083.1 GCA_003343565.1 Verrucomicrobiota bacterium | reverse complement strand
TTTCTCCGTTTTTTGCTCCCGATTCCCGCGCGCGTTTTAGCACAATATGTCTATATGCGCGTTCGAGCATAAAGGCGATATTGCGCGCACATGCAAAAAGGCGTTCCCATATGGCGTGCTGCCTTGCGGAATGCGCCGTTTGGGAATGTACGTACATACAAAAAGGGCGTCCTTTTGTAAAGGAAACGCCCCTGTCGCATGCCGCTTGAGATTCGGCTACGCCTTGTTTTCGGAACCCAATACGTTTACGATTTTGTGCATGTAGAGCTTCTTGAGCTCTTCCCTGGCGGGGCCGAGATATTTGCGCGGGTCAAATTCGGCGGGCTTTTCCGCAAACACCTGGCGGATCGCGGCGGTCATTGCGAGGCGGCCGTCGGAGTCGATATTTATTTTGCAGACGGCCGATTTCGCGGCCTCGCGCAGCTGCTCTTCCGGAATGCCGACCGCGGCCTCAAGCTTGCCGCCGTACTTGTTGATCATGTCGACATATTTCTGCGGGACGGACGAGGAGCCGTGCAGGACAATCGGGAAGCCCGGTATGCGCTTTTCTATTTCGCGCAAAATGTCGAAGCGCAGCGGCGGCGGAACCAATCTTCCGTGTTCGTCGCGCGTGCACTGTTCGGGCTTGAATTTGTAGGCGCCGTGCGAGGTGCCGATCGAAATCGCCAGCGAATCCACGCCGGTCTTGCTCACGAAGTCTTCGACTTCTTCGGGACGGGTGTAGGAGTGCGTCTCGTGCGAGACTTCGTCCTCGATTCCGGCCAATACGCCGAGCTCGCCTTCGACGGTGACGTCGTGGTCGTGCGCAAATTCCACGACCTTCTTTGTAAGGGCGACGTTTTCGTCATAGGAATGGGCGGAGCCGTCGATCATGACCGACGAAAAACCGTATTCGATGCAGGATTTGCAAAGCTCGAATGTGTCTCCGTGGTCGAGGTGCAGGACTATCGGAATTGCGTGGCCGAGCTCTTTTGAATACTCGCACGCTCCCTGCGCCATGTATCTGAGCAGCGTTTGATTCGCATACTTGCGCGCGCCGCTGGACACCTGCAATATCACGGGGGACTTCGTTTCGACGCAGGCCTGAACTATCGCCTGCATCTGTTCCATGTTGTTGAAGTTGAACGCGGGAATGGCATAGTGGCCGTCGATGGCCTTTTTGAACAATTCGCGCGAGTTGACCAAGCCGAGATCTTTATATGATACCATAAGTTTTTCCGATTTAAAGCGCATATAGTGGAGCCATGGGCTTTTCAATGCAACAAAATTTTTGCGCCGCAGGCCTCCTGCCTTTGCCCGCGTTCCGCCCGCGCGCGGTCGACACACCGCCCGCAACCGCCGATATACCGCCTTCGCGCCGCCGTTTTCTCTGCGCGCCTTTGCGCGTCGGGGGACCGGCCGATAACGCCAGCCGGCCATTTTATGCTTGCTTGGTGCGGGCGCGTCTATTGAATCAAAAGGGTTATGAAGAGCGCAAAGAAGGTGTTGATTCTCGGAGTGAACGGCTTTATAGGTTCGTCGCTGGCGTGGAGAATACTTGCCGATACCGACTGGGAAGTGGTCGGAATGGATCTCGGAACGGCGAAGATCGAAAACTGCCTGAAAAACGACAGGTTTCACTTCTTCAAAAAAGACGCCCTCAGGGACTCCGACTGGATTGAAGGCGCGGTCAGGCAGGCCGACGTCGTTTTGCCCCTCGTGGCGATTGCGACTCCCGCGCTTTATGTCAGCGATCCGCTGCGCGTGTACCGCTTGGACTACGAATCCAACATAGAGATAGTCAAATGGTGCGCCAAATACGGAAAGAGGATAGTCTTTCCGTCGACTTCCGAAGTCTACGGAATGTGCCCCGACGCGGAATTCGACGAGTATTCCTCGCCTCTTGTTCTCGGACCGATAGAAAAGGAGCGCTGGATTTATTCGTGCATCAAGCAGATGCTGGACAGGGTAATTTGGGCGTACGGAAAGCACGAGGGGCTTGATTTCACACTGTTTCGCCCCTTCAATTTTATAGGGCCGAAGCAGGACGACATTTCCTCCCCGAAAGAGGGCGCATCGCGCGTGTTGACGCAGTTCGCCCACAATGTGATAAACGGCAAGCCGATAAAGCTCGTCGACGGCGGGGCGCAGCAGCGCAGCTTCACTTTCATAGACGACGGAATAGACTGCCTGATGAAAATCTTGGAAAACGCGGGCGGGTGCGCCAGCGGAAAAATATTCAACATAGGCAATCCCGACATGCAGTTTTCAATCAGGCAGCTTGCGGAGCTTCTCGTCGAGCTTGTGGCGGAGTATCCGGGGTATGCCGACAAGGCGAAATCGGTCGTCTTTGAGGACGTGCCGGCCGGGGAGTATTACGGCGACGGATATCAGGACGTCAGCCGCCGCGTTCCGTCGATAAGGCAGGCGCGCGAGATTCTGGGGTGGACTCCAAAGACGGATTTGCGCACGGCCGTAAAACTCACGCTCGACTACCACCTGCTGGGCAGGGACTACGAGCTTGAACGGGCTGCGCGCTGACGCAACGGGCATGAAACTTGCAATAAAAGTCGACGTAGACACGTACAGGGGGACGCGGGACGGCGTTCCGGTATTGCGCGGGCTGTTTGAGAGATTTGAAGTTCCCGCGACGTTTCTGTTTTCGTTCGGGCCTGACAACACGGGGAAGGCTTTGCGCAGGATTTTCAGAAAGGGTTTTTTGAAAAAGTGCCTGCGTTCAAACGTTGCTGGCAACTATGGAATAAAGACGCTGCTTTACGGCACGCTCTTGAAGGCTCCGAAGATCTCGAAGCTGTGCTCTGCGCAGATGAAGGAGGTTCGCGCGGCGGGGTTCGAGTGCGGAATCCACAGTTGGGACCACTTCAACTGGCAGGAGAGGCTGCCGCGCATGCGGCCCACGGAGGTGGACATGGAATTTATGCGCGCGCGGGCGGAGTTTGAAAAAATTTTCGGCGAAACCGCCAAGTGTTGCGGGGCGCCCGGCTGGCAAATAACCCCGGACGCTCTTGAAGCCGAGGATAAGGCCGGCCTATTGTACGCCTCCGACGCGCGCGGGAAGACGCCCTTTTTCCCGTCGATGGGGGGAAGGAGCTTTAAGACGCTCCAGATTCCCACGACGTTGCCGACGCTGGACGAGCTTTTGGGAATTGTCAAAACGGACGACGTTGCCGACATTTATATGGGCGATATTTCCCGAAGCGATTTCTCCGTCATGACCGTTCACGCCGAACTTGAAGGCGGGGCGTACGCGCGCCTGTTCGGGGACTTTTTGTCCAGGGCGGCGGCCGAGGGCGTGGAGTTCGCGTCTTTGGAGGCGTGCGCGCGAAAGGTTTTGTCCGCTCCGCATTCGGTTCCGGCGTGCGAGATTCGAATGGCGGAATTTCCGGGGCGCAGCGGACTGTTGGCCCAGCAGGCGATATGAAAAAACTTAAGGCGGCATTTGCGCTTTTACTCGCGCTCTCCCTTGCGGCGAACGGGCAGGATCCGTTTGCCCAGGCTCAAATTCAGCCCGCGGCGGCTCCGGCGTCCGGCGGGGTACAGGCTCCGGCGCAGACTGCGGCTTCGGCGAAGGCCGATCCGAAGGAAATTCTCGAAAAGGCAATGGCGGGGGACGCCGGCGCGCAGCTGGCGCTCGGCTCGTTCTACGCCCTCGGACAGGGCGGATTCCCGAAGGACGCCGCGCAGGCCGTAAATTGGATAACCAAATCCGCGCGGCAAAACTTTGCCCCCGCACAGGTGTATCTCGGCGTTTTGTACGGCAACGGCTCGCTCGTAAAGCGGGACTTAAAGGAAGCCGTGCGCTGGCGCGAGCTCGGCGCCGAAAACGGCGGAGCCCAGGAAAAGTGGGTCTTGGGCAACGCCTATCTCTTCGGGTATCTCGTTCCGAAAGATCCGGAGAGGGCTGTCTATTGGATAGAGTCCGCCGCGGAATTAAACCACCCGGACGCCTTGGTAAAGATACTCGAAATATACGGCAAAAACGGCGACGCGCAAAAATACGCGAAGTGGAGCAGGCGTTTTTCGGAGCTTGAAGTCGACGCCGCAAAGAACGGCAACGTTCTCGCTATGAATTCGATAGCCAAAAAATATCTGCGCGGCCGGGACGGTCTGCCGCGCAATATCGCGCAGGGGGTGTATTGGCATTCGCGGGCTGCGGAAAACGGAAATTTGGATTCCGCCGAAACTCTGGCAAAAATGTATGCCCGCGGCAGATACGTGTCGAAAAATCCTAAGAAGGCCAGGGAGCTCTTCATGAAGATAGCCGAGAAGGATCCGTCGTACGCATTGAAGATATCAAACCTGTATATGCAGGGCAAGGACGGTTTCCCGAAAGACGAGGAACAGGCGTTCTATTGGCTCGAACACGCCGCCGAAAAGATGGACGACCTCACCAGACTCTACGTTGCATGGCGCTACTGGAGCGGCACAAACGCGCCCAAAGATTTGCAGCGCGCCGTATTTTGGTGCGAAAATGCTCGGATTTGCGCGAAACCGCCCCAAGAATGGCCCGCGACATACGCAAAAACAAGCCGGCTCCCGAAACTTTGACGGAGTATGTCGATATGAAGGTTGATCTCATTCGGCCCGCAAACAATCCTTGAGGATTTCTTTGGGACGCCGCCCGAAGCGGCGCGGTTTCAATTTTTTTGCAATGCGCCCGGCGGCCGGCCGCACAATCGGCGCAAACGTCCGTTGCGGGCCAATCCCGCGCCTTGCGGAACGTTTTATATCCGCATGTCGAGCCCGCATGTCGCGCGCACGCGTTGCGCCTGCTTGCTGCGCGCGGGAATATTCAGCGCGCGGATATTTGGTGCGGATATATTCTGTATGGGAATATTCGGCGCGGCTCTTGCGCAATTCGATTGGTTTTTATATCCTGCGGCCCGCCATTTTCGCGCAAGTCAGGAACGCAATTTGTTTATCTTATAGCGCACAATGCGAATCCCCCTGGGAAGGTAGCGCAGCGGCGCGTAAAATATGTACGACAAAAACATTATTGCGAAGCTGTATTCGCGCAACGCCACAATCAAAATAAGGCAGATTATCGTCAGTATGAACGAGCGAAACCTCATGCTCGTCGTCCAGGTGATGTGCTTGAACGACGGATACGGAATATTGCTGACCATAAGCCACGCTATGAGTATCATTAGCGGCATGAGGAGCGCGCTGTACTTGCCGAGGTCGAGGCTTAACATCGTCAGCGCAATCGACGCGACGGCGCCGGCGGCCGCCGGGGCGGGCAGGCCGGAGAAATCCCCCTGCTCGTATTTCTCGTGGCCGGCTATGTATGGGTTCGTCAGGACGTTGAAGCGCGCCAGCCGCACCGCCGCGCAGAGCATAAACACAAATCCTATCAGCCAGCCGGTGTTGCGCAGGAAGCTTCTGTATCCGGCGGACATGGTTTCGGTCGGGCTGAGAATCAGGAAGAACACCAATAGGCACGGGGCTATCCCGAACGAAACGCTGTCGGCAAGCGAGTCGAACTCCTTGCCGAACAGGGAGGACTTCCCCGATATTCTCGCAACGCGGCCGTCGAGCGCATCGCATAAAAACGCCGTCAAAATGCAGATTATGGCGAGAAGATATCCGGCGGAACTCGACGACATCGCCGCGTTCGGGGAAATCAGCAACGCCACGTTTTCGAGCATTTTTACGGTTTCGTCATCGGCGGAAAACTTGGCCTGTATGCACATTATGATGGAGAGAAATCCGAAAAACAGGTTTCCCGCCGTAAAGAGGTTGGGCAGAATGTAAATCTTGCTGGCCTGATGCACATTGAGCCAAAGTTTTTGGGGCTCGTTCATTTTTTTAGCGACTCCAAATACTTCCAAAAGTTGTCTTCCTGCTCTATTGCCGTCTCTTCCTTAAACGGGAGCTTGAAGCGAAATACGAAATCCGCCAAAGTGTGCTGCTGCAATATGTAGTGCGCATACAGGGTCTGCTTGTCCTCAAGGAGTTCAAAGTATATGCGCAAGTCTCCCGTGCGGAAGCGGTAGAACTGCTTTCCGCCGCGGTTTATTTTGCCGATGCTTGGAAGGCCGCCCTCAAGCTCTTCCTGGGTGAGCGATCCGAACGAGTCTATAACTTCCAGCTGGGCGAGTTTGCCCAACTTGTTCAATTCGGCCATGCTTTGGTTGCTGAAAGTGACCTGATACATTGTCTAAAAAAATTATTTGCCTGCAAACTCTGCCTCATCGTAAAAAATATTCAAACAAAAATATTCCGCTGAAACTTCGGGCGCATGCGGACGTTTAAGAATCCGAAAGGAAAATTCTTGTATTTTTTTACAACCCCATAGGACTCTATATGAAAAATATCATCATAATGATGGCCGCCGCGGCCGCACTGCCGTTGGCATCGGCCGCCCAAGACGCTCCGCGGCAAAACCGCCGCTCCGACGAAAATATGGCGATCTTTTCCCAGATGGATCCCGCCATGCGGATACAGCTGATGCGCGAATACGACAAGGACGGCGACGGGCGCCTCAATGAGGAGGAGCGCGCCGAAGCCGTAAAATCCATTAAGGGAAAAATGGCGGATTTGCAACAGATGCGCCTAAAACACGCCGAGGGCGTAATCAAGAAATACGACAAAGACGGCGACGGCAAACTCGACGCGGGCGAGCTGAGCGAATTTTTGGAGGAACAGCGCCAGATGTTCGCCAGATCGCGCGGCCAGCGTCAGGCGCGCCAGGTTCCAGCCGACATACTCGCCAAGTACGACCAGGACGGCGACGGCAAGCTCAGCCGGCAGGAGCGCCAGCAGATGCACAACGACATGGTCGCCAAGCGCCAGGCCCTCATAAAGAAGTACGACAAGGACGGCGACGGCAAGCTCAGCGACGCCGAAAAGGAGCAGCTCATCGGCGATCCTGAAGTCCGCGACATGATGAAGCGCATGATAAGCAATCCTCCGCCCCCGCCGCCCGGAGGCGGACGCGGCGGGCCGGGAGGCGGCCGGGATTAGGCCGGATTTTTCCGGCGCGTCGGCGTAAAATTCAACCGGGGGCGTTTAGCCGTTTGGGCGCGGAATTTTTGCCGCGCCCAATTTTTTTGTTTTTTTCGCGTTTGGCAACGCTCTCGCCCCCTGCGGCGGGCGGGCGGCTTTGCGCTGCGGCCGGAGATTGGCAAGAGGGCGGTATGCCGTTTGAAAAGCCGTTCAAAAAAACTCCGAATCTGGCAAAAAAAAGCTTGAGCGGCGCACCCTGCCAAGTATAGTAGCGGCTTTAAATTTATCGGTAGGGTATCCAAGTGGTCAAAGGATGCGGACTGTAAATCCGTCCGGTTATACCGTTCGTGGGTTCGACCCCCACCCCTACCACAGTTTCGCGCATTCGGCCGCCCAAAGGGAAATTCCGAAGTTTGGAATATGGAGCCGGTCGGCCGCAAAAATTCTGCGGGCTTTGTTTTTCCGTTCGATAATTTGAAATTTGGCGCGCGCCGTTTTTAATTTTTGACAAGGCGCGCGCCGCCGATATGAAGAGGCGCGCAGTCCCGAATAGGCGGCCGGTTCGGACCGCGCGAAGCGTTTGCGATGAATTTGTGCGCAAAAAATCCCGAAACAATTTCGCATGCCGGTTTGCCGAATGTTTCGGCGCGGAAGGCAAAATCGGGCG